>NZ_BAAGPS010000008.1:0-88135 GCF_054783935.1 Streptomyces pseudoechinosporeus
ATGACCATCCTCATGCGGCGCAGACTCGCCCGCGCCCACGCGCGCACAGCCCCGAAATGATCAGTTCGCGGACAGGCACTAAGCGCTCCGCTGGAAGTCCGGTGCGTCACCTGCGGGTCCGTTGTGGCTGGTGGTGTCCGGGCGGCAGAGCCGCATATGTCACAGCCCCGCGCCCCTTTGGAGCGCTGCCCAGCCGTACCGGACTTCGCCGGACCCGCTTCGCGGCAGTCGGTACATGGGCGGACATACGGCCGCGCGGGGCGGCGGGCCGTGTCGTCGTCCGGACGTACGGCCTGCCGCCCCGCGCGGCTCAGCGGCTCCCGAACCGGGTCTTGGGGACTTGCGGTGCGGCGCTGACGGTGTGCTGTGCGCGTGGTGCTCTGTAGTGCCCTGCAGTTGTTGTGTAGTGCCTTGTGCCGTGGAACAGCGGTTCAGTGGGCCACGGCGCGCGCCATGGATCCGCGGCGCGGTTGCATCGGAACACCCCGAGCGGGTTCCGGTGCGGGCCTGGCTCCGGCGGTGGCCTGACGGCCGGCCGTTGGTGCCGGGCTGCGGCGAGGCTGGGCAGCCACACCGTTCTGGACGTCCATCACGGCGTGCGCCACGAGTCCGCCCATGGGGTCATGCCTGATCAGATCCCGGAGGCGGGAGCGCGAGGAGCGCCCTTCGTTCCCCGGGTAGAGGTGCTTGCCCAGGCCGACGGCGTGCGCCAGCGCGGCCAGTGCGGCGGTCCGCGGGTCCGGCGGTACGCCGGTGCGGATCGCACTGTCCAGCCGGGCCTTGATCTCCCGGCTGATCTCCGTGTCGGTCGCCTGATAGCGAGTCGTCGGGAGCACCCCGCACATCTGTCCCGCGACGGCATGGACCATGCCGCAGCGCTCCAGATGCGATAGGTACGTCTGGCGCAGCCCCAGTCGGGGCCCGCCGATCCAGTGGACGGCACGCACAGGAGCGCCACGCCTTCGCAGCAACTCCAACGCGCAGTCCAAAGTCGGATCTCCGGTCGGCCGTGGTACTACCACGGCGATACGATCCCCGTCTGGGGCTATCCGTCCGGCCAGCGCCAGCTCCACTAGCTGTGCTCCGGCCAGACCAAGGTCGAGCGACTGCGGCTGTGCGGTGGTACCCGTGGTCGGGTCCAGCGCCAGCAGCAGAAGCTCCTCCGGAATCGTTCTGCGGCTCCTGCCCATCCATGCCTCCCCGCGTGGATGAATGACAGGGTGACCCCTCTCACAATGGTCTGTCGAGAGCGCGTGACCGGAATGTAGTGGAACCAGTAGGTATGTCGTTCTCGTCTACCGCAGGTGTTAAGCCCGCACACAGGACACTGGTACACGGTTCGGACAGCGATTCCGGATGTCTGTTGGCGGCTCTTCAAGGGTTCATGGTTCGGTTGGGCGCACGGTGAGTGGCGCATGGAGGAGGCATCGGTGGCGGGCGAGTCCCCCGACAGGTCGAAGCAGCACGAGTCGTCGGCAGAACCGACGTCGGGGAGCACGGCTCCGGTTCCGGGTCCTGCCTCTGGCTCCGGGGGTGGGTCCGACGCGCGTCCCGCGCAGGTTGCGGATCCGCGGCTCGCGGTGGCCCGCGAGGCGGTGGCGGCGGTCCCGCCGCGCGAGCGACGGCGGGAGCGGGGGAGGGTGGACACGGCTACGGCGGTGTTCTCCACGCGCGGGGTCGCGGACGTGTCGGCTTCGGACGTGTCGGCTTCGGGCGCCTCGGGTACGGACGCTTCAGGTTCGGTTGCGTCGGATACGGCAGGGGCGGAGGGCTTGACTGCTGAGGGTTCCCCCGGGCGGGAGGGCTCTGCGGCTGCTTCGGAAGCGGAGGACGCCGCGGAGTCCGGTGCGAACGGCTCCCAGTCGTCCCAGGCGGGTGACACCCGGCTGCGGGACGCTGTGGCGGCTTGGGTCGCGGGGGCGGATGCCGGGGCTGAGGGTGCGGGCTCGGATTCGGATTCGGGCTCGGGTGACCGTGAGTCGCGGGCCGGGGCGGAGAGTGACGGCGGCATCGAGGGTGACGGCGACGCGGCGCCTTCGGCCGACGACGGTACGGCTCCGGAGGCGGCGGCCGACACCGAGGAGGCGCGTACGGACTCCGAGGCAGGTTCGGACTCCGAGCCGGAGGATGCGGTCGCGATGGAGGGCACCTCCGGCACTGTGGAGGCGAAGGACGACCGGTCGGCGGGCGACGCCGAGGCCGAGGCCGCGGAGGAGGCCGAGCGGTCGGAGGCGAAGCCGGAGGACGGCGCCGACGCGCGGTCGGACGCCGAGCCCTCGGGCGAGGACACCCCGGCGGGTAGCCGTGGCTCTGGTGCGGACGAGGCGGAGGCGGACGCCGCCTCCGGCGCCGACGGAGATGCCTCCGGCGAGGATGTGTCCACTGACGCGGAGGGCGACGACCCTGCGGGCGGCTCCGGTGCCGAGCCCTCGGCCGAAGGCGCCGTGGCCGGTGGCCGTAGCGACGACGTGGACGAGCCGAAGGCGGACGCGCCCCCCGGCGGCGAAGCCGCCTCGGCCGCCGCCCCGGGCACTGGCGCGGAGTCTGGCTCCAGCGTCGCTGTGGATGGTGCCACCGCTGACGCGGAGGACGACCGCCCCGCGGGCGGCCCCGACGCCGAGCCCTCGGCCGAAGAGGCCCCGGCCCCTGGCCGTACCGCCGAGGCGGACGAGCCGAAGGCGGACGCCACCCCCGGCGGCGAAGCCGCTCTCGCCTCCGGTGCCGACGCGAAGTCCGAATCCGAGAGCGGCCGGGACGGCGACGCGGAGTCCGGCTCCGCGAGCGGCCCGGACCCCGACGCGAAGCGTGACCCCCGTGTCAGCAGCGGAAACGTCCCGGCTGCCGACCGGGACGACGATGGCGAGCCCGAGCCCAGCTCAAGTGCTGGTGAGGACGAGCCGAAGCGTCCCGTCGATCAGCCCACCGCCACCTTCAAGGTGCGGGCGCCCGCTGTTGATCAGCCCACCACCACGCTCAAGGTGGGCGATGCCAAGCCGGACGAGAAGCCCGCCGGCCCCGAGCCCGACGACAAGCAGGACGAGAAGCCCACCTCCGAGCGTGACTCCGAGCGCACCAGCAAGTTCGTGGCGCTCAAGCCGCTCGACGAACCGGCTCCTCCCAAGGAGAAGCCGGCCCTTCCGCCCGCCGCCGAGAAGACCGCCGCCATTCCGCAGGTCGGGCCGGAGCGGACCGCGCAGCAACCCCTGCCGCCCAAGCCGCCGCTCGACCTGCTGGCGGAGCTGACGAACACGCCGCCGCCTCCGGAGACCCCGGTGCGGACGATCGTGCGGCGGGTCAAGATCTGGACGCCGTTGGCCGTTCTGCTGGCCGTGGTGTTCGCGGTCGTGCAGGCGGTACGCCCCTTGCCGGCGCCCGCCCTCGCGCTGACGGCCGACGAGACGTACACCTTCGAGGGCGACAAGGTCACCCTGCCGTGGCCCGCCGAGGGCCAGGGCTGGATGGACGTCAACGGCATCGGCACGGTCGACAACTTCGGCGAGCAGCAGCCCGTGGCGATCGGCTCGGTCGCCAAGGCCATGGTCGCGTACGTGATCCTCAAGGACCACCCGCTGAAGCCCGGCGAGGAGGGCAAGAACATCCCCGTCGACGCGAAGGCCGAGACGGAGGGCGGTTACGACAAGGACGGCGAGTCCACGCTCAACACCATCAAGGAGGGCGACACCCTCACCCAGCGGCAGGCCCTGGCCGCCATCATGATTCCGTCCGCGAACAATGTGGCGCGCCTGCTGGCCCGTTGGGACGCCGGTTCCGAGGCCGCGTTCGTCAAGAAGATGAACGACGCCGCCAAGGACCTCGGGATGAAGAACACGAAGTACACCGACCCCTCCGGCCTGAAGGAGACGACCGTCTCCAGCGCCGAGGACCAGGTGAAGCTCGGCAACGAGCTGGTTCAGATGAAGGCGCTGACGGACATCACCAAGCTGCCCACCTGGAAGGACCCCTCGGGCAAGGAGTGGCAGAACTACAACCGCCTCGTCCCGTACGACAACGCCATCGGCATCAAGACCGGCTCCACCACCAAGGCCGGCGGCAACCTGCTGTTCGCCGCCACCGAGGACGTGGACGGCGAGATCGTCACCGTCGTCGGCGCGATCCTCGGCCAGCACCAGCCGCCGATCATCGACACGGTCAACGCGGTCAGCAAGACCGCGATGGTCGCCGCCCAGGACGCGCTGACCTCGTCGACGATCCTGAAGAAGGGCGATGTCGTCGGGTACGTGGACGACGGGTTCGGCGGCCGTACGCGGGTCGTCGCCACGCAGGACGTCTCCGCTGTGGGCTGGGCCGGCAAGACCGTCGAGCTGACCTTGAGCGACGACGGTACGGAGATTCCGCACGAGGCGAAGGCGGGAACCAAGGTCGGTTCGCTGAGCGTCGGTGACGGCACGGGCGATGCCGTCGAGGTCCCGGTCGCCCTTCAGTCGGACCTCACCGAACCTGGCTACGGCTCCAAGCTCACCCGCGTGAGCTGACGGCCGGACGGACAGCAGGACGGTCACCCGGGCCGGACAGTCACCGCGCCCCACAGGTGAGTTCACGGCACGTACGTCCCAGTGACACAGCGCGACGTACGTGCCGTGAACCGGCCGTAAACCTGCCGTAGACATCGCAAACAGGCCGGACCCCGCAGACCGCGTCCCGCCCGGGCGACCCGCGGCGGGGTGCGTGCTAGCGTCGCAAGGATCGGGGCAGCTCGACGGCCGCGGAGCCCGGCCGAGAGCGGAACAATGGGACACGGGGAGTGCCTTTCACGTGGCGACAGCGGAGCCGACGCACGCCGAAGACGCCGAGCCGAGCCGAGGAGGAGCCGGCCCGCGAATACGCGAGCGTGCGGGAACGGCCGACGGCCGCGACGAGATCCACGACGGCACCCGCGGAGACACCCACGACGACAGCCGTGAAGCGCGTCAAGGCCGCGAGTCCGATGTACCCCCCACGCCCCCCACCTCCTTCGCCCGCTTCCTCCGGCATCCGGTCACCCTCGCCACCGCCCTCGCCGGTGTGCTGCACGTCGTCTGGTTCTTCACGTTCGCCAACAGCGGTGGCGATCTCGCGGCGCAGGACGCCTGGGCGGAGTTCGTCGGACGGCACCCGGACTCGGCGTACAACCTCGCCTGGTACGGGGGCATGCACCCCGTCTCGTACAGCGTCGTGTCCCCGTATCTGATGTCGGTGCTCGGGGTGCGGCCGACGATGATGATCGCGGGGACGGTCTCCGCGGGGCTGCTCACGCTGATCCTCATGCGCAGCAGGGCCGTACGGGAGCTGCGGTGGCCCGCGTTGATGGGGGTGTTCGCGCTCTTCTGCAACGCCGTGTCCGGCCGTGTGACCTTCGGTCTCGGCATGGTCTTCGCGCTGGGCGCGACCGCCGTCGTCTTCTGCTGGCCGCACCGCTGGCGCTACAAGCGCTGGGCCAAGGCCCTGTGCGCCGCCCCGCTCGCCGCGATCGCGACCGCCGCGTCGCCCGTGGCGGGGCTCTTCGTGGGGCTGGTCGCCGTGGCGCTGTTCCTGCAGAAGCGGCGCCCGGGAGCGTACGCGCTGGGGCTCGCGCCCGCCGCCGTCGTGGGCGTGTCGGCGTGGCTTTTCCCGTTCTCCGGTACGCAGCCGATGATGTTCGGGTCGGTCGTCCTGCCCTTCCTGTTCTCGGTCTTCGTCGTCTTCCTCGTGCCCAGGGAGTGGAAGACGGTCCGGATCACGGCCGGGGTGTACGGGCTCTCCGTGGTCCTCGTCTGGTTGATCAGCTCGCAGATCGGCTCCAACATCACGCGGCTTGCGATGCTGTTCGCGGGTGTCGTGCTGCTGGCGGCGCTGCCGTTCACGGTGCCGCGCTCGCGCAGGTGGTACGCGCTGGTCGTCGCCTCCGCGGGGTTCGTCGCGTGGGTCGGCTTCAAGGCGGTGGACGACACCGTCAACGCGACGCCTGCCGCGTCCTGGGCGCGTGAGCTCGCCCCCATCGTCGACCAGCTTCAGGTGGTGGACGCCGAGAAGGGCCGCGTGGAGGTCGTACCGGCCCGCTCGCACCGTGAGGCGTCCGCGCTCGCGCCGTATGTGAACCTCGCCCGCGGCTGGAACCGGCAGGCCGACATGGAGCGCAACCCGCTCTTCTACGACGACACCCTGAACTCCGCCAACTACCATGAGTGGCTCCAGCGCTGGGCCGTCCACTACGTCGTCCTGCCCAAGGACGAGCCCGACGGGGACGGCGGCGAGCGCGAACGCGAGCTCGTGCAGCGCGGCCAGCCCTATCTGAAGCAGGTCTGGGGCGACGCCAACTGGCAGCTCTTCAAGGTCACCGATCCCACCCCGCTCGCCGACCCGCCCGCCACCGTCGAGCGCGCCGGCCAGGACGAGATGACGATCAACGTGAAGCAGGCGGGCCGGGTCCTGATCCGCGTCCCGTACTCACCGTGGCTCGGCCTCGTCGACGCCGAGGGCAAGAGCGTCGAGCCGCCCCAGGAGACGGAGGAATCCAAACGGCTGCGGGAGGTCGACGACGAGGCCCCGAAGACGTTCGAGAACGTCGCCGGCTGCCTGATGGAGGCGGAGGAGGACGCGAAGGGCGACGAGTGGACGGAGCTGCTGGCTCCGCGGCCTGGTACGTATCGCCTGGCGGCGCGGTACCAGTTGCCTCGGGGCACGGGGTGCCCCGAGGAGATGCGGGAGGCGGTCAGGCCGGGCGCCACCGAGTGACGCCCGGTGTCACTTCACCTACGGATCAGGCGACAGCCTTCTCCACCGCGGAGATGAGCTCGGCGGACTCCGGCTCCGTCTGCGGTGAGAAGCGGGCGAGGACCGTGCCGTCGCGGCCGAGGAGGAACTTCTCGAAGTTCCAGCGGATGTCGCCGCTGTGGCCCTCGGCGTCCTCGGTCGGTACGAGGCGCTCGTACAGCGCGTGGCGTCCGTCCCCGTTCACCTCGACCTTCTCGGTCATCGGGAAGGTCACGCCGTACGTCGCGGAGCAGAACTCCGCGATCTCCTCGGACGTACCGGGCTCCTGGCCCATGAACTGGTTGCAGGGCACCCCGAGCACGGTGAAGCCCTGGGCGGCGTACCGCTCGTGCAGCCGCTCGAGGCCCGCGTACTGCGGGGTGAGGCCGCACTTGGAGGCCACGTTCACGATGAGTACGGCTTTGCCCTTGTACTGCCCGAGGTCGGCGGAGCCGCCTTGCAGGGCGTTGATGTCGATGTCGTACACGGATACGGAAGACGCGTCAGAAGAAGCCATGCCCGGATGCTAACCGGGATCGGTAAGGTCCCCGACGTGACCACGGTGAATGGGATCTACGAGACACTCGACGACCGTTTCCGCACCGGACGCTGCACGTTCGGGGACTCGCGTCTGGAACGCCTGTACGACGACTGCCGCTGGGCGGAGGGCCCGCTGTACGTCCCCGCCTGGCGCCAGCTGATCTGGAGCGACATCCCCAACGACCGCCTCCTGCGCTGGGACGAGACGACGGGGACAGTGGGGGTCTTCCGGCTTCCGGCGGGGCACAGCAACGGCAACACCCTTGACCGGGAAGGCCGGTTGATCACCTGCGAGCAGGGCAACCGGCGGGTGACGCGCACGGAGCACGACGGCCGGGTGACCGTTCTCGCCTCTCACTACGAGGGCCGGCGCCTCAACAGCCCCAACGACGCCGTCGTACGCTCCGACGGCTCGATCTACTTCTCCGACCCGGACTTCGGCATCCTCACCGACTACGAGGGCCACCGGGCGGAGTCCGAGATCGGCGCGTGCAACGTGTACCGGCTGGACCCGGTGACGGGGGAGGTCCGCCTCGTCGCGGACGGCTTCGAGGGCCCGAACGGCGTGATCTTCTCGCCCGACGAACGGCGCTTGTACGTCTCCGACTCCCGGGCCGCCCGCATCCACGTCCACGAGGTACGCGACGACGGCACCCTGTCGCCCGGCGAGGTCTTCGCCGAGGGCAAGGACGGCGTCCACTTCGACAACATCCGCTTCGACGACGAGGGCCGCCTGTGGGCAGCCGCCCTCGACGACGGCGTGCACTGCTACGACCCCGACGGCACCCTCATCGGCCGCCTGCTGATCCCCGAGACGGTGTCCAACATCGCGTTCGGCGGCCCGAAGAACAACCGCATGTTCATCACGGCCACGACGTCGCTGTACTCGCTGGTGATGTCGGTGACGGGCGCGCCGCGCCTTTGACGGGACGCCGAAGCCGAGCGGGCTCGCGGAGAGCTTGGGCCCGCGGGCGGTGTCGAGGGCTGGATCACGGCGGGGCGAGGCGGTGGCGGAGGCCGGCTGTGAGCTGAGCGACCGCGTGGGTATAGAGACCGGTCTGCAGGTCCTCGGGAGTGTTGCGGCGGGTGCGGAAGTGCAGGGAGGAGAAGAACCGCTCGTACACCTCCCACGCGTCGCGGCGCGTCTCGAGGCTGTCCAGCGTCTCGTCGCAGGTGTCGGGGGCGTACCGCAGATAGCTCTCCAGCAACCGGCGGATCCTCGTACGGTCCAGCGGCAGGTACCACGGCGGAGCCGGTACGTAGCCACCGATGTACGCCAGGTCCTGTGCCGGGTCTCCGATTTCGACCCATTCCCAGTCCACGTAACGTGGCGTGCCGGCGTCGTCGACCATGATGTTGGGAACCACCAGGTCACCGTGGATGAGGGTGAACCGCTCCAGGCGCCGGAAGGCGGGTTCCGCCGCCGCCACGAAGGCTTCCACGCTGGGGAGCAGCCGGCTGACCTCCGGGTCGTCGACGACCTGCGGGAATGTCTCGCTCCACCAGGCGAGGCTGGTGGTGAACAGGTGAGTCAGTGACAGCTGCGTGGCTTGTTCCTCAGCTGGTGCGCCGACGTCACCGCACCGGTCGAAGGCCCTGGCGTGGAGCCTGCTCATCTGGCGGGCGTGGGAGGCCAGAAGGCCGTCGTTCCACTCTGCGGGCTGGAACACCCGGCCGGAAACGTACCCGCACACCATGTAGGGAGACCCCAGAGGGTTGTCGCGTGCCTGTTCCAGCAGCACAGCCGAGGGGCCGATGCCGTCGGGAAGGAGGGGGAGAGCGACGAACTCCTTGCTCATCGGCCTGGGCAGGTCCTCGGGAGCCCGGCGTGTGACCCGGACGACCAGAGGAGGACTTCCGTCGACGTCGAGGCGCCAGGCCGTATAGCTCTCTCCCTGTCCCAGCAACCGAACCCTGGTATTCCGTGGTGAAGGTGCTGATGTCCGCTCGGGCAGGCCCAAGCGCCCGGGCTCAGTCTGCGCCAGGTGCTCGATTCGAGCGGCCATGTCGTACGCGGACCGCTCGCAGCTCACTGCGTCGGCTTCCTCGTCGACCTCGGTTCCTCTCCCCCAGCCCGTCCGGTGCGCTCGGACACCACGCCAGCGTAGGACTCAAGGCTACTGAGGACCGGGGATCAGAAACAGCCCTACGACCGCTTTCTCATCGGCGACCTGGGCCAACTGTCCTGTGCGGTCTCCTGGTTCCGCTGAGTGCCGACTGCCCGCTATCCGGATTCGGAGTTCCTGGACAGTATTCAGTGCCCATAGAAAAGGTCTCTCTGTCAAGTGCGACCTTTACCACACTTTCTACGGTCCGATTCAGGACGTCGGCCGGTGCTAGGGTTTTTCTTGTGGTTCAAGGGTGCCATCTGCCCGCTATATGAACGCGCGGGACTATTCCTCTTCTGCAACGAAAGCATGAAGTTCGCTGCCTTATCGGGTGTCCCTTTCCAGTGTGGTCCCGGCCGTTTTCCGGCTGTGCTGCTCCACCGACAAGTCTCTTCTGGAGTCTTTTTTCATGCCCACCGAAAGCGCGGCCGTGGCCGCCGAGGCCCCGGCCGATACGCCCCCTACACGGCCAGGCCGGAGCCGGCACCTCGGGCTGGCCCTACTCGTCATCGCCGCAGCGCAGTTGATGGTGGTACTGGACGCCACCATCACCAACATCGCGCTGCCCGCCATCCAGACCGACCTGAACGTCAGTGACGCGAACCTCGCCTGGATCGTCAACTCCTACGCCCTGGCCTTCGGCGGGCTGCTGCTACTCGGCGGACGGGCCGGCGACCTGTTCGGGCGGCGGCGCATGTTCCAGGCCGGTATCGCCGTCTTCACCCTGGCCTCCCTGCTGGGCGGTCTGGCCCCCGGCGAGAGTCTGCTCATCGGCGCCCGAATCCTGCAGGGCGTCGGTGCCGCACTCGCCGCGCCCAGCGCCCTGGCACTGATCACCACGACGTTCCCGCAGGGCAAGCGGCGTAACACCGCGATGGGGGTGTACGCGGCCATGGGCGGCGTCGGCGCCACCGTCGGCCTGCTGCTGGGCGGCACCCTCACCGACCTGCTGGACTGGCGCTGGGTGTTCTTCGTCAACATCCCCATCGGCCTGGCCGTGCTCGCCGGCACCAGGACCCTCGTCGAGGCGGAACGCCACCCCGGCCGCCTGGACATTCCAGGCGCCATCTCCGGCACCGGCGGACTGCTCGCCCTGGTCTACGGCATCACCCGGGGCGGCGAACACGGCTGGACCGACACCCTGACCCTGGCCTCCTTCACCGGGGCCGCCGCGCTGCTCGCCGCCTTCCTGCTGCTTCAGGCCCGCGCGGCGGACCCGATGATGCCGCTGCGTCTGCTGAAGGACCGTAACCGCTCCGGCAGTTACGCCACGATGCTGTTCATCGGCGCGGGCATGTTCGCCACGTTCTACTTCTTGACGCTGTACATGCAGCTCATCCTTGGCTACAGCCCGGTGAAGACCGGCTTCGCCTACCTTCCGTTCAGCTTCGGCATGGCCGCCGCCGCGGGCATCAGTTCCAAGCTGGCCACGCACGTCGCGCCCCGCATGATCGCCGGTCCCGGACTGCTGGTCGGAGCCGTCGGCATGTTCTGGTTCGCCACCCTGGAACCGGACTCCTCGTACGCCGCGCACCTGATGCCCGCGATGTTCGTCACCGCGCTCGGCCTGGGCATGAGCTTCGTACCGATGACCCTCGGCGCGGTCAGCGGCGTCGCCCACCACGACACCGGCATCGCGTCGGCCCTGCTGAACACCGCCCAGCAGATCGGCGGCGCCCTCGGCCTCGCCGTACTCTCAACGGTCTCCACGTCGGCCGCCAACGACAAGCTCCCGGACGCGGCCACCGCCCTCTACCGAGGGCTCGCCGTCAAGGACTTCGGCCTGGTGGCAAAGGCCGGTGAGGCCCTGACCCACGGCTACACCATGGCCTTCGCCGCCGCCGGAACCATGTTCCTCGCGGGCCTCGCCATCACAGTCCTGGCCATCAACGCCGGACGGCAGCACGCGGAAGACGGCGCCCCGGCCGTCCACATGGGCTGAACACGATCCGGAGACCGCGCGCGGTGCACAGGCCATCCCCTCCCAGGCCCCGACGGGACCTGCCGGCCTGCGCACCGCGCGCACCCCTGGACACGAACCGCCCGCCGACCGGCCGTACCCCGCAAGGAAGTTGTGCACACCATGACGGATGACGCGCTCTCCGCAGCCGAGCGCAACGTGATCGACTCCCTCTCCCGCGCCTGCTCCACCCTCGGTGCGACAGGCAGCGGCCCGCTGCTGTCCGCCCTGGCGAAAGGAGCCACCGAGTTCCGGGAACTGCGACGCAGAGTGCCCGGCGTCAGCGAACGCGGCCTCGCCGACCGTCTACAGGAACTGACCGGATCAGGCCTGATCACCAAAACGGAGTGCGCGGATCCGCCCACCGTCCGCTACGCCCTCACCAGGAACGGCCGGGCTGCGCTCATTCCCCTCGCCGCACTCGCGTACTGGGGACAAGAACACCTCCCCCGGGGAACCTCACGGGCAACGGTTCCACCGAAAGCGCGACCTGGGGTGATCGTCGATCAGTAGCACGCGTGTATGAGGGCTTACTCGCCCAGCCCTCCCCCTGTACGGCTTCATGGCCCGCGATCGGATGCATCGTCGGACCACCCCTGACCGGCGGCATCCCGAACTGCCTGTCCGGCAGGAGCGCATCTACCCCGCAGAGGGCTCGGGGTTGTCGTAACGCGTGCGGGCGGCGCGGATGTCGGGCTGGTTGGCCTCGGCCCAGGCGTTGAGAGTGGTCAGGGGACCCAGAAGGCTGCGGCCGAGATCGGTGAGCGCGTAGTCGACGCGGGGCGGGATCGTGGCGTGCTGCGTACGGCTGACCAGGCCGTCCCGGGCCAGGTTGCGCAGGGTGAGGGTGAGGACGCGCTGGCTGATGCCCTCGACGGAGCGGTGCAGCTCGTTGAAGCGATAGGAGCGCTGTCCAAGCAGGATCACCACGAGCATGCCCCATTTGTTGCTGATCATCTCGTGGATGTCACGGATTGCGCAGTCGCCATCTGCGGGGACCGGTACAGGCACATTCAGGTGCGTGGCTGACATCAAAGTGCCTTCTTACGAGGGGCTCGACGGCTGTCTATATTCGGGTTGTGCACGAGAACAAATCGTAGCGCGGCCAGAGGTCTTTTTTTCTCCATTCTTGAATGAGGTACTGCGCATGAGCGCATTCATGCTGTTCGAGAGCAAGAAGATAACCGACGCGGAGCGATTGGAGGCGTACACGGCCAAGGCTCCGAAGACCGTCGCCGAGTTCGGTGGAACCTACCGCGTAATCGGCGGGAACCCGGCTGTGATCGAGGGCGACTGGCGCCCCACGTATCTTGTCCTCCTGGAGTTCCCGTCCGTCGAGCAGGCGCGAGCCTGGTACAACTCGCCGGGGTACGAACCGCTGAAGCAGGAACGGCTGGCGAGCGTTGACGCCAACGGCATCATCATCGAGGGCCTGTCCTGAGACTCACGCCAATCGCGGCCGGTGAGGGCGCATTCGAAGCCCCGCTTTGACGAGAACCTCGCCCGCCGGCGTTCTGGAGTAGAGCACCGACCGTCCCGCCCGTCGCCGCTGGACGAGCCCGGCGTCGAGCAGGACCTTCAGGTGGCGGCCGACGGAGCCGAGTCCGTGTCCCGTGACGGCCACCAACTGGCTCGTACTCAAAGGGGAGTCGAGCAGCGCGAGTACGCCCGCCCGCGCGGTTCCGAGCAACCGGTTGAGGCTCTCGGGCGCGGCGGCCGGTTCCGCTCCGGCCAGCGCGCCCGAGCACGGGTAGACGACCGCGTACCGGTGCGGCTCCTCCCAGGAGACCCAGCCGTGCCGCTGGGGCGTGACCGGTACGAAGAAGAGCTCGGCGCCGGAGATCTCGCGCGGCGGATACTCGTGCAGGTTGACCTGGAGCCGGTTCTCGCCCAGCCAGCGCATGCCCGGCCGCATCGCGTCGAGCGCGGCGGCCCAGCCGACCTGGCTCAACTGGACGGTACGGGCGACGACATCGGCTTCGAGTACGCGTCGCCGCCGGGCCCAGTAGGGGCGTACGGCTTCGGCCCAGACGTACTGCAGCAGGTCGGCGGCACGGGCCGGCAGGTCGTCGCGGTCCTGGAGGATGCGCGGCAGCGGGCCGCCGCTCAGGGCGACGGCGAGGTGGGCGCGGGCGGCTTCGGGAGACGCGTCCCGTACGCGCGCGACTTCCGTGTCGAAGTCCTCCGGCTCCCCGGTCGGGGTCGGCGTGAGGAAGTCGGCGATCCACTCCTTGCCGAGACCGGCCCGGACGAGGGCGGCGGTGACGGGGTCGTCGGCCAACCGCCGTCTGTAGTCGGCGAGATGGGCATCGAGCCAGACTCGCTCGCCGGGGTGCGCGGCCGTCCCTGAGTGCAGCGTCTTGAGACCGGCGAAGGTCTCGGCGAGCGGGGACAGCACGAAACGGCTCCCGGCGAGGGTGTCGGCGTTGACCTGCCACCAGCCCATGCCTGCCTGCCGCCTCAGGTCTTTTGGTTTCGCATCCGCGCGAAACATTAACGGCCGGGCCACCGACGCTTCGAGACTCCGCTCATGCGCTCCTACCGATCTCTGTTCCACACACCGGAGTTCACGCCGCTGTTCCTGACTTCCCTCGTCCAGGTGGCCGCGCAGACGATGAGCGGTCTGGCCCTGGGCACCTTGGTGTACGCGGCCACCGACTCGCCCCTGCTCTCGGCGCTGAGCATGTTCGGGCCGTCGCTGGCTCAAGTCCTGGGCGCCGCAACGTTGCTGTCGGCGGCGGACCGGCTGCCGCCCCGCGCGACGATGACGGGCATCGCCCTGGCGTTCGCGGCGGGTACGGCGATCCTGGCGGCGCCCGTACCCCTGTGGGCGATCTTCGCTCTGATCCTGCTGCTGGGCCTGGTGGCCTCGTTGGGCGGGGGAGTCCGCTGGGGTCTGCTGAACGAGGTCCTCCCCAAGGACGGCTACCTGCTTGGCCGTTCGGTCTTCAACATGGCGAACGGACTCACGCAGATCACCGGATACGCGACGGGCGGCGTCCTCGTCACGCTCCTGTCCCCGCGCGGCACCCTGCTCACGGCCGCGGCGCTCTACCTCGCGGCAGCGATCACGGCCAGCCTCGGCCTGACCTGCCGCCCGCCCCGCGCGTCCGGCCGCCCCTCCGTGGCCGAGACCTGGCGTACGAACGCGCGCCTGTGGTCGTACGCACCCCGCCGCAACGTCTACCTGCTCCTCTGGATCCCCAACGGCCTGATCGTCGGCTGCGAGTCGCTGTACGTCCCGTACGCCCCCGACCACGCGGGCCTGCTCTTCGCATGCGCGGCGCTCGGGATGTTCGCCGGGGACGTGACGGTCGGCCGCATCCTTCCGTCCCGGGTGCGGCCCCGGTTCGGCATCCCGCTGCTCCTGCTCCTGGCTGCGCCGTACCTGGTGTTCGCTCTGCGGCCGGGGGTGCCGGTGGCGGCGGTTGTCGTGGCGGTGGCCTCCGTGGGCTTCGGCGCGAGCCTGGTCCAGCAGGAACAGCTGATGGCCCTCACCCCGCCCGAACTCAGCGGTCACGCCCTGGGGTTGCACTCCGCCGGGATGCTCACGATGCAGGGGGTGGCTGCCGGGCTGGCGGGGGCGGTGGCTCAACTGACGTCGGCGGGGGCGGCGATGGTGGTGATGGCTGTCGCCTCGATCGCGGTGACGGTTGCGTTGTCGGTGTCAGCTGTACGGTCGACGCTCCGCGCGCAACCGGGCCAGGCTGCCGCTGCGGCCGATGGCGGACCGGCGGGAACGGAAGTTCTCGGGCCGAACGGGTGACCTTGTGCTGCTGAGGTCGTTAGCCCTGTCGACGGACTCGACGGACTCGACGGACTCGACGGACTCGACGGACTCGACGGACTCGACGGACTCGACGGACTCGACGGACTCGACGGATGGGGGTGGGGTGGTGGCTGCGGGGTCGGTGGTGCGTTCGGTGTCGGGGTTGCGGGTGCTGGCCCCGCCCCGGCTGGCGGAGCATTCCGGGGCGATGGCGATCCGCACCCGGCTGCACCTGTCCGAGCGTGATGAACGGGTACTGGCTGAACTCGGGGATTTTCTCGGCGAGTTGGCCAACCGGGATCTGGCCGAACGCATCTTCCTGGGGGCGGAGCACACGGCGGAGGATTTCGCCCGGCGCAAGCGGGAGCTGACCGCACTGTCATCGTCGCGGTGGGCGGGCACGCTCACCCGGGGCAGCAACGATCAGTGGGCGCTGGCCCGCCGCGCCCAGGCCGCACACCTGGCGGAGCTGGAGCAGGCCATCGCCACGGTGTCCGCGCGCCTGTCGGTCCCGGTCGGCGCCTGCCATGCGAAGAGTCGTGTCGAGGGCTATCCCAGCCAGGCCGTGCGGGCGGCCAAACAGCGCCGCCTGGCCCACCTTCAGGCCGAGGCCGCCCGGGTGCGGGTCCAGTGGGAGCAGGGCCGGGTGCGGGTGGTGCGCGGCGGCCGCAGACTCCTGCACACCCGGCTGCATCTGGAGCAGGCCGGGCTGGACGAGGAGCAGTGGCGGCGCCGGTGGGTCGAGGCGCGCACGAGGATCGAGGCGGACGGGGAGAGCGGCAAACGGCACGGCAACCAGAGCATCCAGATCACCCCGGACGGCGCGATCACGATCAAGCTGCCCCCCGAACTCGCCGACCGCTACGCGCCGTGGTGCGACCGGCATGGCCGCTACACGCTCGATGCGCGGTGCGCGTTCGCCTACCGCGACCACGAGTGGCGGGCCCAGGTAGGCGCCCATCGCGCGGTCGGCTACCGCATCGGCTTCGAGGACGGGCGCTGCTATCTGACCGCCTCCTTCACCCCGGCCCGCCCCGACCTGCCCGACGGCGTGGACGATGCGGCGCTGATGGCCGCCGCCCGGGCGGGCGGGGTGATCGGCATCGACCACAACAGCGATCACCTGGCGGCCTGGCGGCTGGATGCGCACGGCAACCCGACGGGGCGTCCGTACCGGATCGACGTCGACTACACCGGCACCAGCGGCCGCCGGGACGCCCAGATCAGGCACGCCTGCTCGCGGTTGATCCGCCTCGCGAAGGAGTCCGGGGCCACCGCGCTGGTCATCGAGGATCTCGGCTTCGACACCGGCCGCGAGTCCTGCGGCTGGAACGGCCGGTCCGGGAAGGCGTTCCGGCACATGGTGGCGGGGATGCCGGTGGCGAAGTTCGCGGCCCGGCTGGTGGCGATGGCACACCGCGCCCACCTCGCCGTGATCGTGGTGGATCCGGCGTACTCCAGCCGGTGGGGCGCCCAACACTGGAAGCGCGCCACCAGCACCAGGAGGGAGAAGACTTCCGGTCACCAGGCTGCGGCCGTGGTGATCGGCAGGCGCGGCCAGGGGCTGGGCGCGCGGCGCAGGGCAGAGAAGACCGTACCCCGCAAGCAGACGGAAGCCGTCCCAGCCCACCCCGTCAGGGGTGGCAGGCGGTGCGCGACGACGCACTCCGGGACCGGTACGGAAGACCATCGCCCACCCGCGTTCACCATTCAGCCCGACCCCTGCCGCACCCCCACGGCCCGAGCGCGCCTGGAGGATCGTGCACACGATGCACGCCGCCGAAGACCCCACGCGAGGGCCGAGTCCGCCCAACACCGTTCGGAGCGGGCCACTGACGTGCAGACCTGGACGCAGGACTCACTACCACTCAGTGACTAGGAACGGTGGGTGGCTACCTCGACGCAGTCGCTGCCCTCGCTGCCGCTGTAGGTCGACTTGAACCAGTGCAGTGCGCGTCGGCCGTACGGGAGTTGGCTAGCGCGCCACGAACTGCGTGAGGATCGCCTGGACTTCGTAGATGTCGACGCCCTTGGTGAAGGTCTTCTCGATCGGTGCGGGGGTGCCGGAGATCCAGATCTTCAGCTCGGCGTCGAGGTCGAAGTGGCCGGCGGTCTCGACGGAGAAGTGGGTGATGCTGCGGTACGGGACGGAGTGGTACTCCGTCTTCTTGCCGGTGATGCCCTGCTTGTCGATGAGGATGAGGCGGCGGTCGGTGAAGAGGATGGTGTCGCGGATCAGCAGGTATGCGGCGTACACCTGCTCGTCCTGCCCGAGCAGTCGCGCGTAGTCGTGCTGAGCCTTTGCCGGATCGACGGTGTGGGCGTTTCCGAACAGTGCCATGTGAAGTCCCCCATGGAATGGTGAAGTTGGCGGCTCGCTTACCGCCGACTCACTCTTCAGTGTCGCAGGAGGCCGGTGTAAGCGCGGGCCTGCTCGAGTGATCGTGCCGTCACCTTCCGTTCAACTTTTCCTCCGTCGTTCGGGACCCCTCCCCAACCGCCTGCAGGAGCATAGGGAACCTGTAAAGGGGCAAGATGTCCTGGACGTACGGCAGTTGGGGGAGTGAGTCGGTATGAGTGGGTCCGAAGAGCCGTCGGGTGTCGGTGGCACGGGAGAGCCGTCGGGCAGCGGACCGGAGTCCACGCCGCCGCCTTCGTCGCCTCCGCCGTCCGCGCCGCCTCCGCCGGACGTACCTCCGTCGCCGCCCGAGCCTCCGTCGTCCGCGCCGCCCGTGCCCCCGTCGTCGCCCCCACCCCCGCTGCCCGACAGTCCGCCGCCCGTCCCGCCGGCCTCCGAGTGGTTGACCTACACGCTGCCGGAGGACGAGCCCGAGGACGCCGTGCCCCCGGACCCGTGGCGGGCCGCGGCGGCCGGGCTGTTCAACCTCTCCGGGCTCGGGCTCGGGTACGTGCTCCTGCGGCGCTGGCCGCTGGCCGCCCTGTGCTGGATCGCGACCGCCTGTCTGCTGGTGGCCGCGCTGCCCGCCGACCCGGACGGGGTGCCGGGCGGGGCGGTGTGGGCGTACGGCCTGGTTCTGGTGCTGGCCGCGGTCCACGGGGCGTGGCTGGGGCGCCGTACGCGGATGACGTTGCCGGTGCGGCCGATGGTCGCCGCCGGGCTCGGGCTCGTGCTGCTCGCCGTGCCGGCCGGTAGCGCGGTGGGGTACGAGGCGGCGCGGGAAGAGGCGTACCAGCAGATGCTGCTCGACCGGCTGGCCAAGACGGACCGGCTGGTCACGGCCGCCTCGCGGCAGGACGGCTTCGCCGAGGCCGAGGCGGACTACGAGCGGGCGCTGAAGGCCTACGATTCGCTCGGTGACGACCACCCCGGCAGCCGGGCGGCACAGCGCATCCCCGACCGCATCGACCGGTACTACGCCGCCGTCGCCACGCCGTATCGCGAGAAGGAGTACTGCGAGGCCCTGGAACCGCTGCGGTATCTGTGGAAGCTGCCCGACACCGTGGGCAGCAAGCGGCTCGGCTCCCTCGCCGACTGGCCCGTCGAGCCCCTGGCGACCTCGCTCTACGAGTGCGGCATCGCGAACCTCGGCTCCGACGCCGTGACCGAAGCGGAGGCGAACGGCGGTGCACTGACCGAACTCCTGCGTACGTTCCCCGACTCGGCGCAGGCCGCGAAGGTCGAACCGGCTGTCAGCGAGCAGATCACGAACCACTCCAAGGCGCTGAAGGGCAACGACCCCTGCCCGGCCAGCGAGGAGTTGCAGGCCATCAGCCAGACCATGGTCGACCTGCCCGCGGGCAGCCCCGGCGACGGGCTGCGTACGGACGCCGCCAACGCGGTGGAGTCCGGCGCCTACGCCTGCGGGGTCGACGAGTTCGAGGACGACAAGTTCGGCGCGGCGGCCGCCACGCTCAGCGACTTCGCCGACAAGTACAAGGACAACAAGAACGCGAAGCGCGCCTGGCAGATCGCCATCGCCGCGGAGATCGCCGAGGAGCGGCCCGAGGCGGGCAAGAAGCTGCCGCCGTCCCGCAGCCCGGGCGGCGCCAAGATGCCCCTGGAGATCAGCAACGACGCCCCGACCGCGGTCGAGTTCCTCTACACCGGCCCGGTCACCGGTCGCATCACCCTCGCGGCCTGCGACGGCTGCACCGAGTACTCCAGCGAGTCGGAGGCCCGGGACACCGCCTGCAAGAACAGCTCCATCTTCTACCCGACCGACTTTCTCAACCTGCCCGCCGGCGACTACCACACCCTCATCAAGTACGCCGACGAAGACGCGGAGGACGTGACGAACGAGGCCGACGGCATGAGCATCGATCCCGGCTACACGTACACCAACTGCACGTACGTGGTGAGCGGGAGCAGCTACCCGGGATATCCGACCCTGCCGGATCTCCTCGAGCCGATCGAGCCCATCGAGCCGAGGGTCTGACGCACTCGGCCCACCCTTTCAGGGATGGCTCACTGGAACCGCCGCAGCACCATCCTGACCGTCCCGTCCCGCTCCGTCGTCTCCTCGGCCATGCTGAAGCCCTGAGCCTCAAGGGTGCTGGCCGTGAGGTGGTAGGCGTGGCGGGCGGTCACCTTTCCCAGCCAGGTTTCGTCGTGCTTGCGGCGGTCGTACTCGCTGATCACGGCCAGGTAGTGGCCGTCCTCCTGGTGCAGGAAGCCGATGTCGTTGGAGGCCCGGCCGATGTGGGCGCGGCGGACGATGACATGGGCGCGGTCGGCGCGCTGGTCGCCCTGGTAGCCGTACAGCGGCTGGGGGGCGTCGTGGAATTCCACGTCGCCGTAGCCGACGTCCGCGAGCGCGGCGCGCAGGGCTTCCGGGTCGGTGATCTGGGTGGTCATGGTGGTGAAGTGCGACATGGGGGCCTCCGACAAGTGCATATCGACGGTTCAAGAGAAGGGGCTGGCGGCGCTTCAGGGACCCAGCGGTTCGAGCGGGACCACGAACTGCCGTTCCGCCTCGACCGCTTCGTCGAAGGACGCGGACTGGGCGCGGCCCTCCCGCATCCAGGTGCGCAGCGCCCCGATGGTCTCGCGCTGGGACACCGACAGCGGTACCTGGCGGGCGAGCGCGGCGAGGATGTCGTCGGTGGTGAACTCGCGGTTCTGGTGGAAGCCGACGTACATCGCGTCCACGATGGTCTGCTCGATCTCGGCGCCGACGTAGCCCTCGGACCGCGCGGCCAGCGTCGCGATGTCGAAGTCGCTGGGTAGGCGGCGCCGCTTGCGCAGGTGCACGGAGAAGATCTCGGCGCGTTCCTCGGCGGTGGGCAGGTCGAGGAAGAAGATCTCGTCGAAACGGCCCTTGCGGAGCACCTCCGGCGGCAGGCTGGAGACGTCGTTGGCGGTGCCGACGACGAAGCAGGGCGCCGTCTTCTCCTGCATCCAGGTCAGGATCGTGCCGAACACACGGGTGCTGGTGCCCGAGTCGCCGCCGCCGTGTGCGAGGGCCTTCTCCATCTCGTCGATCCACACCACGCACGGCGCCACCGTCTCGGCAAGCCGCAGTGCCCGGCGGGTGCGTTCCTCCGCCTCGCCGACCAGCGAGCCGAAGAGGGCGCCGACGTCGAGCCGCAGCAGCGGCAGCCGCCACAGTCCGCCGATCATCTTGGCGGTCAGGCTCTTGCCGGTGCCCGGGATGCCGATCAGCGCCATGCCCTTGGGCGAGGGCAGGCCGTAGTCCCGGGCCTCCTGGGTGAAGGCGCGCTCCCGCAGCCGCAGCCACTGCTTGAGTACGTCGAGCCCGCCCACGTCGTCCGGGGTTTCGTGCACCGGATAGAACTCCAGCGCCTCGCTCTCCCGGATGACCTCCTTCTTCTCCCGTACGACGGACTCGATGTGCCGGTCGTCCAGCGCGCCGTCGCGGACGATGGACTTGGCGTACGCGCGGCCGGCCTGCGCGGCGGTCATGCCAAGGGCCGCCTGCCCGAGCTTCTCCCGCCCGCCCGGTGTCAGATCGACCTTGATGCCGGGTGTCTTGGTCAACCCGCTGAGTACGCCGTCGAGTTGGCGGCTGTCGGGCAGTGGGAGCTCCAGGACCTCCGTCTCGTTCTTGAGCTCCTCGGGGACCGTGCGGGTCGGCGAGATCACGACGATGGACTTACGGGTGAACTTCAGCCGCTGCGCCGTATTGCGCAGCTTCCGCTTCACCTGGGGGTTGGACCAGCAGTCGTGGAAATCCTTCAGTACGAAGGTGATGTCGCCGTCGGCCTTCTCGATCTGCTGGATCACGGTCAGCGGATCCTTCGCGGCGGGCAGGTTGCCGGGCTTGCCGCTGAGCGCCTCGAATCCGTCCGCCAGGTCCCAGGCGAGGCAGGGGCGCCGTCCGCGTTCGCAGACCTCGGCGATCGCCTGGAGCGCGCGTTCCTCTTCGAGAGTGACGACCACGACGAGTGTGTAGCGGGCCCGCAGGAACAGGTCGAGTTCCGCCTCGAAGGTCAACTGACCGTCCGCGGCGGCACTTTGGCGGCCGTTCTTGTCGAAGCTCATGCGGCCATGGTCGTTCTTCACTCGCGTACCTCGATGTCGAATGGCTGATGTCGATGCCGCTGACCTGGCGGACCAGTGGCTGCCGGGGGAGCGGTGAGCGGGTCGATTCCGGTGAGGGTCAGCCGCCCGTCGGGGTGGATGACCACCTCCGCGTCCGGTACCGCCTCGAGATCGTGCAGCGCGTACCGGTCGCCGAACAGATGCACCGTCTTGTTGGCGGAGCCCCGCAGGCCCCGGGCGATGCGCTGCCCGGGCTCGTACCGCCCGGCAAGCAGCACGTCGACGCTGCCGCACAGGGCGTCCGCGTCCGGCATACGGGTCACCTCCGGCCAGCGGTACCCGGTGAACAGGACGGCGGACAGGGGGGTTTCGGCGCGGATGCGGGCCAGCAGCCGCAGCACCGGCTCGCGTTGCTGAAGCGGTTCGCCGCCGCTGATCGTCACCCCCTCGATACGGTCACCGAGGCTCCGGATGCGCTCGAACAGCTCGTCCACGGGCGTCTCTTCGGCGCCCCGTTCATGGGTCTCGGGGTTGAAGCAGCCGGGGCAGCCGAGCGTGCAGCCCTGCACCCAGACCACGGCCCGGGTGCCGGGGCCGTTGGCGGCGCTGTACGGCTCGAAGCCGTGGAGGCGCAGGCCGCGCTGTGGCAGCCCGTGCTGCGACTGCTCCCGCTGTGGCTGCCCCTGCCGCGGTCGGCTCATGAACCCGGACCGCGCCGCAGTCGCTCGTCGACACGCTCCTGGAGCAACTCCTGGGCCTCGGCGGTCAGTTCGCGTTCCACGATCTGTCCGCCGAGTGCCTTCTCCAGGTCCTCGGTAAGGTCGAGACAGCCCGCCCCGGCGACCCCGCGCACCTCGATCCTGGTGGTGCCGTCGGGTGCGATGAACACCTCGACTTCCTGCAACTCCATGTGCCCTCTCCCTACGTCAGCTTCACCACGGGGTAGTCGCGGTGGGTGACCCGCCCGCTGACCAGATCGTGCGCGGTCAGCAGCAGCCGCTTGTTGGCATCAATACCGAACTCCACGCGAAACCGCGCCTGCCCGGCGGACGCGGGCGGCTTGGCGTGCAGGAACATCGGGCTCTGTTCGTTGATCCAGAACCGGTTGCGGGTGTCGTCGTCCTCGGCCGAGATCTCCCGGACCCGCCAGGCGCCCGAGGGGTCGCACACCAGCTCCGTACCGCCACCGCCGCCACTGGTGGTGCCGTCGTGGCGGCGGCCGGCGAGTTCGTAGATGGCGAGGCCGAGTTCGTGCTGCCCGTCCTGGGTCGCGCGTACCGTCATGGTGTGCACCGGCTCGGTGGTCGGGTAGGCCGTACCGGCCTTCACACAGGTGCGGTACTCGTAGCGCCCGCTCTTCCGGTCGAACCAGCGCACCGCGTAGTCGTGCTGGATGTGGTCGTAGAAGTCCGTGCCCGCCGCGAAGGCCGCCGCGCCGCGCGCCACCGCGTCCAACGGCCGGTCGCTGAGCACCCGTTCACGGCCGAAGATGCGCTCCAGAGTCCTGCGCACGGACGGGATCAGGCTGCTGCCGCCGACCATCAGCACCGCGGACAGGTCGTCCTCGTCGTAGCCGCGGGTGGCCGCCGCCCGCAGCGCGCGGCGTACGACCCGGTCGATACGGGCGTACAGGTCCCGCCGGTCCAGCAGGTCCTCGAACGACACCACGCGCTCACCGGCGGGTTCCGGACCGCTGCGGATCAGCTCGATGCCGAGTACGGCTCCGGTGTCCGGGTTCATGACGCTGATCTCGGCGCGTTCGCGGCCCGGCTCGGACAGCGCCTCCTTGGCCCGCTCGCACTCCACCAGCAGGGCCCGGCTGAGGCGGCGTACGTCCTCGTCGCTGTCATGGCGTTCGCAGCGGGCGAGGAGTTCCTCGTAGATCCACTGGTCGATGGTGGATCCGCCGATGTCATCACCCGCCTTGCCCAGGACCCGGCAGTACCGGCCGGAGCCCGCCCGGTCGTCCTCATCCTGTACGCGTACGACGGCCGCCTGGACCGTGCCGCCGCCGAAGTCGAACATCAGGTACGCGTGGCCGGGCCGGATGTGCGCGCCATAGCCGAGCACGGCCGCCGACGGCTCGTCGATCAGCCGGAAGCGGGGCATGCCCGCCGTCTCGGCCGCCTCGGCGAGCCAGTCCTCGTAGTGCTCGAACGACTCGACCGGGGCGGTCAGGGCGATCTCCTCGCCCTCGGTGCCCGCCTCGACGGTGGCGAAGGCCAGGACCGTGGACAGGAAGTCGCGGCCGGCTTCGTCGTGCGACACCTTGCGTCCGCCCACGGCTATCTTCTGCGGGCTGCGGTTGGAGATGTAGCGCTTCATCCAGCGGAAGGTGCCCGCCGCGTGGTACTTGCCCGCCGACAGCACCTGGTCGCCGAGCAACTGCCGCCCGTCCTCAGCGTAGTGGATCACCGACGGCACCACGGGCACCCGGTGGGAGCCATGGCCGAGCAGCCGCCCGTAGTCGGGAATGCGGACGGTCACGCTCTCGCCGGACACCTCGTCCCAGACGGCCGCGACGGTGTTGCTCGTACCGAAGTCGACACCAAGTCTTCCCGCCATCAGCGGCCCTCCCTCTTGTGCGTCTCGTCCACTGGAAGGTTGTTTTCTGGCTGCGGGTGCGTCGTGGCTGGTCGCGCCCCCGCGGCGGAGCCGTAAGTGTCAGAGCCCCGCGCCCCTGTGGGGCGCGTGTCGCGCCCGGGGATGTCTATACCCGCCTTGCGTACGGTCCGGCCCTCCAGGGTCAGGCCGACGACCCGGATCAGCACGGGCTCGCCGGGCGCGGGCGCCGCCGTCGCGCTCAGTGGCTCGTGGCGGTCCGGGTCGAACGGCTGCGTCTCGCCCGCCTCGCCGATGGTGTCGACGCCCACGTCGCGCAGCAGACGCAGCAGCCGGGTGCCGACCTCGACGACGTCGCCCGTACGCACCTTCGTGCTGTCCGAGCGATGCAGATGCGCCTGCGTCGACAGCTGCACGAGGGGCGAGCCGATCGTCGTGACCAGCTGCTCCAGATCGGCCCGGGTCCGCTGCCGGGCGCCCTCTTCCGCGCCGTCGCGGGCCCGCGCGAGCTCGACCCGCAGCCGCTCCACGGTCCTGTCGCGCTCGGCGACCTCGAGGCGGGCCTGCCTCAACTCCCGCTGGAGGCGCAGGGCTTGCTCCGTACGTCCCGGGAGCAGCCTGCGCAGCACCCGGCGGGCCCTGTCCATGGGGCTCATCGCCTCCCCTTCCCCTTCTGCTTCCGGTTGCGCCCCGGCCGGCCGGAACTCCGGTCGGGACCTTGGGGGGTGTCGTCGGTCAGCTCCACGTCGTGAGGTGCGGCCTGGTCGCCGTACGACGCGTCGAGGAGTTCGACGTCGTGCCGGTGGCGCCACCGTACGAGGGCGGCGACCAGATCGAACCAGACCCGATCCGCTTTGGTGAACTCGCCGGAGATTTTTGCCAGTTGGCGTATCCGGGCGGGGTCCACCTCGGCGAGGGGCGTACGGACCAGAGTGTCGAGCGGCGACAGCTTGCGGGTCCACCAGAGCATGCGGCCATTGCCCGATCCGCTGGCCAGCAGCGAGCCGTCCGGGCTCACGGCCAGGCACTCGACAATGCCCGTGTGGCCCTTCAACTCCCCGGCCGGATCCCCGGAGGGCAGATGCCACAGCCGTACGACCCTGTCCTTGCCGGCACTCGCGAGCAGCTTGCCGTCCGGCGTCACGGCCAGCGCGCGAATCAGGTCGGTGTGCCCGGTGAGAACGCCCGCAGGCTCACCCGACGGCAGATGCCACAGCCGGACCGTGCGGTCGTAACCGCCGCTGGCCAGCAGCGAGCCGTCCGGGGTGATCGCCAGGGAGCCGACATGGTCGGTGTGACCCTCGAGAGCGCGGATCGGCGCGCCGGCGGGCAACTTCCACAGACGCAGATTCCCCTTCTGCCCCCCGCTGATGAGCATGTTCCCGTCCGGCGTCACGGCCAGGCACGGAACCCAGAGCGAGTCTGCGCGCAGGGTGGCGGTCGGGGTCAGCCTGCCCGAGGAAAGGCGCCACAACTGTACGTTCGGGCCGTATCCCCCGCTGGCCAGCAGGTCGCCGTCCGGAGACAGTGCGACAGCCAGAAGATTGCTGCCCAGCACCGCGTTGCGCTTGGCCATGGTGTGCGCGTACTCCCCGGCCGGTCTGCCATAGGGGAGTTTCCAGAGCTTGATCGCCCCGCCCAGGTCTCCCGTGATCAGCAGCTTTCCGTCGGGAGTGGTCGCCATGGTCAGGACGCGCTTCGACTCGGCGTCCGGGGGCGGGCTCCCCGGCATCTTGAACAAGTCCGCCGGCGATCCCGAGGGCTCCTTCAGCGCTTCCCAGAGCTTGCCCGCCGGCGATCCCGAGGGCGCCACCCATAGCTGCGTGTGGCCCCTGCTGCTGCCGCTGATCACCAGTTTTCCGTCGCGGGTCACGGTCATGGACTGGACATCGGCGGCAGCCAAGACGGCCCGCGCCTGCTGCTCGCCGAACGCACTCGTGGCGGGGAGTTCCGCTGCGCAGGCCCGCTGCGACAGCCGCACCAGCTCGGCAAAGCCGGCCCGGTCGCTCTCGCTCGGCTGCCAGTCCGCGTCCCCCACCGCCCGGATGACCGGTGCCGCCCGCGCCACCGGCGCGTCGAGCGCCAGCCGCCACAGCTCCTCCCACCGCCGGGCGCCCGTCAGCGTCTGGACCGCCGCGTCCCACTCGACCTCGGACAGCGGCCCGTTGCGGCGCGCGGCCCCTTCGGCGACGACCCGCACCCATTCCAGCCGCCCTCCGGCCCGCGCCTTCTCGGCCAGCCGGCGGCGCAGCGCCTCCCCGGCCCCGGCATGGACGCCCCGCAACAGGCTTCCGTCGTAGTCGAGTTCGGCGTACCGGTCGAACTCCCCGGCGAGGAACAGCACCAGGGCATGCCGCCCGGGATCCGAGGGCCTGCGGCCCGCCTTCGCGAGCAGTTCGGCGAGCCGGCCGTCACCGGTCGAGACGAGGGCGTCCGCGACGGCGTCGATCGCGTCCGGCTCCGATACGGCCAGCACGGCAGCGCGCGCGATCTCGGCCACGACCGGATCGCCGCCGTGCACGAACACGTCGGCGAGCACGGCCACGGCTTCGGCCGTGCCGAGCACGGCCAACTCCTCCGCGGCCTTCTTCCGCCGCCGCGCCCCGAACCACTTGGACCCATCCCTCATCCCGGCAGCCAGCCGGTCCAGCCGCGGTTCACTCATAAGGCCTCACGTGTCTCGCAGACCAACGTGTCCGGCGAGCATTGTGATCCGACCCGGCCGGGAGGGGTCCCGAAACGGCCGAACCTGCCGCTCGGTCAGGACCGTTGCTTGCGACGGGCCATACATCGGCTCATTCGTCCCGTCACTTCACAGAATTCACACAACACAAGCCCGCAACTTTAAGTTTCAAGTCATACGCTCGCCAGCAGTCGGGTGGCCGAAACACGGCGGCATGCGTCGCGGCCCTCGTTCCCCCCACAAGGCACAGGAGAGTTGACGTGCGGGACCGCGACGTAGTGGTGATCGGCGGCGGCTATGCGGGCGTCCGTCTGGCGAAACGGTTGGACGGGCAGGCGCGCGTCACGCTGGTGGACCGCAAGGAGGTCTTCTTCCACCGCGTCGCCTCCCTGCGCGCCGGCGTTGATCCGGAGTGGACGGGGGCGCCCTTCATTCCGTACGACCGGCTGCTCACCAACGGCCGGCTGGCCGTGGGCAAGGTGGTCCGCGTGGACACCGGCGAACGGCAGGTGGTGCTCGCCACCGGTGAACGGCTGCCGTACGACGTGGTGGTGATCGCCACCGGCGCCGACTATCCCGAACCGGCCCGTTTCACCGGCACCACCCCCGAGGAGGCGGCCAAGTCGTTCGCCGAACACCAGCACAACATCGCCACCGCCGAGCACACCCTCGTCGTCGGCGGCGGGCCCTCCGGCGTCGAACTCGCCGCCGAGATCCGGCTGGCCCGGCCGGACGCCCGGGTGACGCTCGCCCACTCCGGCCCTGCGCTGCTCCACTCCACGGGCAGTGCGCGGGCCGGGCGCAAGGCCCGCTCCTGGCTGGAGTCGCACGATGTGGAGGTACGGCTCGACTCCTTCATGTCGCCCGGCAACGACTTCGGCACCTATCGCGACGCCCGCGGCAACATCATCGACGCCGACCTCTCCTTCTGGACCACGGGCACGACCCCCAACACGCTCTGGCTGCGGCTGGCCGGGCACGGCGACTGGCTGAACGCGGCCGGACAGGTCAAGGTCGACAAGGCGCTCCGGGTCGAGGGGTGGAAGAACGTGTTCGCGGTCGGCGACGTGAACAACATCAGCGAGCTCAAGCTCACCCCCGCCGCGCTCGCCCAGGCGGACCTGGCCGCCCACAACATCCGTACGTACCTGCAGAGTTCGGGCAAGCACCGCAAGGAGCCCCGCTTCTACCGGCCGATCCACCGCACCCCGCTGATCGTGCCCTTCGGCCCGGCCGACGGGGTGACGATGCTGCCCGTACCGGGCGGCGAGACGGCGGTCCTCGGCGGCCGGACCAGCACCCTGGCCAAGGCGAAGAACCTCATGACTCCGTACATGCGACGGCAGTTGGGGTACACCGCGGCCTGAGAGGTGGTCAGCGAGGCAGGACCACGTCGTTGATCCCGAGTCGGGGACGCGGGCTTCGAGGTCGACGACACGCCGGTCTTGGAAGCGGAGGTTGGAGCGAGCTGCCTTTGGCCTTGGTAGTCCTCGCCGAAATGCCGGGCTATTTGATGCGGTCGAGGAAGTCCACCACTCGATCGGTGGCCTGCGTTGTGGCGTGTTCGTCGTGCGACGGCAGGCTGCTGTCGGTGAACAGGTGCCTGTCGCCGGGGTAGAGGAACAGTTCGGCATCCGCCGCCCTCTCGACGAGCGCCCGGCCTGCGTCCACGTCGCCCTCCCTGGCGAAGAACGGATCCGAGTCCATGCCGTGGACCTGGACCGGGACGTCGTCGGGCCAGAGGTCCTTGACCACGCGGCGGACCTGGTCGGCGGTGACCTCGGCGACGTCGTCGGTTGGCCCCAGCCGCAGTGCGTCCAGGATCTGGCACCAGGAGGTGCGGCCCGATTCCAGCGCAGCGACGAAGGAGTAGGGCCAGCCGGGGACGAACTGGTCCGAGGAGCGTCCGCTGCGGCCGTAGACGTGGCAGAACAAGCGGTCCGGGCTGGTCGGCGCGTCCGGCCGGAGCCAGTGGGTGACGTCCACCGCCAGGACCAGACGCCCGTCGGCGGCCTCGGGCTGCGGCAGCCCGGCCAGCACCTGCCGCAGCCGCGGCACATCGACGTTGCCGCTGTTCAGCGCGTCGTACATCGCGCCGTGCCCGCGCCGGTGCTCGGCCGTCAGTGTGAGGTCTACCGGCGTGGTCACCGGGCCGTCCGCGCACAGCAACGCGTCGGTCAGCTCGAACAGCGTGTCCCCACGCGCGGTCAGGCAATCGAAGAAGTCGTCTCGGAAGTGTGACGCCACCGCGAACGCTTCCCGCTGGACGTCGTGATGCAGCAGACTCATTCCCCCACGGCCTTCGTGCTGGTCAGGTGTCCCGCCTCGCAATCTTGCCTCTGTCTCACCTGACGCTCTCCAATCCGCTTGCGAGGGACAAGGTCAGGTGAGACGACGAGGGCCGGCGTGCCGCTCGGCAGCTCGGGGGAAAAGATCCACGCAACCGGGTGAATGCGCCGGAACCTGGCCACCCAACTCCCCAATGCCCCCTCGCCGATCCCCCACGCCATGAGGGGGACAGTGAGACCTTCCTGCCCCTCGCCAGGCAAGGACTGCACCAGCAGTAGCCACTCTTCGGCGGACGGCGCGGGCGTACAGCTCCCAGATCCCGCTTTCTGATGTTCTGACCGGGATGGTTGATTCACCTGTTTGACGGCGGTTGCGGTGTGTTTCAGGCCGAAGTCGCAGACGATCGCCGCAGAGGGGATCGACGTTCGTATCCCCCGTCCTGCTCTTCCGGTCGACCACGGGAGGAATCCGATGAAGCAGATCCACCCAGGATCTCTGCGCCGACTGGCGCTGGCGGTCGGGGCGATGCTCGCCCTGCTGCTAGCCAGCCTCATGGCGCCGACGTCCGCCGCGGCAGGCGGCGGGGACGGCGGCGCGGCGGACAAGCACGGCAAGACGCTGCAGGTCGTCCTCGTTCATCAAGAGCCGGTCTTCGGCGACCCGGCCAGCATGGACCCAGGCGATGTGCAGCTGTTCGAGGATCCAGCGGTGGTGAAGGGGAAGTCGGCCGGAGATTCGCTCACTCAGATCCAGTTCCTGGAGGGCGGCAGCTTCCTGCTGGACTGCACGGTCCGCCTGGAGGACAAGGGCAACCTTGTCTTCGCAGGCGGTGAGGAGGCCGCGAACCTCGAGACGAAAACGACCTTCGCCGTCGCCGGCGGCACGGGCACGTTCAGCGGCACCGGTGGGCACGTCGACATCACTCCGACGAAGTTCGAAGGAAAGGACGCGTCGCTGCTGACCTTCCATCTCGAGCACTGAACAGGGTCGAGGACTGGAAACGGAGCAGGAGCCACCGCGCCAGTCCCCGACCCCACTGAGAGGGTGCAGGGCACCGAAAAGCCCTTACCTGACAACACAAACTGAGACGACGGCCGCCATGCGCGCCTCACAGGCAAGGCAACCTGAGACACGGGCCTGCGTGCGCCTCACCGCTGATTGCATCCTCCCTGGTCACTGAACTGCCCATCGGCAAGACCGAATGAGACGGGACATCAGGTGCCCCTTTGGTCGGAGCACAGGATCAAACGGAGGCCGTGTTCACGTCCCCGGAATTCTCGTACGAGTGATCACGTTCGGGGCATCGTTCGAGGTCAGACCATAAAGAACAAGCTGAGCGCCTCAGTTGGCCATTGAGTGCTTCACTTGGCCACTCATGCCAGGAGGTCTTCGGCGTGGTGAACGGACGTCTGACCGGTCACTCAAGGGCCTGTGAACCTTTCTGGCCCGAATGCCGACTGTCTCGATGACACATGGTGCGAGACAGGGAGGTGCGGTGAGCGGCGACGGGCGACGCGATGGGCTGCTGGTGGTGCGCTGCCAGCTCGGGGAGCGGGACGCGCTCCGCGAGCTGGTGCGCGTCTGGCATGCCCCTTTGTGGCGCTACGTGCGGGGCATGGTCGGCTCGCCGCACCTCGCGGACGATCTTGCCCAGGAGGCGTGGGTCGCTGTGGTGCGCGGGCTGCCGCGGTTGCGGCAGCCGGAGCGGTTCGCCCCGTGGCTGTTCACCATCGCCCGGCGCACGGTCGCCGACCATCTGCGGCAGGCGTACCAGGCTCCGGAGACGTCCGTGGAGGAGGCGGGTGCCGTCGTCTATGACGACGACTCGCTCGGCGGCGTGCTGACCACGATGCAGGTCGAAGCCGGCCTTACCGGGCTGCCGCCCCTGGAGCGCGAGGTGCTGGTCCTGTTCCACCTGCAGGATCTGCCTCTGGCCGCCTGTGCGGAGGTGCTCGGCGTACCGCCCGGCACGGTCAAGAGCAGGCTGCACCGCGCGCGCCGCATGTTGCGGAGCAGCCTTGTCGAGAGGGGATACGAGGCATGAGCGAGCAGAACCCCGCAGCTCGGCGGGATGTACCCAAGGAGCTGGAGCGCGCACTGGCGGCGGAAGTCTCGCTGGCCTCCCGGATGCGCCACGTGGCCGTGGGACTCGCGGGAGGGTGCGCGGCGGCACTCATCGCGGTGCTGTGGGCCACCGAGCCGCACCCACTTCCTGCACGTACCCAGGCCGCCTTCGCCGGACTGATCGCCGTCGGGCTGGCCTGGGCCGCCTTCGCCGGCTGGGTCCTGAGCAGGCGTCGACCGCTGTTCGCCCGGGACCGGGTGCTGGGAGCACGGCTCGCGCTCGTGGTCACCGCGGTGACCGGCGTCGCCGGGACGGCACTGGCCGCGGCACGCGCCACCACGGCCGAGGCACTGGCCACTGCCCTGGTCGGTGTCGTCCTCATCGCCGCCGCAGGACTCGTCCTGGTCCGGGCGCAGTCCCGCCGCCGCGAACTGCTGCGACTGCGGGACGCCCTGCAACAAGACGTCTCCTGAACCCCCGAATGCATCCGGTCCGGATTCATCCAGCTCATCAAGGAGAACTGCCATGAACAACAAGATCACTCCTGTCGGCCCGCTGGCCCTTGCTCTACGCCTCCGCGGTGCAAGCAAGCGCACAATCTTCCTGGTTACGGCACTGGCGTGCACAGCGCTGCTGATCGGAATCGGCCTGCTATTGACCTGAGCCTGCGACCAGGCCCACGCTCCGGCCCCCAGATGCCACCGTCATTGGCCCCTGCGCGCCGCTGAGCACCAAAGTGGCCAAGTGAAGCAACTCAATGGCCAGCTGAAGCGCTCAGTCACAGGTCGGCGTACGGAAGTTCACCGGGAAACTCCATGATTCTGCGCGGGACCTTCACTCGGTTGGAGCCACGTTTCAGCAGGTCACAGCATTCCGTCGGTTGCCCGACCACCCGTTCCGCGTGGATCGACCACACCGGCGAACTCCCCGTCATCGAGGGCACGTTGATCCGCCTCCAGGTCGACCACCTGCCCGGCGGCGGAGACCCGCTACCCGTGTGGCTGTAGTCATCCGCCACCGGTCTGACCGGCGAGGACGTCGACGTCCGCCGGCAGGCGTTCCTGAGGAGATTCGACCTGGAACACACCTTCCGCATGATCAAACAGACCCTGGGCTGGACCCGCCCGAAGATCCGCACCCCCGAGGCCGGAGACCGCTGGACGTGGCTGATCATCGCCGCCCACACCCAGCTCCGCCTCCTCCGCCAGGCCGCTGCCGACCTCCGCCGCCCCTGGGAGAAGCCCGCTGAGCCCGGCCGCCTCACCCCGGCCCGCGTCCGCCGGGGGTTCAGAAACCTCCGCCCACACCTGCACTGTCCGGCCCGTGCGCCGAAACCCTCAACTCCCGGCCCTGGACGGCCACTTGGCTCAAAGAACCGGCGGCCCGCCACCCGCTACGACGTGGGCAAGACCGTGAAACGACCCGAGAGCATCACCGAACGAAACCTACTCAGACCATAAAAGACAAGCTGAGCACCGCCCACGTCGTCAGGGGGTGCACGCCGCCGCGATCGACACGCTGTTCTCGTACAGGTGGTGGCGGGTGATCCGGCCGCTCTCGACGGTGAGGCGCAGCGCGAAGGGGCCCGCGAAGGGCTTGCCCGTCGCGCGGACGGTCCCCGAGAGGTGCCCCATCAGGACGGCGTCGGTGCCGTCGACGAGGAAAGTGTCGACGGACGCGCGGGCGTCCTCGGACACGGTGTGCTCGGCCAACTCCGTGGACTGGCCGGCGCATTCGGCAGCGGTGGAGCGGGGCCGGATCCAGGGGACCACGGGATTCTCGGCGAGCAGCCAGTCGACTTCGTCGGCGAAGAGTGTGGTGAGCCCCTCGGTGTCTCCGGCGAGGCGGAGGGCGAGGAACTTCTGGACGGTGGCTCGGGTGGCGTCCGCGGTGGTGGTGGGCGTTGGCGTCATGGGACACAGCCTGCCGGGGCGCCGACGGAGCGTCGATTACGTCGGAGGTAAGGGCGGAACGGGGCGGTGGGTTCGGTAGTACCTAACCAAGACGTACGCGGCCGACGACCGGCAAGTGGTCGCTCCCGGTCGCGTCCAGGGTCGAGACCTCGGCCACCACGACACCCCTGCCGAGTACGTGGTCGATCCGCGCCACCGGCAGGGAAGCCGGCCAGCTGAACGCGAACCCTTTGGCGGGAGCGGAGAGTTGGGACGTGAGCGGGTCGAGTCCCCGGTCCTGCACGGTGCCGTTGAGGTCGCCGACGACCAGGAGCCGGTCGGCCGGGTCGTCCGCGATCCGTGCCCCGAGCAGGGCCGCGCTCTCGTCGCGGGCCGCCGACGCCATGCCGGTCGCGCCGAGGCGGATCGACGGCAGATGGACCACGTACACCGCGGTCTCTCCCTCGGGCGCGGCGACCGTGGCCCGCAGACCGCGTTGCCAACTGTCCGGGAAGCCCGCGGGCCGGATGTCCACGGCTTGCACGTCCGATAGGGGGTACGCGGACCAGAGCGCGACCGTGCCGTGGAGTGCCCGGTGGGGGTGGGAGGCGCCCAGGACGCCCTCGTACGTGGGAGCCGCCGCGGGCGTCAGCTCCTGCACGGCCACGAGGTCGCCCCGCGCGCCGAGCAGCGCCCGTGCGGTGGTGGAGTGGTCGGAGTTGTCGTCGGCCACGTTGTGCTGGACGACGGTCAGGTCGTACGAGTCCGGGGACGAGCCGAACCACAGCCCGCCGAACAGCCAGAGCCAGGCGAACACGGGCGGCAGACAGGCGAGCAGCCCCACCGCCGACCGCTTGAGCAGAGCGAGGCAGCCCAGGAGGGGCACGGCCACGCCCAGCCACGGCAGAAACGTCTCCAGGGTGCTCCCGAGACGCCCGACCCGGTTGGGCACGGCGGAGTGCAGAACCAGCAGCCCGGTGACGTCGAGGGCGCACACGACGAGCCCGTACTCCCACCGCCGCCCGCTTCGCCGCTCTCCCCGTACGACTCGCTCTCCTCGTACGCCTCGCAGCACTCGTACGACCACATGCCCTCCTCGCTCGGCCGGAGGACGCGTATCACCGCTGAGCGGTTCCTCCCGTATGCAGCTTCCGGTAGAGGGTCGGGGTCAGGTTCGTCGCCTGGAGCCTGACGGGCTGCCCGCCACGGACGCGCGGCGGCGCCGTGCGTGCCCGCGGGCGGATGACCAGGAGGACCACGGAGGCGTGACCGAAGTCCTGCCGAGTAGCGGGGCAGTCGTGGGCTGCCCCGCCGTGAGGACTGCCGGACTGGTTCAGGAGAGCCAGTCGGCGTAGTGGGTGGGGGCGATGTGGGCGTCCTGCCTGGCGATGAGGACGTCACCGTGGACGGCGGCGAACATGCCGGCGGTGTCGTCGGTGGTGACCGTACGGCCGTCGGGGTGGGCGGCCAGGGTGATCCTGCCGAGTTCGTCGAGGGGGAAGACGTCAGGCCCTGCGATGTTGCGGATGCCCTGCAAGGGGGCGCCCGCGGCGACTTCGGCGACCGCGTCGGAGACATCCTGGGCGGCGATCGGCTGGAGCGGAGTGGTGGGCAGGCGGACGGTGTCGCCGTCGGTGGTCCAGGACAGGACCGCGTTCATGAACTCCATGAACTGGGTGGCACGGACGATCGAGTAGGGGACCGGTCCGGCCTTGAGGATGTCCTCCTGGAGCGCCTTGGCCCGGTAGTAGTCCAGCTCGGGTACCTGGTCCACGCCGACGATCGAGAGGATGACGAAGTGGCCGACACCGCTCTTCTGGGCAGCGGTGAGGAGGTTGTCCATGGAGGTCTGGAAGAAGGCCGGGGAAGCTTCGTCGAAGGTCGGGGAGTTCGTCAGGTTGATGACGACGTCGGCGTCGGCCATTGCCTTCTCCAGGCCCTGTCCCGTGAGTACGTCGACTCCGGTGGACTGCGAGTGCGGCACCGCCTCGTGCCCGGCGGCATTGAGCTTCTTCACGACCTGCGAGCCGATCAGCCCCGTACCGCCCATGACTGCGAACTTCATGATGTGTCCTCCACTGATGCCACTGGTGTGATGCCACTGGTGCGCGACGGTCTTTGCGCCCGGCCACCAACGTCGCACCCGGGCAGTACCGGTCGCATCCGTGGAACACCCCAGTCGAGCCCCTGGCCGACGCGGCCACAGCCCGAGGCACCGGGCAGGGCCGGACCCGCATGCACTCCTCCGGCCGGTGGGCCCGCTACGCCTGCGAGACCGCCCGTTCCGAGGCTTCCGAGGTTCGCAGGGCAACGCGGAGCTGTCTGCGGGAGCTGATGCCGAGCTTCGTGAGCACCTTGCCCATGTGGTACTCGACGGTTCGGGGGCTGATGAAGAGCTGGCTGCCGATCTCCGGGTTGGTGTGGCCCTCGGCACCGAGCCGGGCGATCTGTGCTTCCTGAGCGGTCAGTACCTCGCGCGTGCTGACCGTGCTGACCGTGCGTTTGCGTACGGTCTCTCCGGTGGCGAGCAGCTCGCGGCGGGCGCGCTCGGCGAACGCGTCGGCTCCGATACGGCTGAGCATCTGGTGGGCGGTACGCAGTTGCTCGCGGGCGTCCAGGCGTCGGTTCTCGCGCCGCAGCCACTCGCCGTACACCAGGTGGGCGCGGGCGAGGTGAACGGCGATCCGGGTGCGCCCCAGACGCTCGATCGCCTCGCGGTAGAGGTACTCGGCAGTGTCGCCGTCGCTCAGCAGCGCGCTCGACCGGGCCTGGATGCCGAGCGCCCAGTCCGTGCCCGCCGCTCGTGTGCGTTCGTCGAGCTGCCGCAGGGCGACAGTGGCCTCCTCTTGGGCGCCGCTTCGGGCGGCCGCCTCGACGAGCTCGGCGAGGGACCAGCCGAAGAACCCCAAGTCCTCGTGCCCGCAAGCGTGTTGGGCACCGGCGAGGGCAGCCTCGTAACGGCCGAGACCGTTGTACAGCACCGCCGTCACGTACCCGGCCATGCCGAGCACCCTGCCCTCGCCCCTGACGGTCGCCTCCCGGACGTCGGCCTCGATCAGCTCCAACGCCGGGACCTCCTCGCCGCGCCAGGCCACGAGCACCAGCGAGGTGTACCTCACGCGCGCGTTGCCGGTCGCCGCCGTGATCGCGTCGGCCTCTTCGATCAGCGCCGACGCGGTGGCGAACTCCCCGGCGTGCAGATGCACGCCCGCGCGGTAGACGAGCGCCGTGGGAAGAACGGTGAGCGTGCCGGCCTCGCGGGCGAGCCGGACCGCGCGCGTGGCCAGCTCGTCCCACAGTTCGCCGTCCCACAGCTCGTGGGCGGCCGTTTCCTGTGCGACAGGGCACAGCCCGAGCCAGCGCCTGACGTCGTCCTCATCGCGTAGAGCCTCGGCCCGGAACGCGTGCAGCGCGCGCCGCAGCGGCGGTACGCCTGCCACGCAGCCCTCGGTGAACCGCGTCGCCACGCCATCCAGGAGGAGGTCGATCGGCCGGGGCGGCTGCGGCCCCGGGGACGCGGCACGAGCGGCCTCCGCCACCTCCCGCACCCCTTGGCGGCCGCTGAGCCGGCCGGCGAAGACCGCCGCTCCGAGCGCTTCGAGGTACGTCTCACGTGCCAGCCCGCGGTCCAGGGGTTCGAGCCGCTTGGCGGCATCGAGCAGCAACGGCGGGGCGTCACTCCCACGGCTGCGGGCGAACACGATCTGGGCACGCAGCCGCGCCAGCCGTGCACGCTGAAGCTCGTCCAACGGGCCCAGCTCCGCCGTTGCGAGGAGCTCGTACGCCACATCGGGCGCGGCGGCCTCGAACTTGGCCTGCGCGGCGGCCAGCGCCCGCGCTCCGCGCCGGGCCGGATCGGGGGTCAACTCGGTCGCCCGCTCCAAGAACGCTGCCGCCGCCGCGACTCCGCCGCGGCCCTGTGCCCGGTCGGCCGACCGCTCCAGCTCGCCGGCGACCGCCTCGTCGGGCCCGACGGCCGCGTGGGCTCGATGCCACGCCCGGCGATCGGGATCCGATCGAGGATCGGTCGCCTCGGCCAGTACGCGATGTACCTCCTGCCGCTCGGGCACGCCCGCCGCCCGGTAGGCCGCCGAGCGCACCAGCGGATGACGGAAACGCACCCGGGCACCGAACTCGATCAGCCCCGCGCTCTCGGCCGGGGCCGCCGCGTCGGCTTTGATCCCGAGCCGCTCGGCGGCCCGCCACAACAAGGTCACATCGCCCACCGGCTCGGCCGCCGCTGTCAGCAGAAGTCGTCGCGTGTCCACCGGGAGCGGCTGAATCCGCCGCAGGAAGCTCTGCTCGATCCGGCTCGCCAGCGGCCGCGCGTCGGGAAGCCCGAACCCGCCCGCAAGCTCCGCCGCGGTCAGACTGCGGGGCAACTCCAGCAAGGCGAGCGGGTTACCGTGCGTCTCGGCGACGATCCGGTCTCGTACGCGTTCGTCCAGCCGCCCGGGAATCGCCGAGTCCAGCAGTGCGTGGGCATCGTCCACACTGAGCCCTTTGACCACCAGCTCCGGAAGCCCCGCCAACTCCTGCTCCTGCACCTGCTCCTCGCTGGGCTCGCGCACCGCGAACACCAAGGCGACCGATTCCGCCAGGAGGCGGCGCGCCACGAACGCGAGTACCTGAGCCGACGCCCGATCGAGCCACTGTGCGTCGTCGACCAGGCACACCAACGGCTGCTCCTCGGCCGCCCCGGACAGCAGACCGAGGACGGCCAGCCCCACCAGAAAGCGGTCCGGCGTCCCCCCGGCGCTCAGCCCGAACGCCGTACCCAGCGCATCGCCCTGCGGGCCCGGCAGGTGTTCCAGGCGATCCAGCATCGGCGCGCACAGCTGATGCAGACCGGCGAACGCGAGCTCCATCTCGGACTCGACACCCGCCGCTCGTACGATGCGACACCTCGACGCCCTGACCACCAGGTAATCGAGCAACGCGGTCTTGCCGATCCCCGAGGCGCCCCGCAGCACCAGCACCCGACTTCGCCCCGCTCGCACATCCTCCAACAGCCGATCAAGCGCTTCGCACTCGCTGCGCCGACCGCGCAATCCCCGGTCAGCTGTGCCATTGGGCATGCCCACCGCCAAGGCTTCAGGAGGAACTGTCCGAGAAACGGTATAGGAAGCCACAAGCAACCGCTCGGCGTTGACGGCGGACTTACGCGGCGAACGAACTCCCCGCACGGCACACCTCGCGAAAGCCCGAGGCTAGGTTCTGTCTCCCCGATCTTCGCGGATCAGCGCGCGGCGTCTGGTGCGGTGCATCGGCGTGCGGCCGCATCGCCCTCGTACTGGACGTACTTGGGTGATGCGGCCGTGCGGCGAGGTGCCGTGCCAGGCGTCGTGCGCCCGCGAAGATCGGGGAGACAGGGCCTAAACTCGCCCCGTCCGGAGGGAGCCCTGATGAAGCCATTGGCCGCGGACCAGGTCACCGGAGTGTGGGGCACGCTCCTGCTCCCCGTCGAAGGGCGGGGCGACATCGTCTGGGACCGGCTGGCGGGCCAGCTCGACGTGCTGCTGACCAGCGGCGTCGACGGCATCTACGCCCACGGCACAGCGGGCGAGTTCCACACCCTCGACGAAGCCGAGTTCGACCGGGTGAACGCGGTGCTGGCGGGGCGGTGCGAGGCAGCCGGGTTGCCGTACCAGATCGGTGCCTCGCATCCCGCCGCGCCGACGATGCTCGATCGCATCCGGCGCGCGGCTGCGCTGCGACCGGGCGCCATCCAGGTGATCCTGCCGGACTGGGTCCCACTGCGCGACGACGAGGTCGTGCGATTCCTGGTCGGTGCCGCCGAGACCGCCGGCGACGTGCCGCTGGTGCTCTACAACCCGCCGCACGCCAAGACCCAGGTGCCGCCGCCGCTCCTCGGACGGGTGGCCGCCGAGGTTCTCCAGCTCGTCGGGGTCAAGATGGCCGGTGGCGACGCCGCCTGGTACGCGGCCATGGCGGACGCCGTGCCCCAGTTGTCGATCTTCGTGCCCGGCCACCTGCTGGCCTCCGGGCTGGCCCGCGGCGCGCACGGCAGCTACTCCAACGTCGCAGCCATGTCGCCCCGCGGCGCGGTCGCGTGGTACCGGCTGATGACGACGGATCCGGCTGCGGCCGCCGACGTGGAGCGGCGCATCGGTGAGTTCTTCGTCCGGCACGTCGCGCCGTTGCAGGCCCGCGGGCTGTCCAACCCGGCGTTGGACAAGTTCCTGGCCACCGTCGGCGGCTGGGCAGACATCGGCGTGACGCTGCGCTGGCCGGCATCGTCGGCGCCCGTCGACGCGGTCGAACCGGCCCGCGCCGACGCCCACCGGCTGCTGCCCGAGCTCTTCCCGGCGTAGCCCCTGCCTACGGCCCTCGCAGACCCGACCGGCACTCAGCGCTGAAGCCGCGAAGGCAGCGCCACCCAGCGACGCGGGGCGCGGCGGTCTGCCGCTTGCCGGCCGTCGCTGATCCGCAGGCCGGCCCGCAGCCCGGACTGCCGGCGCGAGTCCGCGCTCTGCCAGCGGGTCTTGCGGAAGACCGACAGATGCAAGGTGGCCGCACGCGGCCACAGCGACCACCCCGTCAGCAGCACCCGGGTGTGCGGACCGGCCCCGGCCACCCCGAGCTGCGACAGCAGCGCCGGCGCAAACCTGTCGACGGGCGGCGCGTACTTCCCGTCGTCCTCTCCCGGCGGTCCCAGCCGGACCAACACGGCCCGCTCAGCGGCCGGCTCCTCCGGCAGTACCAGATCATCGAAGAATCCCATGCGCCGATCGTGGCAGAGAGGCCTGACAATGCCTCAGCCTCTACGGCCTCCACGGCTCAGCTCGGCACACCAGGCCGCCGGCCCGGGGGAGCGGACCGGCGTCCTGGTGGACTGCGAGGTGCCCGGAGGGCTGTTTCGGAAGCCTATTTCTCCGTCAGCGGGGTGACGGCGATCCGGTCGATCACCGGTGCGTACGGGGATCGCTGGTCGTACTGGTTGTAGGTGGTGCCGTCGAAGTCGGGGAGTTCCTCCGCCGTGAAACTGATCCGGTTCGTTCCCTCCTTCAGCGTCACCGGGACCGTCAGTTCCCGGAAGTCGTTGAAGTGGAAGGTGGTCGGGAACAACACCCTGTGCGCCGCCTCGCCGTTCACCGAGAGGTCGGCGTGGCGGGCGATCGGGTCGGGGTTGTAGTGGGTGGCGGGTGCCTGTTCGGCGTTGGAGTAGCGGATGGTCACCGCGTGCCGCCCGGCCCGCTCGGCGTCGACGTCGACGGTGAGGGCGTTCGCCTTTCCGTCGCCGATGTCGGTGACCGCCTTGCCGCCCGTGGCGAAGGTGTACGCCTCTGTGACCTTGGCGGCGCCGCTCAACGTGCCGTCCTCGGCCTGGTACACCTTCGTCACCAGGTTGCCGCTCGACGGGGTGACCCGCAGCCGGTCGACGATCAGTTCCTTCTTGGTGCCGGTGACGGTGATCTTGTTGATGCCGCCGGACAGGAACACCCGCGTGACGTCCGTGCCCTTCTTACCGGCTCCCACCCTGGGGATGTCGAGCTTCTCGCCGTTGAGGGACACCTTCGCCCTGCCGCCGCCGAGGTGGTCGAGGGACACCGTCGCCTCGCCGTCGGCGGGGGAGTGGACCCAGAAGGTCGCGGAGGCTCCCTTGGGCAGCGGCACCGCGCCCGGGCCCGAGGCGCCGGGGTGGGTGTAGCCGGGCAGGGTGCCCGTGAGGGTGGCGTACTCGGCCTCGTAGATCGCCGGCCGGGTCACGTTCTCGTCACGCAGTGACAGGTCGATCTTGTCGATGATCGCGTCGCCCTTGGTGACGCCGAGGTCCGGGTCCTGCGCGGCGAGCGTGATCTTGTGCTTGCCGGCGGTCAGCTTCACCGTGGTGTCGGTGTGGCCCCACACCACCCACTTGTAGCCGAGCGGCAGACGCAGCTCCTGCGGGTCCTTGCCGTCGACGCGCAGGAAGACGTTGGTCGGGCCCTGCTCCTTCACCCGGTCGAACAGGTTGTAGGAGTTGGCGAAGACACTCAGGTCGTACGTGCCGTCCTTCGGCACCTCCACGTCGAAGGCGAGCACCCCGTCGGAGCCGGTGCGCAGGCCGCCGACGTTGTAGTTGCCGCTGGTCGCGAACTTGCCGACGTTGGAGGGCGTGCCCTCGGGACCGTTCTTGGAGTAGCCGCCGCCGGTGTAGGTGGCGTTCTCCGCCTCGTAGGACTTCCGCCAGCTGACGGAGGGATCGGCAGGCTCCCCGCCGTTCCCTCCTGGGGAGAGGATGACCTGGTAGGCGGACATCTCGTTCATGCCGGTCATCGGGAGCGTGACCGTGCCGTCCTCGCCGACCGTGACCTCCTGGTCAGCGAGCCGCAGCGGCTGGGCCGAGTCACCGACCTGGCCGGTCCACGGGATCTCCTGCACGGTGGCGCGCACCGCCGTGCCGAGCAGCTTCGGGTCGATGTTCTTGAAGACGATGTCCGCGTCACCGCTCTTGCCGCCGAAGATCGCCCGGGACTGCTTCTTGTCCTCGTCCAGCGTGGCGACGCCCTGGAGCGTGTACTGCTGGTTGGGGTGCGGGGCGGTCACTTCCACCGTGTGGCCCGACATCTGGCCGTACGCGTTGAACAGCCACCACTGGCCGTTGCCCTTGTTGGCCTCCACGGCCGAGTCGTTGAGGTTGCCGTCGATGTTCCAGTACGCGAGGTCGGCGTCGATCTTCGACTCCTCGATCGCCGAGACCCACTGGATGACCTGGCCGGGCACGGAGAGGTGGTAGTTGTGCCCGTACTCGTTGACGTTGATGGGCAGCGGGCCGATCCCGATCTCACGTTCCCACTGCCGGTACTTCGCGACGCTCGTACGGACCGCGGCCGGGCTGGACAGCTCGTGCCAGGTCATCACGTCGGGGACGACGTCATTGGCCTTGGCGTACTGCAGGAAGCCCTTGATCTCGTTGTAGAGGACGGAGGTGTTCGGGCCCGCGATGCGCGCGTCCGGGTCCAGGTCCTTGATGAGGTGGTAGGCCTCCTTCCAGGCCTCGAAGTAGGGCTGCGGGTTCGTGCGCCAGGAGACCCCGTTGTAGCTCCACTTGCCGGTGCCGAACATGTTCCCTTCGGGCTCGTTGAAGGGGACGTAGACGACGTTGTCCTTGTAGTCGCCCATGGTGAGGACCTGCTGGACCTGCTTCTTGAGCTTCTCCTTGAAGTCGGCGAGCCGCGCGGGACCGTCCGCGCCCGGCCACTGGTACGGGAAGCCGCGGTAGATGTCGGTCATGTAGATGTAGACGTCCTTGCCGCCCGAGTCCACGAACGGCGGCAGGATCTCCAGCGCGTCCGCCCCGGGGTGCTGCGGACCGTCCTGCGCCTTGGTGGACACCGTGCGGACGTGCATGCCCTCGATGAGGTTGCGGCTGGGCGCTCCGTCGCCGTAGATCCCGTACAGGCTGCCGCTGGCGCCGCCGTGGAAGGCACCGGTGTCGGTGGCGAGGTCGATCACCAGTTTCTCCGGCTCCGCCGCGTCGGCCTCTCCGGCGGCGGACATGCCAAGTGTGGAGGCGATGACCGCCGCCGCGATGGCAACGGCTCCCGCCGTTCTTCTTCTGGGTCGCAAGGGGATCTCCGTGGCTTCGTAGAGGAGTGAGGCGTCAGGCGCACGGCGATGCCGTACGAGTGGGCGTACGGGAACCGTGTGCCGCCGTGGGCCCGGTGCCGGCGTAGGGGGAATCCGTGCCGCGACGGATCCCTGTGCTCATCGATGGGTCGAACCGGTTCGAACGCCAACCGGATCGGGAAGCTAGCACCGAGGAAAACCAGCCAGCAATACCCGCGACACGGAAACCTGCGGCGCGTCGACCCGCCGCCCGGTGTGAGTCAAGTCGCGAGATCCTTATATCCGCAGGTGGCAGGCGGCATTCGGAGCTGCGGACGGGGGGAGATGCCGACCCGGCGAGGTTTCGTGACAGTTACGGGAAGTGCGGAGAGGCATTGACACCTCCGTGGCTTGTACTTACCTTCACTTCACGCGAACCGGTTCGACACCCGGTCGCCATCGGTATAAAGCCCTCAGCGCCAGCGGCCGACCTCGGTCTCCTTTCCCGAGATCGTCGAACCGGTTCGAGCAGTTCGAGCAAGGAGTCCCGTGAACATTGGTGAGATCGCCAAGCGGGCAGGTGTCTCGCGCAGCACCGTGTCGTACGTGCTGAGCGGCAAACGGCCGGTGTCGGACGGCACCCGCCAGAAGATCCAGCGGGTCATCGACGAGCTGGGCTACCAGCCCAACGCGAGTGCGCGCGCCCTGGCCAACGGCCGGACCAACACCATCGGTCTGGTCTTCCCGCCGGCCGGTAACCACTACACCGGCATGCAGCTCGATTTCATCGGCAATGTCGTCGAGGCCGCCGCGGCCAAGGACTACGACGTGCTGCTCTCTCCCAGCGGTATGGACAGTGACCGCTCGTTCCAGCGGCTCCTGGGTGAGCGTCGGGTCGACGGCGCGATCCTGATGGAACTCCGGCTCCAGGACGACAGGTTCGACCACCTCAACTCGGTGGGCCTCCCCGCCGTCGCCATCGGCCGCACGGCACATCCGGAGAACGGCTGGTGGGTCGGCCTGGACCACACCGCTCTGGCGGAGGCCTGCGTCCACCACCTCGCCGACCTCGGGCACCGCACGATCGCCTTCGTCAACCGGCCCGAACAGCTCCTGCGAGCCGGGTACGAATCCGCTCACCGTGGGCTCGAAGGTTTCACCAAGGCCGCGGCGGAGCGCGGAGTCACCAGCCGTACGTACTGCTGCGGGGATGACGCATCCTCCGGCCAGGCATGTCTGGAGCGGATCCTGCACGACGAGCCGGCCACCACGGCGCTGGTCACGCTGAACGAGGCCGCGCTGGGCGGCCTCTACCGGGGACTGGCCAAAGCCGGCCGCCATGTGCCGCGCGACTTCTCCGTCACCGGGGTCGTCGCCAGCCGGTGGGCGGAGACGGTGACCCCGCAGCTCACGGCCGCGGACGTCCCCGCGGAACAGATGGGCCGCCTCGCCGTCGACCTGCTGGTCGAGCGGCTCGACCATCCCGAAGCACCGGCCCGGCACCACCTGCTCGCGCCGCCGATCTCACTGCGTGCCAGCACCGGGCCCGCAAGCACCGGGCCCGCAAGCACCGGGCCCGCAAGCACCGGGTGACCCGGCGACGTACGGGCTGAATCCGGCTCCGGCATGAACCCTGACGCCCGCCCCTGTAACCAGTAGCACCCTCCGCGTCCCGCCCACCCTTCCCCTCGCACGCCCTGAACTGCCTTACCGAACCGCCTTATCGGCCGATCGGCCGATTGAAGCCCCTCATCACCCTCCCTGGCACCCCCATGCCAAAAACCAGAGGAACAGCCCCATGAACAGATCCACCGGACGCCGTCTCGCCGCCGCGGCCATGACCGTCGTCGCCCTCACCGCCTCCACCGCCGCATGCTCCTCCGGCGACGGCAACACGTCCGCGGAGTCGGCGGACGGCGGTACGTACACCGTCTGGGACCCGTACCCGCAGTTCGACAAGAGCTCGGCGTGGGCGAAGCTGCTCGACAGCTGCGGTACCGAAGCCGATGTGAAGATCAAGCGGACGGCGTACGACACCAGCGATCTGACGAACAAGGCGCTGCTGGCGGCGCAGCAGGACAACTCCGCCGACGTGCTCATCGTCGACAACCCCGTGGTGTCGACCCTCGCCGAGGGCGGGGTGCTGACCACGACCGACGACAACAAGCTGGACACCTCGAACGTGGACCCGAACCTCCTCGCGGCCGGTCAGACGGACGGGAAGACGTACGGCACGCCGATCGGCGCCAACACCCTGGCGCTGTACTACAACAAGGAGGTCCTCGAGGCCGCGGGCGTGGACATCGCCTCGGTGAAGGACTGGGCCTCGCTGACGGCGGCGCTGGCGAAGGTCGACAAGGCGGGCAAGAAGGGCATCACCTTCTCCGCGATCGGCACGGAGGAGGGCAGCTTCCAGTTCCTGCCGTGGTTCTGGGGCTCCGGCGCGAAGCTGACCGAACTCGACTCGGCCGAGGGCGTCTCGGCGCTGAAGCTGTGGAGCGACTGGCTGAAGAAGGGCTACGCCCCCAACTCGGTGATCAACAACACCCAGACCACCAGCTGGCAGGAGTTCGCGAGCGGCGACTACGCGTTCGCGGAGAACGGCACCTGGCAGCTCGCGGGCGCCGAGAAGGCCGGCTTCGAGTACGGGGTCATCCCCGTCCCGGGCGCCAAGGGAGGCAGCGCCGCCGCCCCGACCGGCGGGGAGTTCGTCACCATCCCGGTGCAGGGCGAGACCGGCCGCTACGCCACCTCGCAGAAGCTTGTGGCCTGCCTGACCAACTCGCAGAACCTGCTCGACACCGACACCACGCTGTCGTACGTCGCGCCCACCGGCGAGGTGCAGGACAAGCAGGTCGCGGCCGACTCCAAGCTGGAGCCCTGGGTGGACGCCGTCAAGGCCGCCAAGGGACGTACCAGTGACGACCTCGGCACCAAGTACCCCAAGATCTCTGAGCAGATGTGGAAGGCGGTCCAGTCCGCCCTGAGCGGGTCACAGTCGCCGAAGGACGCGCTCACCGCGGCGCAGGACGCCGTCAAGTAACCGGAACCCGGGGCCCGTTGATGAACCGCACGACACAGCTGCCGGACCGTCGGACCGCGCATGACCGGAAGGGGGCGGCCGCCGCCGCCCCGCCCCCGCCGCGCAGGGCGCCACGGCGCCGTGCCACCTCCCAGCAGTGGGCCGCCTGGGGATTCCTCGCCCCGGTGACCCTCTACCTCATCCTCTTCTACGCCTATCCGCTCTACCGCAACGTCGACCTGAGCCTCCGTAACTACACGGTTCGCTCCTTCGTCCAGGGCGATGCGCCCTTCACGGGCCTGGAGAACTACCTGACGGTCTTCGACGACCCGACGTTCGGCCCCGCACTGCTGCATACCGTGGTGTTCACGGTGGTGTCGCTGGTCTTCCAGTACGCCATCGGCCTGGCCCTCGCGGTCTTCTTCACCCAGCACTTCCGGCTCTCCGCGACGCTGCGTGCCCTGTTCCTGGTGCCGTGGCTGCTGCCGCTGATCGTGTCGGCCTCCACCTGGTCGTGGATGCTCAACAGCGACTCCGGTGTCGTCAACGCCGCCCTGCACGCCGTCGGGATCGACGCGGTGAACTGGCTGACCTCACCGTCCTGGTCGCTGACCTCCGTGATCCTCGCGAACGTCTGGATCGGCGTCCCCTTCAACCTGGTGGTGCTCTACAGCGGTCTGCAGTCCATCCCCGCCAGCCTGTACGAGGCGGCGGCTCTCGACGGCGCGAACGCCTGGCAGCGGTTCTGGCGCATCACCTTCCCGCTGCTGCGCCCGGTGTCCGCCATCACCCTGCTGCTGGGTCTGGTCTACACGCTCAAGGTCTTCGACATCATCTGGATCATGACCAAGGGCGGCCCGGCCGACTCGTCCACCACCTTCGCCACCTGGTCCTACCAGCTCGGCTTCGGCAACCTGCTCCCCGCCTTCGGCCCCGGTGCGGCCGTCGGCAACCTGCTCGTCGTCGCCGCCCTGGTCTTCGGCCTGGTGTATCTGAGGGTCCAGCGAAAGCAGTACGCCTCATGACCACCGTGACCACACCACGACCGCGCCCCCGTCCGCGCCGGGGCCGGACCACCTGGTGGCAGACGGCGACGGGCCTCGCGCTCACGGCCGTCATGCTCTTTCCGGTCTACTGGATGCTGAACGTGTCCTTCACCCGCGACCAGGACATGCGCAAGTCGCCACCCGACTGGTTTCCCGTGCACGGCACGCTGGACGGTTACCGTGCCGTCCTCGACCAGCAACTTCCCTATCTCGCCACGAGTTTGGTCATCGGCCTGGGCACGGTCGTGCTGACCGTGGCGCTGGCCGCGCCCGCCGGCTACGCCCTGGCCAAGCTGCGCCCACGCGGCGGCGGAGTGCTCAGCTTCCTCTTCCTGGTCGCCCAGATGATCCCCGGCATCATCATGGCGATGGGCTTCTACGCCATCTACCTCAGCCTCGGCCTGCTCCAGTCGGTCCCCGGCCTGATCGTCGCGGACTCCACCCTGGCCGTCCCCTTCGCCGTGCTCATCTTCACCGCGTTCATGTCCGGCATCCCCCGTGAACTGCTTCAGGCCGCGCAGATGGACGGAGCCGGGCCCCTGCGCACCTTCCGGTCGGTCGTCCTGCCGATGAGCCGCAACTCGGTCGTCACGGTGTCGCTGTTCGCGTTCCTGTGGTCCTGGTCCGACTTCATCTTCGCCAGCACCCTGGTCAACGGCGGCGCCAACGAGCCGATCACCCTCGGCATCTACCAGTACATCGGCAACAACAACCAGGAGTGGAACGCCATCATGGCCACCGCCGTCGTGGCCTCGCTGCCCGCCGCCGTGATCCTCGTCCTCGCCCAGCGCTACGTCGCCGCAGGCGTGACCGCCGGGGCCGTCAAGGACTGACCTCCTCCCCGGCCACCGCACACCTCTCCACCCCCACCGCTGAAGAAACGAGTAACCCCTCATGACCGCGGCCCGATCCGGACCGGCCTTCTCCATCCGTGACATTCCGTTCAGCACGTACGGATCCTGGTTCGACATCTCGCCCGTGGTGGCGGAGAAGACGTACGCCGAGGACCTTCACCTGGTCTCGCACCAGAACGGCATGCACGCGGTCCTGCGTCTGGTCCCCCTCGACGTGGCGACGGGCGACCGGGCCGAGACCCGAGTCGAGACGACACCGGGTCTGCTCAGATGGACCGATGCGGACGGGCACATCGAGCTCGCCTACGAGACACCGGACACCATCCGCCTGCGCGGTGAAGGGCTGGACCTGCGTGTCACCGCGGCGGCGAAGACCCTGACCCCGTTCAGCGGCAGCTACTTCTACCGCGACCCGGTGGACGGTGCGTACATGCTCACCTCGTACGAGACCGGTCGCCGCTACCGGATCACCGTGCTGTCCGGCGCCGTGGCCGACTCGTCCGGCACAGAGGCCCTCGGCAGCGGTGACCGCGGTATCACCGTCACCGCGGACGCCGACGGGGCCTGGGAGATCGCCGTCGAGGAGCTGGACTCGGCGCGGCGGCCTTTCACCTCCTCGGCGACGTTCGACCAGGTCGTGGCGGCAGCGCAGCGCTCGTTCGCCGAGTTCGCCGACGTGGTGGCCCCCTGGCGTTCGTCCGGCACGCCGGCCGCCGAACTCGCCGCCTACGTGGTGTGGTCCGCGACCGTGCGTCCGGCGGGCCTGGTCACCCGGCCCGCGGTGCTGATGTCCAAGCACTGGATGGACAAGATCTGGAGCTGGGACCACTGCTTCAACGCCCTTGCCCTGGCCCCCGGTTCACCTGACCTGGCCTGGGACCAGTTCTCGCTGCCCTTCGACCACCAGGACGACAGCGGGGCGCTGCCCGACTCGGTCACCCACTCCGAGGTCCTCTACAACTTCGTCAAACCGCCCATCCACGGCTGGACCCTGGGCCATCTGCGCCGACGCCTTCCCGAACCCCTCGACCAGGCGGAACTGGCCGAGACGTACCACAGGCTGAGCCGCTGGACCGACTTCTGGCTCACCGCCCGGCGGGCACCCGGCGCCGCCCTGCCGCACTACCAGCACGGCAACGACAGCGGCTGGGACAACGCCACGACCTTCGATCCCCAGCGGGTGATCGTCACCGCCGACCTGGCCGCCTTCCTCATCCTCCAGCTGCGTGAACTCGCCGCTCTGGCCATCGAGTTGGGGCGCTCCGACGAGGCCCGGCAGTGGACGAGCACGGCTGAGGCGACCCAGGCCGCGATGCTCGACCAGCTCTGGACCGGCGACCGGTTCGTCGCCCGCGCAGTCCACAGCGGGGACACCTGGAGCACCTCCAGCCTGCTCGACCTGATGCCCATCGCGCTGGGCGAGCACCTGCCGGAGGAGGTCAGCAGCGTGCTGGCCGAACGTATCGAGGCACACCTGACCGCGTTCGGCCTGGCCACCGAACTGCCCACCTCACCGCACTACTTGGCCGACGGCTACTGGCGCGGCCCGATCTGGGCCCCCGCCACCGTTCTCGTCGAGGACGGCCTGCGCCGCGCCGGCCACGAGCGTCTGGCGGACGAGATCAGCGCCCGCTTCCGTGCCCTGTGCGAGACCAACGGCTTCGCCGAGAACTTCGACGCCCTGACCGGTACGGGCCTGCGCGACCGCGCCTACACCTGGACCGCCAGCAGCTACCTCCTCCTCGCCGAGGCCCACGAACTCCGCCGCACCGCGAACGCCGCGCCGACCGGCGGATGAGACCACCTGGGCGCCCCGCCCAGGCAGCACTCCCCCCAGGAGACCCGCACATGTACACACCCCGCATCCTTCCCCCGCCAAGACGCACCGCCAGAACAGGCAGCGCCAGAACCGGCACTGCGGGAGGCCGTCGCCTCCGCGCCTCCACCGCGCTCGCCGCACTGTTCGCGTCGCTCGCCGCCGTCGCCCTCCCCGGCACCGCGGCGCAGGCCGCCGACACCACGGTCACCGTTGACTTCGCTACGGCCGGGGGCGCCCCCGCCTACGGTGCCTCGGGCACGATCTACGGGATGACCGAGGACGGTTCGCTGCCCCAGGACCACTTCTACGACGACATCAAGTGGCAGTTCATGCGGGCCGGCGGTGCCCAGCTGGACAACCCCGGCGGCTGGGTCGCAGGCAAGTACGACCGCCGCTGGAACTCCACCCGCGTCCAGTACCAGCGCACCAAGGAGCTGGGCGGGACCTTCGTCATCCTGCCGCACGACCTGTGGGGCGCCGACGGGACCACCAGCCCCACCTTCCCCGGTGACAACGGCGACTGGTCCCGCTTCGACGCCTTCTACGACCGCCTCATCGCCGACGTACAGGCTGCCGGCATGACCGACGTCCAGTGGGACATCTGGAACGAACCCGACTGGACTCCCTTCTGGGAACGGTCCCAGGCCCAGTACCTGGAGATGTGGAAGCGCGCCTACCAGCGGATCCGGTCCGCCATCCCGGGCGCGGTCGTCGTCGGCCCCAGCAGCGCCTTCAAGCCCGCCTCGAACGGCTCCACCTGGTGGAACACGTACCTGGACTACGTGAAGGCGAACAACGTCGAGCCGGACATCTACAGCTGGCACGACCTGCCGGGTGACCCGGTCGCCGATGCCAACGCCGTGAGATCGAAGCTGTCGGCGCGGTCGATGACGACGAGCCGTCCGTTCCAGGTCAACGAGTACGCCAGCACCAGCGAGCAGAACCCCGGTCGTGGCGGTTGGTACATCTCGCGTCTGGAACGGGCGGGGGCGGACGGCCTGCGCGCGAACTGGGCCTCCGCCGGCAACCTGCACGACTTCCAGGCGAAGCTGCTGACCAAGACCGGCAGTCAGTACCTGCCGCTGGGGGAGTGGTTCCTCTACCGCTACTACGGTTCGCAGACCGGCAACATCGTCAAGGTCACGCAGGGCACCGGCACCGACGCCCTGGCCACCAAGGACAACACCGCCAAGAACGCGAAGATCCTGCTCGGCAGCAACGGCAACACCGGCAACATCACCGTCGGCCTCGACCGCCTGGACACCACCGGCGTCGTGGAGAACGGCCGCGTCCGTGCGGTCGTGCAGCGCGTCCCGAACAACGGCGGCGCCGCCGTGACCGGACCCGTCACCGTCTCCGATCAGACCCTGACCGTCAGCGGCAACTCCGCTTCGGTCACCGTGCCCTGGACGGACGCCAGGGACGGCTACACCGTCACCCTGCTCCCGCCGTCCAACACCACGATCTCCACGGTCGCGGTCGCCCAGCACAGCAACCAGTGCCTGGACGACACCAACCGGTCCACGGCCAACGGCACGCAGTACCAGCAGTACCACTGTGAGGGCGGCTACCAGCAGATGTTCGACTTCAAGCCGGTCGCCGGCCGGGCGAACACCTACACGGTGGTCAACCAGCACAGCGGCAAGTGCCTGGACGTCTCGGGACGCTCCACGGCCGACGGTGCCGCCGTCATCCAGTACACCTGCAACGGCGCCACCAACCAGATGTTCACCCTCAACGCCGTCACCGCGCTGGGTAACAGCAAGGACTACCAGCTGGCCGCGGTGCACAGCGGCAAGTGCGTCGACGTCAGCGAGATCTCGACGGCACCCGGCGCGAAGATCCACCAGTGGACCTGCGACCCGGCGAGCGCGCTGAACACCAAGAGGAACCAGATCTGGCGCCTGCTCGGCAAGAGCTGAGGCCGGCCGGCACATCCGACGGGGTCTCCCGGCTGTCGCCGGGAGACCCCGTTCGTGTCAGGCCGCGTCACCTAAGGTTCGCTCACCTTGTGCTGTCCGGCACTTATGGGCAGTTGGAGGCGTTCGCGGAGCCGGAGTGAGAAGTAGCGCCCTGATACGAGGTCAACTGCCTCGGGCCCCCTCTCCGACATTCCGGGCGTGGGCGCTGCGGGCGCGCAGCGTGGCGGGGTGGTCGGGTCCCAGGACGCGTACGTAGTCCGTGATGACCTCGGTCAGCAGACGTGCCGCCCTCCCGCGTTCCCCCGTCTCTCCCACATTCCAGGCGTGGTTGTGGCGGGCGCGCAGCGTGTCGGGGTGGTCGGGTCCCAGGACGCGCAAGTAGTCTGCGGCGACGTCAGCGAGCAGACGTGCCGCCTTCCTACGGTCCCCGCCTCTCCGACATTCCGGCCGTGGTTGTGGCGGGCGCGCAGTGTCTCGGGGTGGTCGGGTCCCAGGGCACGTACGTGGTCTGCGGCGACCTCGGTCAGCAGACGTGCCGCCTCCCCGCGTTCCCCCGTCTCTCCCACATTCCAGGCGTGGTTGTGGCGGGCGCGCAGTGTCTCGGGGTGGTCGGGTCCCAGGACACGCAAGTGGTCCGCGGCCAGGTCAGCCTGCAGACGTGCCGCCTCCTCGTGTTTCCCCGCCTCTCCGAGGTAGTAGGCGTGGTCGCTGCGGGCAAGCAACGTCTCGGGGTGGTCGGGCCCCAGGACACGCGCCCGGTCGGCGGCGACCTCGGCCAGCAGACGTGCCGCCTCCAGAGGGCCGGCGGTTTGGCTCGTACGTTGTGCCTGCTCGTGGCGGCTTGCCAGGTCTTCTTGCTCTGGTTCGGCCGCGGTGGACCCGGTGTGGGGTGGAGTGGGGCTGGTGTCGCCTTCCGCGGTCCGCAAGGTGGCGGATGTGGCAGGTGTGGCTCGTGTGTGGATGAGGGTGGTCACAGCCTGGGGCCATGGCGGGGTGTTGGGGAAGTCGTCGGGCGGGTCCCAGTGGGAGGTGATCTCTTCGAGGAGTTGCGCGGGAGTGGGTCGGTCGGCGGGGTTCTTGGCCAGGCACGCGGCGACCAGAGCGCGTACCGGGCCATGCAGCCCGTTCAGCCGCGGTTCGCTGGTGACGACGCGGTGAAGGACCGCCAGAGGCGGGCCCTGGCCGAAGGGCTCGTCGGCGCTGGCGGCGAAGGCGAGCACCGCCCCCAGGGCGAAGACGTCGCTGGCCGTACCCACCTGGTCGTCCTGGGCTTGTTCCGGGGACATGAAGCCCGGCGTGCCCACCATCATGCCGGTCCCGGTCAGCGCGGTGCCGTCCATCGCCCGAGCGATCCCGAAGTCGATCACCCGCGGGCCGTCCGCGGCCAGCAGCACGTTCGAGGGTTTCAGATCACGGTGGAGCAGGTCCTCGGCGTGGATGGCCTGTAACGCCTCGACCAGCCCGGCCGCGAGCGGCCACACGGAGTCTTCCGGCAACGGCCCGGCCTTGGCCACGGCCTCGGCCAGGGTCGGCCCGGGAACATAGACTGTCGCGATCCATGGCGGATCATCGTCCGGACCGGCTCCCACCACCGGCGCGGTGAACGCGCCACTGACAGCCCGCACGGCTGTGACCTCCCGCCGGAAACGACGCCGGAACTCCGCCTGCCGCGCCAGATGCGGATGCACCACCTTCAGCGCCACCGCCCGCCCACCCGGCGACCGGCCCAGAAAAACCGCCCCCATCCCCCCTGCGCCGAGCCGGCCACGCAACACGAAATCACTCACCCGCACCGGATCCCCAGCCGCCAGCGGCTCCATTCCGCCCCCCTCTCCCACCGGAACACATACCGACTCCTACCGGAACACATCCCGACCGACCACCCACTCGACACCTACCCAACGACCAGCCCATTCAGCAAAGCCCCACCGCCCGGGATCGGCACCGCCGCCCGCACCGGCGGCGGATCGGCACCGGCGCCCCCGTATTCAGGTCAGGTTCAGCACCATGGCGTCGTACAGCGGCGCGTCCGCGAACGGCTGTACCTCGCCGAACCAGCCGTATCCCCAAGCCTCGTACAGGCCGCGCACCTTGGGATGATCCTGCTCGACGAGGAGCGTTACTCGCTGCTCGGGCCGGCCGCGCAGCAGCTCATCGTGAATCTGCCGCGCGGCTCCAGTGCCGCGGACCTTGTCGACGACCATCAGCTCGGACAGAGCGAAGGTGCGCGCCCCGTCCTCGACGGTCGCGATGATCGGTACGGGGGTGCGTAGCCCGTTCCACCAGCGGGTGCCGTGCTGCAGGGTGCAGCCGTAGGCGTAGCCGATCGGACGCTCATCGAGGTAGCCGACCACGGCCGCGAACCCCGGAACCTCCGTGTTCCAGCCGAGCCGCTCGTCGAACCGCTCGACGCTGTGGAACTCCTCGCCGAGCCTGTCCGCGTAGACCTCCGCGTACACGTCGAGCAGCTGCCGCCGGATGTCCCCGAGCCCTGCCGCATCCCTGCGCTCCAGTCGCAGCTCGTCCACGCTCACGCTCCCATCTGCCGTATCTGCTCAAGGAAGTCGGCCGCAGCCGGTACGTGCGCGTGGCGCCGCATCTGCTGCCGTAGGTCTCCGAGTTTTCCCCGGATCCGTTCGCTCTGCACCCGCCCCGCGATGCCCACTGCACGCCCCGCCTCGGCGGCAGCCTCCTCGACGTCCCCGCCGTCGAGGAGCGCCTTCGCGCGTTGCGCCGTGTAGTAGACGCGGTTCCGCTCGAATCGGGGCTCCAGCATGGTGAGAGCCGAGGCAGTGAGCTGCTGCGCACGCGCATGCTGGCCGAGCGCCTGGTGCGCAGCCCCAGCAAGTCCTGTGAGCTCCGCGGGCGTGAGGAACGACAGCCACGCCGCAGGCTGCCCCTGTACGCGGTCGTAGGCTTTCTCGGCGCGGACGAGCGACCGTTCCGCACGGGTGCGGTCGCCGATGCGGGCGTGACCGACGGCCTGACGGCAGTGCAGCAGCGCCATCAGCCACGGATCACCCTTGGCCTGCCGGGTCTCCACGGCCGCGCGTCCGATCCGCAGCGCCTCCTGGTCGCGGTCGAGGAGACGCGCCTGCATCGCAAGGTTCGACCAGACGCGCGCCTGCAGCATGCCGTCCCCCGCCAACATGCCCGCCTGCAGCGCCTCGTTGTACAGGCTCGTCGCGTCTTCCTGCCGTCCGGCGTCGTAGGCGAACCAGCCGGCCGAGGCGGCGAGATCCCCCGCCGCGGCGTAGAGGGCACGCTCGATGCGCTCTCCGTAGGTGCAGTGGTTGAGCGCGTGATGGACGTGCCGCAGCGCCTGCGCGGCCACCTCGTGCAGGGCACCCCCGCCGAGCGCGTGATCGTGGGTGTAGAGAGCCGGGACGATGCCGCGGATCCGCTCGACGTCGCTCGTACCCAGGCGTCCCGCTACGGGGATCGCGTCGATACCGAGGGCGGCGGCCAGGCCGACTGCGATGAACTCCCGTCGTCTCACCGGGAGTTGCTCCTTCACGGGGGTCGGCCGCGGCGACGGGATCCGTGAGGACTTGCGCGGTACGAAACCCATCGCTTCCGGGCTACGGCCGAAGATGCGCTGAAGCGGCAGAAGGTACCGCGACCATGGCCACTGCACCTCGCCCGAGATCCAGCGCCGCACGTGCCGGTCGGTGCAGTTCGCGCGCTCGCCGAACTCGTCCTCTGCAAGCCGGTTTACCTCGTCGGCGAGCTCGTGATGCTTGAGGCCGTGCTCCTTGAGCAGGGCCTCAAGCTTGATGTTCCGCTCCCTGGCCATGGTGTCCCCCTGGATGCGCGCGTCTTTCGACGGTAGCCCTACCGTCATCGCCCGCTGATGAAAACTGTCCGGCCCGCCGTCAGTAACTGCCCCGGTTCCGTCCTGATGGGCAACAGGACACTTCCGGGAGTCTCAGGGGCATGAGCAGAGACCGCACACGTACGCCTGTTGAGGCAGAGCCCGGGGTGTTGGTTCACACCCGCGTGGATCGGGAGTTGGCCATCGGTCATTGGTTGTTGGCCGCGGCGGACAGAAGCAGTGAGGCCCGTATGCAGTGGGGCGAGCACGGGATCGCCTTGCTGCGCTGCGGCACGCTGTTCTCCGCCGTCCGCATCGCCGAGGAGATCGTGCATGCCGCCGCCGGGACCGACGAGGCCGAGCGCGTGAACGCGTACCTCGCCGCAGCCCTTCTCCAGGGCCCGGTCATCCACGATCCGCGTCGGGGCCGGTACTACGCGCTGGTGCCCGCCAGCACCGCCGCGAGGTGGCGGGCGCCGGACACGGACTGTCTCGGCCGGGGCTGGCATCTCGGCGTCCCGCGGACCGATGTAACCCGCGACGCCCCGGACGCGTGGCGCCCGTACTGGTCGGTGCCGATGCCGTCACCCGGTGAACTCTGCTCACCCGGGGCCGTCGCGCAGCTCGTTGCCATGGGCCGCTACCGGCAGGCATCGGAGGCACTCGGATGAACGAGACCACAGAGGCCGAGACCGAGCCCTCCACCGAAGAGGAGGTCGCGCCGTCGCTCGGCGAACGGCTGTTGCGGTCGGCCACGCCGTGCGAGCGGGTGGCCGTTCGGGCTCTCGTCGAGGAGGGGCACCTGCTCACCCTGGACGCCGTGAAGGCAGCGCTGGTCAGGGAGACGGACCACGGCCCCGAATGCTGCTGGGACCACCTGAGCGCGCGTCTCTACGAGATGGGCCTGGACGATGAGCAGCGGGCCTTCGTCGACCTCGTCCTGTCGACCGTGACCAGTCATCAGACCAGCCTGGCCCGCGTGATCGGGATGGACGCTCGCCGCCTCGCGATCGTCCTGCGCGCGATCATCCGGCTGTCCGGCAACGACACCCTCGCGGTCGGGACCCGGGTATGAGCGGCACCCGGTGGCAGTGGCGCGACGGCGGCAGCTGGTCAGGGCGTTTGCAGCGGCTCGCACGCAACAGCACGTTCACTCGCGCGCAGCTCGCGTACCGGGCCTTCCTCGACCACTCCATCCCATGCACCGGCTGCGGGCACGGAGAGACGCGGTGCGAGACGGCCGAGGAGCTGTGGCGCGCGTACAGGACTGCGCGGCATTCGTAGGGGAGAACAGGCGATGAAGATCTGCGAGCGCTGTATGCGCGCCATCAAGCCGGGCGAGGAACACCACTCGCACACCAAGCTGAGCACGTCCGGCGCCGGCTCCACGTTCCACTATCACCTGGCGTGCTCGACACCACGCTCTCGCCCGCGAGCCCGTCGCCGCCAGGCCCGTGGCTGACGGCGGGCGGGGGAAAGCGGCCGCTCGATGCCCCAGGCGAGTGGCCGCCGGGCCCGCCGCGGTGCATCCCCACGCGCCGCGGCGGGCCGTCACCGTACGAGCTCGGCGAGGGGCGCGACCGGCGGCGTGACCGACCGGTCACTTCTTCCTGGCGTCCCACGAGCCGGCGCCGAAGCTGCGCAGCAGGACGACCAGCGCGGCCCCAAGCCGCCAGTCCAATCCCGGCGCGTGCAAATGCAGCTTGTTGCCGCGGGATCTGAACTCCAGCGGGATCTGCCCACCCGCGCGTCACCTGGGCGGCAAGCTGCGTGAGCTGCGCTTCGAGCTGGACGGCGATGCCGTGCGCATCCCGTACTGGCTCGCCCCGGGCAGCGGATCGTTCTGCTGACGGTGTTCCGTAAGACGAGGATGCGTGAGGCGGCGGAAGTCGAGCGTGCGCATCAGGCTCAGAAGGTCTGTGAGGCCGAGCACGGCCGGGCCGAGCACACCTACGATCGGCGCAAGGAGAGTTGATGAATCACAGCACGTGGAGGACGCGCCGGACCCGGCAGCTTGCGGGTGAGGCGGTGGAGTACGACCAGGAGTACGTCGACGCGCGGCTGGCCGGCGATCTCGGGCAGGCGGTTTACGACCGTCGGATCGAGCTCGGCCTGTCCCAGGTCGAACTGGCCGAGCGGGCCGGGATGACGCAGCCTCAGGTGTCCCGGATGGAGGGCGGCGACACCGTGCCTACTCTTCCGCTGCTGCGACGCCTGGCCAAGGCCCTGGACGGCACCCTGAACCTGGCCATCGACGAAGGTGACTCCCACGTCACCTTCACCCCGCACGCCGCCTGAAACCGAGTCCTGGCGCTGGGTCTGCGGCGCCCCGGCCGACGAGGAGGCTGCCGCCTCCCACGCAGCGCGTCCCCGATTTGGCCCCCATGCCACGAAACAGCCCCCTCGAAGATCAGTTCGATGGGGCTGTTTGCTTCATATTGCCTGGTCAGACCGCGTACCCCGGCAGGATTCGAACCTGCGGCACCCGCTTTAGGATGGGATCGAATCCTTGATCGGGGGTGCTCATTCGTGCCGACTGGTGCTGTTCTTACAGGTCAGCACCGCCCCGGCCTGATCGGTGGTCCTGGCTGTGGTGGATTGTCCTCGGCCATCCGCTCACGCATCGCTCACGCATCGCTCACGCATGGGACTACCCGAGCCACTCACCCGGGAACAGACAGGCTCCCCAGCGCCAGCCGTGCCACGCGCGGCCAGTCGGCCGTCGCCCCGCCCGCCCGTGGTGTACCAGGGCGACGGCGCGGCACGCGCACCCGGAGCGCCCCGGGCGCGCTGCGGCACACGACGGGTGACGGCAGAACGACGTGCTCTCCGTCGATGCCGACCGGGAGGGTGCCCGAGTCGGCTTCGACGACGACTTCCCCGGCGCTCAGCCGGATGAGTCCCCCGGAGCGCGGACCGCGCACCAAGCGGGCCGCCTGAGCGGTGTTGCCGACCCGCACGCACACCACGCCGAGAAGGCCCGAGTCCAGCCGCTCCCTGCGCCCCGGATGGGCCGCGTCGACGGCACGTCCGTAGGGATTGTTGCTGACGAGGAGTGCCTGAAGTCCGTCGACGTTGGTTCCGTCGGCTCGCGCCTGCAGTCCGGGCGCGTCCGCGCCGGTGAGGAGGCCGGGGAGGGTGCGCAGGGTCGTGCGGGCTTTGGCGTCCCGGTACGCGGGGTCGGTGACGACGGACGCGTAGGTTCCGAACGAGGCGTTGTTGACGAAGACCCGGTCCGCGGCGTACCCGAGGTCGATGCGGAGTTCGACGCCATCGGTCAGGGCTTCCAGGGCCGCAGCCGGATCGTCGCGGTCGAGGCCGAGATCGCGGGCGAAGTGGTTGCGGGTACCGGCGGGAATCACCACGAACGGCAGGTCGTGGCGCGCCGCGACACCGGCCACCAACGCCTGGGTGCCGTCGCCGCCCGCCACCGCCAGCAGATCGGCCCCCTCGGTGACGGCCTGCCGGGCCAGTTCGACGACATCCTGGCCGCCTTCGAGCAGGACCACCCGGCAGCCGGCAGCCCGGGCCTTCTCCACCAGGTGGAAACGGTCCACCTTGCCGCCGCCGGAGCGCGGATTCATGAGGATCCAGGGGGTGTGGGGCGCCTCGGCGACAGCCTGTTCGGACTGCTCGGAGGTGGTGTGCCCGGGGTTCAGGGCCGTACGTGCCGCCGTGACGGCCAGGATCCACAGGGTGAGGGACAACAAGGCTGGCCCGAGCATGCCGAACGCGGCATACAGGGCGAGGACAGCGACCGGCGCGATCACCGACAGGGCCGCCCCGAGAGTACGTAGCGCACCTGTGTGCGCCAGGGTCCACCACACCCCGACGGCGGCGAGCGCCAGTCCGGCGATGCCGGCCAGCGCCCACAGCACGCTCCGCAGACCGGCGGCGACGAGCGGTACCAGGATGCTTCCCAGCAGGGCGAGTACGGCGAGGCGGGCCCGTCCGGCACGGCCCTCGAGTACGGTCGGGGGTCCTGTCCCTCTTGATCCCCTTGTGTCCGCGCCGTGTGATTCCACCCTGCGGCCCTTCTCTTCCGACTCACGCCCTGCGCGGTGGGTGCTCCTCATACACCGGGCGCTCCTCCGACAGCTCGAAGAGGTTGCCGCGCTGGACCACGCACAGGGCCCAGATGATGAAGCCCGAGATGGTGATCATCACGACCGACCACACCGGGTAGTACGGCAGGGAGAGGAAGTTGGCGATGATGACGAGTCCGGCGATGGCCACGCCGGCGACGCGCGCCCAGGTCGCGGTCTGGAGCAGCCCGATGCTGACGATCACGGCGACCGCGCCCAGAGCGAGGTGGACCCAGCCCCAGCCGGTCAGGTCGAACTCGAACACGTAATTGCGCGTCGTGAGGAAGATGTCGTCCTCGGCGATGGCCATGATGCCCCGGAAGATGTCGAGCAGGCCGACGAGGAAGAGCATCACGGCCGCGAAGACCGTCAGGCCGGTTGCCCATTCCTGCTTCGCCGTGTGTGCCGGCCGGGTGTGTGTCGCGGTCATCTTGCGCCTCGTTTCATGTGATCCGGATGCTCAGCGATGGGAGGTACGGGAGGTGGAGCCCGAGTGCTCCGCCGGACCGTGGCCGGTCAGGACCAGGTCCTTCGCCCTGCGGAACTCCTCGTCCGTGATGTCGCCGCGGGAGCGGATCTCGGACAGCCTGGCGAGCTCGTCGACGCTGCTGGTCCGGCCGCCGGCCGCGGTCTGCCTGATGTAGGCGTTGAACTCCTCCTGCTGCGCACGTGCCTGCGTGATCTCCCGGCGGCCCATGTTCTTGCCGCGGGCGGCCACGTAGACGAAGACGCCCAGGAAGGGCAACAGGATGGTGAACACCAGCCAGCCGGCCTTCGCCCAGCCGCTCAGGTCGTCGTCACGGAAGATGTCGACGACGACGCGGAAGAGCAGGACGAACCACATGATCCACAGGAAGAACAAAAGCATGCTCCAGAAGATGCTCAGCAGGGGATAGTCGTACGCCAGGTACGTCTGCGCGCTCATGTCTCTCCTCCGTCCCGGCCGCCGTTGCGTGCTGTCTTCAGCGTGGGCACGGCAAGGACCGGGCGGCCTCACCCGATGCGGGTGAGTGTGCGGCAGCCCAGTAGCCCCGGTTGACGCGCTCCGGCGGCCGGGTCAGGGGTCGATCTCCCCACGGCGGCGGGGTGCGGCGGCCGACCGGTACCAGGTGGTGGAGGCGACGTACTCGCCGAGGGCCAGGCCCGAGACGGCCACGAGGAAGACGGCGATCAGCCAGGAAAGGAATGTGAAGACGGGGCCCAGGGGGCCGAACTCGTCCAGGCTGCGCTCCATGGCCCCGGGCACCAGCACGCGGGCGGCCCGGCTCAGCAGGACCGTACCGGTGCCGGCCAGCAGTGCTCCCGGCAGCAGGCTCCGCCAGCCGATCCGGCCGCCCAGCAGCAGATGCTGGGACCACCACCACAGCAGTGTCGCCGAGAGCAGGGACAGCACCAGCCCGGTCACCGCACCGGCGCCGAACCCGCTGCGCAGCGGCGCCTGGAGCAGGAGGAAAGCCAGCCAGACGACCAGCCACAGCAGCCAGCGCCAGACCGCGGCCCGCACCGGGGCACGCGGCAGGTACCAGCACCGCTCGCACACCGCCTGAAGCGCCCGGCTGAACGCCGTGGCCGACACGAGCGTCACCACCACGCCCACGGCTCCGGCGGTGTTTCGTGTCGTGCCGGTTGCGGAGAAGACCTGGCGCATCTCGTCGAGGGTGTCGCCGCGCACCCCCAGAACCGCACGAAGGGAGTCGGCCAGCAGGTCCTGCATCCAGCCGGGGGCGAACGCCGCGACGGTCATCAGCAGCGGGAGCGCGGTGAGGAACGCCTGGGCGGCGAGCCGTACGGAGCCCTCCACGACGTTGAGCGCCGACAGGCGGGACAGCAGCCGGGCCGCGGCCCCGGACCGCAGACCCGCCGATACCCGCGCGGCCGTGTGCCTGCGGGACGCCGGGTGCCTGCGGGATGTGTGCCCGAGGCCGGGTTTCCCGACCATGGCTCACGGGGCCGCCCGTTCCGTCGTCTGGTCCGCCGCACGGTCGGCCGGTCCGGCGGCCGCCGCGAGGATCGCCAGGATGATCAGGACGGCCAGGGCGATGCCGAGAACGAGGGTCACCGCTCCGACCGTGGGGTGGTTCCAGAGCACCAGCGTCAGCGCTCCCGCCGCGATGACGCCACCCGTGGTCCATGCCCGGTGGTCTGTCAGCCAGCGTCCGGTGGCCCCGGTGCGCAGTCCGGCGCGGCGCAGCCCCCGGCCGGCGGCCGTCGTTCCCCGGCCCGTCACCGTGCGGACGGCGCGGGCGGGGCGTCCGGGACCGTACAGGTACGCGACCAGTGCCGTGATCACTGCCACGACCAGCAGGGTGCGCGTGCTGTCGCGCAGGAAGCGGACGAACGTGTCGTAGATCGCCGCGGCCGCGTCGGTGGGCAGCGCCGTGGGCGGGACCGAGTCCAGATAGACCCGTCTGACGACGGCCAGCGCGACGAGCAGCACCACCATCATCACGCCCACACCTGTCGCGGTGATCATCAGCATCACCCGGTGCGCCGGAGCGGTCCACACGGCGAGCGCGGCGAGTACCACGGTCAGGATGGGCAGCCAGGTGCCGAGGATGTCCAGCAGCCGCATCGTGTCCTGCGCCTTGCCCAGCTCCTCCGTCTGGAACAGCGTGATCGTCCGGTCGGTGTCCGGGATGGCGGTGGCCTTGTCGAAACCCGCGTCGACGAGCCGTTCCCGTACCTGGTCGACGACCTCTCCCACGTTTAGTTGGACGGTCCCGTCCTCGGCGCGCACGGCACCCTCGCGCTCTCCGGTGAGCATGTTCACCACCGCGGCGTGTGAGCGCCGGTTGGCGCCCTCCCACACCTGCTGGAAGGCGTCGCTGGTGATCACGCGGGTGACGGTGCGGTCCACGACGGTTCTGACCGCGTTCCGCAGCGGACCCTCGAGGGACTCGGCCCCCTCCACGACGCGGGGTGGAGCCCCGGCGTCCTGGAGGGCTTTGACGAGCGAGTCCGTCACCGCCGCGACGTCCACGTTGTCCACCACGCGGTCTGTGAGCCGGTTGATCACGACCTCCTGCACGGGCGGCTCGGACGCCAGCGGCGCGACGGTCTCCACATACCTGTCGGTGTCGGAGACCGTGTCCTGGACCCAGGCCGCGACGGCGGCCAGGGGCGCGAGCAGCAGGGCCAGCAGAAGGAGGACAGAGGCGCCAGCCTGGCGTAGCCGCCGGTGGCGCACCGCGGCGTGACGGCGCAGTCGCTCGTACTCCGCCCGTTCCTCGGCGGTCATGACGTGTTGCCGTTTGGCGGATCCGCCAGAGTCCGGCGGATCCGGGGTCGCGGCCGGGTTCATGGGAGCTCCTCTCCGTGTGCGCTGCGGCGGCCGCGACGCTCGCCGGTCGGGATGACGGTCGTGGAGGCAGCCGCATCGGAGCGGCGCGCGGTGTCAGGCCGCCGCGGCGGGTACGTGCGGCCCGGTGGTGGACGTCTTTCGGAGCGCGGCGCGCCACGCAAGGGCGACCACTACCTCGACTAGGCCGAGTAGGACGAGCCACAGGCCGAGCAGCCGGGTCAGGGCGCGGGCCGACTCGGCAGGCAGGGCGAGGACCACGATCCCCGCGACGATGCCGAGCACCGCAGCGCCCAGGACGGCCCCGCGGTGCGGCAGGTCCTTGGTGGCGATGGCCGTGTAGAGGGTGAGGACGCCGGACACGAGCCAGACAACGCCGGTGATCAGCGAGAGCGCGGCGATCGTCTGCAGCGGGTTGCGCAGGCACAGCACCCCGGCCAGGACGTACAGCACGGCCAGGACCAGCTCCGGCAGCCGCTCGTGCCCCTCCCGCGCGAAGACGGCCACGAACCGGAACGCCCCGGTCACCAGCAGGTACAGGCCGATGAGGACCGCCAGGACGTGCAGGGTCGCGTCCGGCCAGACCAGCACCAGGACGCCCGGCAACAGCGTCACGACGGCCGACCCCAGGAGCCAGGTCCATGAACGGCCGAGCCGCGCGAGCATGTACGCGGAATCGCCCGGCACATCGGGGGCCGCCCCGCCGGGCTCGGGTTCCTGCCCGGTACGCGATGCCGGACCACGCGACATGGTCATGGCTCCTCCTCGCGTGATCAGCCGTCGCCTCCGGAAGCCGACGGGGCGGGGTGATGGGGCGGTGTGCGAGCACCTGACCGATCCAGGGTCACGCCTGCCGCTCGGCGACCGGCTCACCCACCACGGGTGAGCCGTCGACGCCGCCGTGACGGTGAGCTGGAAGTCCCCCGGCGCCCGGCCCATCCACCTTCCGGCCGGACGGAACGAGAAGACACGAGATGAGCGACCGGAGCACTGCCCGGACGGACGGCGGCCGGTCCGGGCCGGACGCCCACCGGCCGCGTCGGCGGCGCCACCCCCGCCGGTGGGCGGCGGTCGTCGCCGTCGCCCGCGCCGTGGTCATCGCCGTCGGCCTCGTCACTGCCTACTACCTGCTGCCTCTGGACGAGCGCGGTACGGCTGGTGCGTCGGCGCTGCTCGTCAGTGGCCTGGTGGCGGTGCTGCTGGTGTTCGGGTGGGAGGTGCGGGTCATCGCGCGCTCACCTCACCCACGGCTGAGGGCCGTCGAGGCCCTGGCCGCCACGCTGGTGCTGTTCCTGGTCCTCTTCGCCGACGCCTACTACCTGCTGGACCGCTCCGCCCCGGACTCTTTCAGTGAGCCGCTGACGAGGACGGACGCCTTGTACTTCACGCTGACCACGTTCAGCACCGTCGGCTTCGGGGACATCACGCGCCCGCTCTCAGACCGGGCGCGTGCTGACGATGGTGCAGATGGCGGGAGGGCTGCTGCTCGTGGGCGTCGCCGCACGGGTGCTGGCGAGCGCGGCGCAGGCGGGGCTGCGCCGACAGCGCCGCGGCCCGTCGGCCAAAGCGCGTTCCGGTACCGACGCCGGGACGCCGGACGAGGAGGCCGGGCCATGACCGTGCCCAGCGCTTTCACCGCGTCCCTGTCCCCGGCCGAGCGAGCGGAGTACGGCAGGAACGCGCGCAGGCGGGCGTCGCGTTCGTCGCACGGCTGGTACGAGACCGCACAGCAGCGAGTCGACCCCATCGAGGTGATAGAGCGCCAGTCAGCCGAGCGAGTACCAGAGCTGGTGCCGATCCGCTACGGCCGCATGCTGGAGTCGCCGTTCCGCTTCTACCGCGGCGCTGCCGCGATCATGGCAGCCGACCTGGCGCCCCTCCCCAGCACCGGGCTCCGGGTGCAGCTCTGCGGGGACGCCCACCCGCTGAACTTCCGGCTGCTCGCCTCGCCGGAGCGCCGTCTGGTCTTCGACATCAACGAGCGGGACTTCGCGGCGCTGGAAGCCGCCCGCCGCTCCGGCCGGATCAGGGCGGAGCGGCTCTGAGCACGGCGCCCCGGTCCCGTCACTCCGGCAGCTGGCGCATCTCCAAGACCCGCAGTCCCAGTGACTGACAGCGTGCCAGCAGTCCGTACAAGTGCGCTTCGTCCATGACAGGGCCGAACAGGATGGTCTGGCCGGACATCACCACGTGGCCAAGCTCTGGAAACGCCTTGGCCAGCGTTTCCGACAGGTGTCCCTCGACTCGGATCTCGTAGCGCACGAGCTGTCCTTCCATGGACTGCTTCAGACAGGCGGACGCGCCTTTCCCTGCGATCGTCCGCCTCCGTGCTCCTTCGGGCCTCACCCGGTACAGGTGACCGTCGCCCGGCGACCGGACGCCAGGGCTCAATGCTTCAGAAAGATCTTGAAGGCGATGATCAGCAGGCCGAGCAGCAGGTTGACCGATGCGGTGGCGGCCATGAGCCGCGGCGAAGCACCGGCGCGGCGTGCCGCGGCCACGGACCAGCCCACCTGGCCGGCCACGGCGACGGAGAGAGCCAGCCAGAGGGCACCTCGGACGTCCAGGCCCAGGAGCGGACTGACGACCACCGCGGCGGCCGGCGGGATGGCGGCCTTGACGATCGGCCACTCGTCACGGCACACGTTCCATACGACCCGGCGGTCCGGAGCCTGTTGCGCCAGGCGCGCCCCGAAGAGCTGGGCATGCACGTGCCCGATCCAGAACACCACGCCGGTGAGCAACAGCAACAGCACCAGCTCGACGCGAGGGAACGAGCCCAGGGAGCCGGCGCCGACCACCACGGAGGCCGCGAGCATGGATCCGTAGACTCCGCCCGTGTAGTCCGCGCGGGTCCGGCGCTCGGCACGGCGCTCCCGCCGGTCCGTGGCCGGGCCGGTCGTGGCTCTGGTCCTGGACACAGGTGACTCCCTCGGAACTCAGCGCGTCGATCCGGTCGCTCCGGCCGGAGCCTCGGCGTCCGGCTGCCGCGGACGGTCTTCCCGGGCGGTCGGCAGGTGCGGCGTGACCAGGAAACTGGTGAGGGCGATGCCGCCGATGATCATGAACGCCGCCATGACCAGTGCGTACAGAGTGATGACGGCCTGGATGGCGGTGACCTCTGTGTTGAAGTCCTCGACCAGCTGACTGATGGACACGTTCATGACCGAGGTGTCCAGGACCATGAGGAACTGGGCCGTACCGAGGACGATCAGAGCCCGCCAGTGCTTCACGCTGTCCACCTCGCCGAGTCGGCCCGATACGCCGGCGGAGTCGGCCGGGCAGTGGGCCGGCGCCCGCCTCGCCGTTCCTCCCATCGCATCCGAAGCATGCGCCCCGTGCCTCACCCGCCACGGGGGAAGAGCTGCGATTTGAGCGACGAACCAGAACGAAAGGAGAGAGGCCGATCGCTCGTCCTGATTAGGGTGATTCGTGATAGATACGATGTGTGCCGCCCCGGGAGAATCTGAGAACTGCGGGTTCCCGCAAGGAGCCCTCTCCTGAGCGCTCGCTGCTGGCGTCGGTCGTCACCGATCCCGGGCACCTCCCCGAACTCCTCGCCGACTTCGCCGTCCGCCGCATCGGTCCGGCCGTGCCCGAAGCAATCGCCTCGCTTCGGCGGGACCACCCCACCGCCACCGAGGCGGAGCTCCGGGCCCGGGTGGTCGCTCGCGGCCGACGGACCGTCGTATCGGAGGGCTCCCTCGTGGGCGGCCCGTTCCTCGTGCTCATTCCCGTCGCGTTCTGCGCGGCGCTGCTCCGCCAGGCACGTACGGTCCTGGAGCTGGCCGCCCTCGACGGCCGCGACCCCACGGCGAGCGCCCGCGCCGGCGAACTCCTCGTCCTCCAGGGCGTGTACGAGGACACCCGGCAGGCGCAGGACGCGCTCGCCCGCACCGGACGTGCCGCCGGCGCACCCGCCCGCTGGAAGCGATGGGTGGCCCTGTGGGACGTCACCCTGCGCATGGCCCACCTCCTCGGCGTGCTCACGCCAGGCGACGAGAGTCAGGCCGCGGGCCGGCGCGTACGCCGGGTCGCCGTCCAGGCCTGGCGGTGGCTGCTCCTCGGCGTGGTCTTCCTGGTCGGACTGGTCGCCCCCCTCGTCTGGCTCCCGTACCTGGCGGTGACCTACCAGCGCGCCGACGCCCGCCTGGCAGACCGCGTCCTCGCCTACTACTTCGCCGACACCGCACCCGCCCCGCGCCACCGGACCTCCCGCCCCGAACCGGAAGTAATGGCGGCCGCACTCCGCGCGCTCCTCTCCCTCCTCGTGCCGCTCGTCGTGACCGCCGTGACCTTCCTGACCGGCCTGCGCATCGCCGAGAGCCGCTGGCCGGTCCTCGGCATCACCCTGGCCACGGCGTCCGCCGCGGTCGGCGCGCTCTGGTACTGGCGCCGCCACCGGCGCCTTGGACCGTCAACCCTGTGATGTCCTGCCGGTGGGGCGGGCGCCGGACGCTCTTCCCGACGCGCGTTCACAGCAGCCGGAGGTCGCGCGCGCGGCGCACAGCTTCGCCCCGCCGGTTCACCGCCAGCTTCCGGTACACGCTCTTGAGGTGGGTCTTCACCGTGTTCACCGACAAGTACAGATCGGCGGCGATCTCCTCCGTCGACATCATCCGGGCCAGCCGCTCCAGGACGTCACGCTCGCGTCCGCTCAGCTCCACCGCGACGAGCAGCGAGGGCAGCGATTCCGGGCCGGGCTGCTCACGCCGTCGTGCGGGGGGCAGGCCGGGGGTGAGCCAGCCCGCTGCCAGCTCGTGCAGTGAGGCCGTGGCCAGGAGGGGCCGGATCCACGCTCCGGCATCGAGGAACGGACGCCGCAGCCGCTCGCGCCGGGCGTCGAGGAGCGCCTGTGCCACGAGCCTGCGGGCGGTGGCGGTGTCTCCCGCCCCCTCCGCCGCCTGAGCCCTCACCAGCGCCGCCCTCACGGTCACCGCCGGACCCGTCCCGCCCTGGGTGCGGATGCTGTCGAGCAGGTCGACGGCCGCCTCGGGACGCCCTGCGGCGAGCTGGATCGCCGCGGCCTCCACGGCACACGCCGACTGGTCGCCGGACACGCGCTGGAGTACCTCGGTGGCTTCGTCCGGCCGGCCTTCGGCCAGGTGGGCGGCGGAGGCGACGAGCGCTTCATGGCTTGCCGCCCAAGGTGATGCCACGGCGGCAGAGACGGCCGGGTCCGCCGCCTCGACGGCGGCTCGTGCCCTGCCCCTGGCCATCAGCAGTCGAGCTGTGGCGAGGGCTCGTCCCGCCGCCGGCACTGGATCACGCGCTCCCGATGGGAGGGCCGCCTCGTCGAGGAGGGCTTGGGCCCGGTCCAATTCATGGCGGTCGACGGCCACGGCGGCCAGGACCAGCCGTTCGATGCCGGAGCCGGACGGCTGGGGCAGGCCGACCCGCTCCGCCTCGGACACCGCCGCAAGGGCCTTGCGTTCCGCCCGGCCGAGCCAGCCGTTCAGATAGTCGAGCAGGGCCAGGTGCCCCATCGACTCCTTCCTGGGCAGCACGGTGGAGGCTCCGCCGGGAGTACCTGCCACGGTGGTCAGGGCAGCGCGCGCGTCCTCGAAACGCCCGGCCCACAGGCGCGCCGATCCCAGATGGGTCAGCAGCAGAGCGGGGATTTCGGGATGCTTGTCCAGGAGATGTGCCGGGACTTCCCGCCGCAGCTCGTCGGCCGCTTCGGCGGCCTTCTCGGCCCGTGGGGGACATCCGGCCAGCCGGGCGGCCAGTGCCTCCAGCAGCGCGCAGCTCAACTGGGCAGCCGCCAGGTCGGGCGCGTCGTCGGCCAAGTGCTTCTCGGCGTGGCGCAGGCGGGTCAGACCGCGGTCCAGGTCGCACCGGGACAGGTCGTGGGCTGCGCGTACGAGGTCCGTCGCTGGACTCCTGGCCTCGGACCCCATGTGGGAGAACACCTGGGTCAGGTCACCCGAGCGCAGGCCGGTGAAGAGCTGTCCGATCGCCAGGTCGTCTATGAGGGCACCGGCGGCGAAATCCCAGTCCCCCGCGGCGGCGCCGTGGGCGAGTGTCTCCGGCAGGAATCCGTGACGACGCAGCCACCGCGCGGCTCGCCGGTGGAGTTCCGGCTCCAGGCCGGGCAGGCGCTCGCGCAGATGGGCCCGGAGTATCTCCCCGAACAGCGGATGGAGCTGGTACCACGAGTGCCCGAGGTACTCGACGAACGCGTTGCCGCGGTGCAGGCCGGCGAGAATGGGTCCGGCATCGGCCCGGAGGGTCAGCGCGTTGGCCAGATCGGGACAGAAACGCTCCAGGACGCTGACGCGCAGCAAAAGGTCCTGTGTCTCTTCCGGCTGTCCCTTGAGGACTTCGGCCAGCAGGAAGTCCGCGACCGTGCTGCGGTCCGCCTCGAACTTTTTCAGGTAGAGCTCAGGGTCGGCACAATCCCGCGCGGCCAGGGCGGACAGGCGCAGGCCGGCGGCCCAGCCCCGGGTGCGGTCCACCAAGGCGCGTGCCGCGGGGACCGGAAGGCTCAGACCGTGCAGCTCCAGCAGTGCGACGGCCTCCTCGGGGGTGAAGGCCAGCTCGGCGGCGCGGATCTCCGTCAGCTCGTCGGCCGCCCGGTAACGGTGCAGCGGAAGCAGCGGTTCGGTGCGTGTGACGAGGACGAGGTGCAGGCCGCGCCCGGCGTGGTGCAGTACGAACTCCAGCTGCTCCGCGACCTCCGGGGCGGTCACGCGGTCGTACTCGTCGAGCACGAGGACCACGGGCCGGCTGCGATCGTTCAGCTCGGCGGCGAGGGCTGCCAGCAGCTTTTGGTCCACCCCGGTCGCGTCCGCAGGAGCCCCGACCGCGTCGGATGCCGGTGCACCGCAGGCGCGCATGGCCTGAAGGACATACGCCCAGAACACCCCGGGACGCCGGTCCCCCACTTCGACGGTGAGCCAGGCGACCGGCCGCCGCAGGCCGGCGGCCCAGTCGGCGGCGAGCAGGGTTTTGCCGGCCCCGGCCGCCCCGTTGACCAGTGTCAACGGTGTCCGCAGAGCCTGGTCGAGGTGCTGGACGAGCCGTTGCCGCCGCAGGAACGTTGCGGGCCTCGCGGGGAGGGCGAACCGGGTGCGCAGAAACGGGTCTCCCAGGGGAACGGCCGGAACGGTCGGACCGGTCGGACCGGTCGGTCCTTGGGCGTTCTCGTAGGTCTCGGCCACGGCGATCACCACCCCTGTCCGCCAGGGCCACGTCACGGGCAGCGCTCCCTGCCAGCATCCCAGTCTTCCTGCCCCGGCGCGCGGCACAGCGGGCCACTGCCCGTTCACCAGCTTGCTGGTCAGCTCCAGGCCGAGTCGCCTTGCAGGGCGGGCCGGAAAGCATGGAGCACGTCTCCGCCCGGCTGGATGATGCCGTAGCTGCTTTCCAGCACCTCGTTCCAGGCGCCGGGGAGGGCGCCCAGTGGTTCGGCTGCTCGAACACCGCCCGCAGCAGCGTCATCACCCCGCTGACCGCGGACTTTGGAACGAGCGAGGCGAGATTCCTCATACCCGACGCCACCCGTATGCACGCTCAAAGCACCCCGGCCGGCGACAGCCTCAACAACCCGCCGTACACCACGTCCATGGACGTGCCCCAGAGCCTCGGGCCTCGTTCTGGAACCTCACAGGAGGCACTGCTGCGGACAGTCGCCTCTCGTGTCAGCCAGGGCCGGTGGCGTAGTACGGCTTGCACACGGTGCCGTCGTAATCCGTGGCGATCTCCATGACGCGTGTGCCGTCCACCGAAGGCAGCAGGGCCGAGCTGTAGTTCGGGCAGTAGTCGACGGTCTTGGAGTCCACCCGCACTGGCGCGGTGATCTCCCGCCAGGCACCGGTGCCGCTGTCGCTGTTGGTCCACACCGTGGCGCCGCTGCCGCTCGCCGTGCTGCCGTCGGCGTTGTACATGACCTGGCCGACCAGGAACAACTTGCCTTGCGGGTTGCCCGCCTCAGGGGCCCAGGCGAGGTTCGGCGCGTGCTTGAAGTACTTGCCGTCGGCGGTCTCGGGGCGGTGGCCGAGGTGCGCGGGAGCGCCCCAGTCCCAGCCGTCGGCTGATGTGCGGTAGTGGACGACGCACACGTACTGCCCTGCGGCCGCGCAGATCTCGTAGCTCATGAAGTACGTGCCGTTCGGCAGCTTGCGGACGACGGCCATGCCGGGCCGGTCGGAAGCGAGGTTGCTCGCGACCGTGCTGTGGTGGCCCGTCCAGGTGACGCCGTCCGAGGACCGGGCGGCGACCAGCTTCTGGCTGTGGGCGGGGTCGGTCTCGTCGGAGTAGTGGGCCACCAGGTGCCCGGTCGCGTCGACGGAGAACTCCGGTTCCCACAGCCCCTTGTCGTCGGGGGCGGTGGCGACGGTGGACAGATAGGACCAGGTGCGTCCCACGTCGGTGCTGCGGAAGACCCGGATGGCCATGCGGCGGTTCGTTTCGTCCTGGCCGACGGAGGCGGCCCAGAGCAGGGTCCCGGCCGGCATGTCACCGATCCGCTGCGGCAGTTCGTACAGGATGGCGCAGCACAGGCCCTGGCCTTCGGCCGCTTCGGGGTCGGCCACCTCGCCCACCTGGCGGAAGCCGGCCCCGTCGTCGGTGCTCTCGTAGATCGCGCCGAGGCCGTCCGAGCCGCGGAAGGTGACGACGGAGGCGAGGATACGGCCGTTGGCGGCGCCGTTGTGCTCCAGGCGTACGGCCCGGGGGTAGAGGCCCGTGCCGTCGCGGAGCAGTGTGCCGGAGGCGGCGGCCGCCGGAGGTGCCTGGGCGGTGAGGAGCGAGCCCAGCACTGCGAGGAGGGTCAGCAGGGCCGGCAGGAGTAAGCCCCCCGGCCTGCGGTGAAACCGGCTCCGCAGAGGCCTGCGGTACAGAGGTCGGCGATGTGGCACGCGCACTCCATCGGTGTGAGGGGTGAAGACGAATGGCAGCTCGGTTCATCCGTGCCGAAACGGTAGGGACATTTTCCAACGTTGTAAATCCCTTCGGTGAATCTCTGCGTGGGCCTCTCTGCGGTCGTCACTCATGACGGAAACCCGGGCGGGACGGGCGGGTGGCCGGGAGAGTCACGATCGATGAGGGCCGGTACACGCCTGCCTGGTCACGTTCTAGGATCGGCTGGTGACAGCCGCGAGACAGCAGACCACGAAGAGCGAAGCGTCACCGGGCGGGAAGGGTGGTGCTCCGCGCGGGGGTGCTGCCAGAAGCGCCACCGTCAAGGACGTGGCGACGCTCGCCGGCGTCTCACCGAAGACCGTGTCGAATGTGATCAACGGCTTTGTGCATGTGACCCCCGAGACCCGGGAGCGGGTCCAGCGGGCCATCGCAGAGCTCGGCTACCGGCCCAACAGAATCGCCCGCAATCTGCGCCGGGGCAGCTCCGGCACGATCGCGCTGGTCCTGCCGGAGCTGGACGTCCCGTATTTCGCCGAGCTGGCACGGCACTTCCTCACCATGGCCGAGGAGCACGGCCGCACCCTGCTGATCGAGCAGACCCTCGGTGACCGGGATCGGGAGGCGGCCGTCATCCACAGCCTCGGCGAACAGATCGTGGACGGACTGGTGGTGAGCCCGCTCGCCCTGCACGGCAGCGCACTCGCCGCCCACATCGACGCCATGCCGCTCGTGCTCATCGGCGAACGGCCCAGCGGCGGCCTGACCGACCACGTGGTGATCGACAATGTCGCCGCCTCCAGGGAGGCCGTGACTCACCTGATCCGCGGCGGCCGTCGCCGGATCGCTGCCATCGGCCTTCAGCCCGAGCCGTACATCGGCACCCCGCTGCTGCGCAGGACCGGCTACCGCGAGGCGCTGGAGGCGGCCGGGCTGCCTTTCGATCCCCGCCTGGAATGCGAGACGCCTCTCTATCATCTGCGTGAGGGCGCTCAGGCGATGTATGCGCTGCTCGACGAGGCCGACCCGCCGGACGCCGTGTTCTGCTTCAACGACGCGCTGGCCCTGGGCGCGTTGCGGGCCCTGTACGAGCGCGGGGTGCGGGTCCCGGACGACATCGCCGTGATGGGCTTCGACGACATCGAGGCCACGCGATACAGCACGCCGAGCCTGAGCACCGTCGCGCCGGACAAGGGCGCCATCGCCCGCAACGCCATCAGTCTGCTGCTCGAGCGGATCGATTCACCGGACCGGCCGGCCCGGGAAGTCATCGTCGGGCACACGGTGTGCGCCCGCGAGTCGACCGAGGGCGGCGTCGCTCCCGCGGTCGCCGCCCGGACCGGTCACTGACCTCCGAGGCCCGTCGTGGCGACCGACTTCACGATCTGGCGCTGGAACAGCATGAAGACGATCAGCAGCGGGAGCGAGCCGAGGACCGAGGCGGCCGACTGCTGGGCGAACTGGAGCCCGCTGGAGTCCCTCACGGTCGACAGCCCCACCGGCAGCGTCATCAGCCCGGGATCGCTGGTACTGATGAACGGCCAGAGGAAGTTGTTCCACGTGTTGATGAAGACGAAGATCGCAACCGCTGCCAGGATCGGCCGGGACAGCGGCAGTACCACACTCCAGAACACCCGGAAGCTGCCCGCCCCGTCGATCCGGGCCGCCTCCTCCAGCTCACGCGGAACGCCGTCGAAGAACTTCTTCAGGATGAACACCATCACGGGCGCCACCACCTGCGGCAGGATCACCGCCGCGTAGGTGTCGACGAGGTTCATCGCGAGCATCTGCCGGAACAGCGGCACGATCAGGATCTGCGGCGGCACCATGATCGAGGCGACGGTGACGACGAAGAGCACGCGGCGGCCGCGGAAGAGCGTCCGCGAGAAGGCGTACGCCGCCATCGCCGAGACGGCCACGGTGATCGCCGTGACGCACACGGCGATCACGACGCTGTTCAGCGCCCACACGGGGAGATTGCCCTGGCTGAGGATGATCCGGTAGGCGTCGAGGGTGAAGCCCGCGTCGGGGAGCCAGTCGGCGCCCGACGCGCTCGCGTCGACCTCCGACTTGAACGACGTGTCCACCCCCCAGCCGAACGGCACCAGCCAGGCCACCGCCATCAGCGCCAGCGCCAGCAGCGTCAGAACACGGGGGAGAGGCCCCGGTCCGAGCGTGGGGTGCCAGGCACGGCCTGCGCCGTAGCGGCGCCGCCGGGCCACCTCCCGGGGCATGGTCGAGCGGGGCTTGCCCGGTGTAAGGGGTGAGAGTGACTCGGTGGTCATGGCGCGATCAGTCCTCCCTGCGCGAGAAGAGCTTCAGCTGGGCGAGCGAGAGGATGATGACGACTCCGAAGAACACGTACGACACCGCCGAGGCGTAGCCGAGCCGGTAGTTGGTGAAGCCGGTGTCGTAGATGTACTCCAGGATCGGCCGGGTGGTCCCGTTGGGTCCGCCCTTGGTCAGCAGATAGATCTGGTCGAACACCTTCAGCGACGCCATCACCTGCAATACCGCGATCAGCCCGGTGGTCCGGCGCAGCTGGGGCAGCGTGATCGACCACAGACGGCGCCACGCTCCGGCGCCGTCCAGCGCGGCTGCCTCGTAGAGGTGGTCGGGGATCGCCTGCAGCGCGGCCAGGTAGAGCAGGAAGTTGAACCCCACCGTCCACCACAGGGTGACCAGCGCGATGGACCACATGGCGTACTTCTCGTCCGTCAGCCAGCCGATCCCCTCGATCCCGACCGCCTTCAGCACGCTGTTGAGCATCCCCGTGTCCGGCTGGAACAGCAGGGTCCAGATCTGCCAGACCACCGCGACCGGCAGCAGATGCGAGGCGAAGAAGGACAGCCGCCACAGCCACTGCCCCGGCATCCCCGTGTACACCAGCAAGGCCATCGCGAGGGCGACGACCACGAGGGGGACGGTGGTCAGGACGGTGAACCAGACCGTGTTGCCGAGGGTCTGCCACACCTGGCTGTCGCCGAACGCCTCGGTGTAGTTGTCCAGGCCGACGAAGGTGCTGTCACCCTGTCCGGTCAGGCTCGCGTCGGTGAAGCTCATCCACAGGCCGACGCCGATCGGCACGATGAGGAAGAGCACGAAGAACACCAGGAAGGGGGTGGCGAAGAGCCATCCCGTGGAGCCCGGGGACCGTGGTCGGCCCGTGGCCCCGGCCCGCCGGAGTCCGGTGCGCCGGGATCCGGCCGCGGCCTGCCGCGTGGGCGTGGAGACGGAAGTCATGACATCGCTCCTTTCTGTGGTGATTCCGTCGCGCTCAGGCCGGATTCGGCTGGGCCATCAGGGTGTTGATCTGGGAGACCATCGTGCGCACCGTGCTCGCCGCGGACGACGAGCCGCCGATCGCGGACTGGAGCGCCTGGGACATCCGCGTCTGGAAGTCCGAGCCGGAGCCCGCGAACCACACCGGCGGGTCGAGCGCCAACTGCCTGGCGGCGCCGGCGTACTCGATCTGCGGGCGCATCTCGGCGTACGCCCGGGACGACACCGCCGGTGTGTACGCGGGGATATGACCGGCCGTCGCCCACGTAACCCCGGACCGGACCAGGTCGGCGACGAACTGGTGAGTGCGCCGCCTGCGCTCCGGATCCGCGTTCTGCTGGTGCGGCAGCACCAGCGCATGGCTGTCGGACGCGCCGGCCGGACGGTCGAAGAAGGTGGGGAAGGGGGCACCGCCCAGCCTGTCCTTCAAGGTCTGCTGGTAGGTGTTCATGTCCCACTCACCCGAGAAGATCATCGGTGACCGGCCGTTCGTGAAGGCGGCGATCGCCGTAGGGACGTCCAGGGTGCGGCTGTCGCGTCCCAGCTCCACCATGAAACGCACGACTTCGACGGCGGTGTCCTCGTCGATCTCGGCCCGCTTGCCGGTGAGGTCGAAGGTGGCGCCGGTCTGGCTGAACAGTGTCCAGAACATCCGCCAGCCCATTGCCGGGTCGTTCGCGTGGCCGAAGACGGGTCCGGCTCCGGCGGACCGGCGGAGCCGGTCCATCAGCTCCAGGGCGTGTTGCGGCGATTCGAAGGGCAATAGACCTCCGTTGCCCGTCAGCAGACCGGCCTTGTCCAGGACGTCCCGGTCGAAGAAGACGACGTAGGGGTGGGTGTCCAGCGGAATGGCGTACGGAGTCCCCTCGTACAGACTCCGCTTGACGAGCGTGGCGTTGAGATCCTCCCGCCCCAGACCGAACTCGGCCAGCAGATCCATGTCCCACGGGTCGAGCAGACCCCCCGGGGCATAGCCCGCCAGCCGGGTCAGGTGCATGACCGCCACATCCGGTGAGCGGCCGCCGGCCGAGGCCATCGCGAGCTTGGTGTAGTACGGCGGGCCCCAGTCCAGCACCGTCGTCCTGACCTTGAGACCCGGTACACGCTTCTCGGCGGTGCGCGTCATCTTCTTCATCAGCGCGCCGTCGGGGCCGGTGAACAGAGTCCAGTACTGGATCTCGTCCGCGCCTGTCACGCTACCGGTGATCGAACCGCAGCTGCCGAGGGCGGACACCGAGGCGGTGGCGCCCGCGCCGTACAGCGTTCCTCTCAGCAGACCGCGCCGCGTCAGGCCGGTCATCATTCCTCCTCGCAGGCCCGGCGCTCGTAGGCGGCCGGGCGCGACTGGGCCGCGCGCAGCCGGGCCACGTCGAGCTTGGAGCTGCGGTCGAAGCGGTAGACGCCATTCTGTTCCTGGAAGACATCCGTGAGCTGCGTGTAGCAGTAGCCGAACATGAGGGGGTTGTCGAGCAGCGCCGCCGTCAGCCCGGCGAAGCGCTCCTGGAACTCCTCCTCCGTCCGTGGCCGTTCGCCGTAGCCCCAGGAGACCTCGCGGTCGTCCCCGGCCGCGGCCGCGGCCTCCTCCGGATTCCACCAGATGCCGCCGAACTCGCTGCAGAAGTACGGCCGGCCGTTGTACGGCAGCGACCACACCGCGTCGATGTCCCTCATGTCGGGGTTGGCCCGTCGGTCGGGGTTGACGAGTGGCGCGTCCTTGTCCAGCCCCTCCATCTGGCGGCGGAAGGCCTCGGGGTCCTGCTCGTAGCTGTGCGAGTCGTAGACGTCCGTCTCGGCCACGCGGTGCGAGTAGCCGGAGGCGTCCAGGACCGGACGGGAGGTGTCGGCGGCCTTCGTCGCCAGGAACATGCCGCGGGTCACGTCGTCCAGGACGGTGTGCCGGTCGTGGAGTTCCTGGTGCGTCTCGTTGAGCGGGCACCAGCCGACGATCGAGGGGTGGTTGTAGTCCCGCTCCACGGCCTCCAGCCACTGCGCGACGTATCCGGCGGTCGGCTGCTGGTTGTCCTGGGTGGTGCGCCCCGTACTGGCCCCCCAGTCGCCGAACTCGCCCCAGACGAGGTAGCCGAGCCGGTCCGCGTGGTGCAGGAACCGCTCCTCGAACACCTTCTGATGCAGCCGGGCGCCGTTGAACCCCGCGGCCAGCGCGAGTTCGATGTCCTTCACGAGGGCGGCGTCGTCCGGGGCGGTCATCAGCCCGTCGGGGTACCAGCCCTGGTCGAGGACGAGCCGCTGGAAGACGGGGCGGCCGTTGAGCAGCAGTCGCTTGCCGTCGATGGACACCGACCGCAGCCCCGCTGTGCACTCGGCGCTGTCGACGGTGGCGCCGTCGGCGTCCAGCAGCTCGATGTGTACGCGGTACAGGTGCGGGTCTTCGGGTGACCACGGGCGGCGGCGGTCCGCGGGCAGATCGAGTGTCATGCGCGGCGCCAGATCGAGGTCGGCGGGGACCTCCGTCCCGGTCACCGTGCCGTCCGTGTCGCTCACCCGGGCCCTGACCCGGTATCCCCGGCGGTTGGCGCTGAGCGGGAGTTCGAGATGGAAGGCGCCGGAGCCGAGGTCGGGGGTGATGCGGGGGCGCCGCAGGTGCACCTCAGGCACCGGCTCCATCCAGACGGTCTGCCAGATGCCGGTGGTGCGGGTGTAGTGGGCGGCGCTGTTGGCGTACTGGGTGGCCTGCTTGCCGCGTGCTTGCGGCCCGTGGCGGGCGTCCCGGGCCCGTACGACGATCACGACCTCGCTGTTCTGCCCGGCCGCGCCCGCCACGTCGCCGAGGTCGGCGGCGAAGGAGGTGAACCCGCCGCTGTGCCGGGCCACTTCGCGGCCGTCGGCCCAGACGGTCGTGTCGTGGTCGACCGCCCCGAAGTGCAGGAGCACCCGCCGGCCGGCCCAGGATGCCGGGACGCGGACCGTGCGCTGGTACCAGACGGCGGGGTGGAAGTCCGTGTCGCCGATCCCCGACAGCTCGGACTCGGGGCAGAACGGGACGAGGATCTCCCCGCTCAACTCCTGGTGCGGCAGGCCGCGTTCCAGGCCGCTGTCGCCGGGATCGAAGTCGAACTGCCAGGTGCCGTTGAGGTTGAGCCAGTCCGCACGCACGAAGCTGGGACGGGGGTATTCGGGCCGTGGAACATTGTTCGGCACATCTAATGAAGGTGTGTCGGCGAGAGTCATGGTGTCTCCGGGCAACGGTGCAACGGTGCAAGCAGGAACGGGACGGCCGGGCAGGTGTATGCCATCATCGGTTTACATCGTTGTAAAGACCTGATGCACTGTCTTTCTCACGAGAACCGCGAGAGCTCGGGAGCGGATCGTACGAAGCGTTCGTGATCGTCGCTCCGTTCTGGATCGAGTCGCCGGAATCGAATCGTTCCTGGTGAGCGCCGCCACGGCGGCGGGCAATGTCCGGTTCTGCTCCGTGCAACCTCGCACACCACCTGGCGGCGCATCGGCGCGACATCGGCACCCGGTGGCGACGGCCAACCTCGGGGAACTTGCCGTCCCGGTCCCGGATCAGGAACTTGGCTGTGAAGCCGGCGTCTTCGAGGTCCATGACGAGGTTCTTCGCGGCCTGCGCCACCCAGGACGCGGACGGGTGGTCGCGCCCAGGACCTGGCCGCCGCGTGACCGGCGGGCCGTCCTGCGCGTGTCCTCGCACAGGACGGCCCGGCGCACACAGGGGCTATCCAGCTCAAGCGGTGGGCGGGCAACTGACGGCTCCGGACTCCTTGCGGAGCCACGCCTCTCGGCGTTACGGGCGGGTCGCGAACCAGCGGGCGACGGCCGGGACCGCGTGCTGCTCGGAAGTCACACGGCGACCCTCGTCAGCCCGAGGCGTCCCGGCTCTTCGCGCCCGCGCGCAGATAGCCCGAGTTCGCCACCTGACCGAGGAACGTCAGCCGGGTGTCCGTGGCCATGTGCTTCTCATAGGCCTCTTTGATACCGGGCCACTTGGGGTGCCCGAAGTCGTCGAGTACGACGATGCCGCCGGGCGCGACGATCTGCTCGGCCCACTCCAGATCCGCCAGGACGCCGGGGGCGGAGTGGTCGCCGTCGACGATGATCACTCCGTAGGAACGGTCGGAGACCAGGGCGCGTACCTCGGGGTCCTCGGAGAAGCCCTGCTGGATGCGGGTCGCGGCTCCGGCCGCGCCGGCCAGGCCCAGATTGGTGCGCACCGCGGCCCCGCGCACGGGGGTGCCAGTCGGGTCGGCTCCCTCGGTGGTGCCGGGCTGGAGCTGCAGGCCCGCGAGCGGGTCGACGATCGTCAGGCGCGGGTCGCGTCCCGCGCGCTCCATCATCCGGATCAGGGCCGCGCCGAACATTCCGTACAGGGTGCCGATCTCCAGGATCTCGTCGTTCGGCGGGTCGAGCAGCGGTACGGCGGAGAGCTTGCCGCAGATGTTCATGGTGCCGCCGGCGATCCGGCCGACTCCGAGCGCCTCCAGGGCGATGAGCAACCGGAACGACTGCGCGACATTGCGCTCCGCGCCGTCCCTGTCCCCGGTCATCAGCGCCAACTCGTCGATGGCGCGCTTGAGATGGACCTCGGCGGGGAGTCGCGACACACCGCGCCCTGTTTTGTCGAACAGCAGCTCGAGGGGCCGCTGGCGCTGGCGCAGCGCCGTCAGCTCGCGCTGCAGCCCACCGTCGGAGCCGTCCCCGATGGCGCGGCGGATCTGGCGCTCGATGCGCTGATCGATGAGGTCGGCGATCGGACGCAGGGTGCGCCTGGCGGCCTTGGTGGTGAGTAACCCTCGCATATGGCTCTGTGTCCCTCACAGGTAGGGGAGAAGTACCGCGTACATGTGGGGGGACAGAAGGTGTGCACGCCTTCCCCGTACGACGGTGGAGCGGGCGGGCACAGTAGGGGTGCTGCGTTCGAAGGACAGTAGAACGTAAAACGTCCACAGATCAAGCACAGCAAACGATGGCGTCCAGACCAGGAAAAGCGGGAATGACTCTCGGGCTACCAGAGGGTTACCGCATCAGGTCGTCAGGGTGGAATCACCGTCCAGGGCGGCGATTATTTGAGACCTGCTTCCGCATCCGGCAGCGCATCCACCGGCAGTCCCTCCTGCCAGTGCGGCACCATGATGGCCGCGACGACCTGCACCGGTTGGTCACCGGCCGCCGTCGGCTGCACTGACTGCTCTGTGAACCGCCCCGGGTCACACCACGCCCACGCCCTCGCCGCTTGACACCCCAACGACATGGGGTGTCTGACCTCCTGAATTGAGTTCTTCGTCAACAGGCAACCCACGCACCCTTTTCACCACTCTCACAGGTTGCTCACAGACTTGATCATGGCACTCACAGACGAGGAACAGATGACCAGACAGCAGCACCGCAATCGCCTGCAGCGTTCGGCGTTAGCCGCAGGCGCCGCGCTCACCGTCGTCGTCGCCGGGGCGGGAGCCGCTCCCGGGGCCGGGGCGGCCGAGGCGGGAACGGCAGGCAAGCCGAAGCTCAAGCTGATCGCCGCGTCGAACTCCGTGACGCTCGACCGCTGGGAGGGGGACGGCGGGGTCTTTCTGGACCTCGGCACGTACGTCACGGTCGACGGCGCGCCACTGGAGTTCAAGGTGACCCGGAAGTCGTACAAGGACCCCGTCGTCGCCCAGCAGATCATCCGCAACGGAACGAAGACGCAGACCAAGAAGCTGCCCGCCGGGCTGGTGAAGGACTTCTCCGGTCTGCCCGGCTTCCTCGAGATATCGGTCAAGAACGCGGCCGGCGAGGAGGTGTCGACGACAGAGCAGGCCTTCTGCCCGAACAACGCCTCCGGGCGGATCCGGCCGGACGCCCCGGCCACGTCGAAGTATCCGCAGAGCTGCCCCACCAACCCGTTCACGCTGGGCTCGGTGTGGGGCGTCGAGAAGGGCTGGGCGTCCAACACCACCGCGTGGGACTACGAGTCGATGGTGGACCTGCCGGCCGGCGAGTACACGGCAAACGTGTCGGTGGCCAAGAAGTACCGCGACCTGTTCGGCATTCCCGATGACCGGCCGACCATCAAGGTGACGGTACGTGAGAACAGTTCCGAGGATGGAGAAGGAGTGGCCGCCTCGCGGTCCTCGGCCCACCACGGAGGGCACCAGGCCGCCGGGCACGACGCGCACTCCGCCCACGACTATGGTCACCGCGGCGCCGACGAGCCCACCCCGCCCGCCCTGCCGCACGCGCTCGAGGACCGCGGCACGGCGCACCGCCTGGGTGACGGCCCCGGGCACACCGACGGCTCGCGCATCGCGCCCGCGCTGAAGCCCAACGCCGAGCGGCCCACCGGCCGGGCGGGTGTCGCGGCGAACGTGCCCAAGCCGGACCTGCGTTCGCTGCCCGCCTGGGACATCGCCATCACCGACGGCGAGGACGGGGACGTATCGGGCAAGGACTACCTCGCCTTCAGCGCCAACGTCTGGAACGCCGGTCCCGCCCCGCTCGTCGTGGACGGGTTCCGCAGCCCCGGCAAGGAGCTGATGGACGCGTACCAGTACTTCTACGACGCCGACGGCAAGCAGGTCGGGTACGCGCCCACCGGCACCATGGAGTGGGACCCGCGGGACGGCCACGAACACTGGCACTTCACGGACTTCGCGAGCTACCGGCTGCTGAGTGAGGACCAGACCAAGGAGGTGCGCAGCGGCAAGGAGGCGTTCTGTCTGGCCAACACCGACGCGATCGACTACACGGTGAAGAACGCCAACTGGCACCCGGAGAACACCGATCTGTCGACCGCCTGCGGTGGGGAGAACTCGATCTCGGTCCGCGAGGTCCTCGACGTCGGCTCCGGCGACACGTACACCCAGTACCTTCCCGGTCAGTCCTTCGACATCACCGACCTGCCGAACGGCACGTACTACATCCAGGTCATCGCCAACCCGGAGAAGCGCCTCCAGGAGACGAACACCGGCAACAACGTCGCGTTGCGCAAGGTCGTCCTGAGCGGTGAGCCGGGCGCCCGCTCGGTGACCGTGCCGCCGCACGATCTGATCGACGCCCCGTAGGAGGCCGCGGTGCTCCTGGGACCCGTCGCTTCGGCGCGGGCCTCAGGGGCACCGGCACCGCGTCCCGGTGGTTACCGCGGCCCTCGTAGTTTCAGCCCGTCAGTCCTTCGGTGATGCGGTCCAGCATGAACGCCGACGATTTCCTGGCCCGTTCCTCCCACGCGAAGACGCAGGCCGTGGCGACGCCGTGCTCCAGCTGCTGACCGACGACCCGCACGTCCTGGAGCTCGCTGCCCGCGTCGTCGACGTCACCTTCAGTCTGCACGAGGCCCCCGACCGCGACCGGTGCGGCGACGTCGCCCGGGCCGCGCACAACGCCTTCGTCGCCGCCGGCCCTCACCGGCGTAGCCTTCCAGGTACACACCACATATGGACACCGCGTGTCGCGGTGGTGGGCGAAGGGCGATGTGGGGCCCTCGATCTCCAGAACGAGTCACAACAGGCGGCAAAAATCCGCCGCTGATCAAGGGATGAACCGCTCCGGGATCGGTGGAGGCTCTATGTGTTGACTCCAGCCGCCGGTCGGGGCTGGTGTTGAGCGTAGTAGGTGGTCTCGTATTCGTGGGGCGGGATGTCTCCGATCGCGCCGTGCAGCCGCCGGTGGTTGCACCAGTCGACCCATTCCGCGGTGGCCAGTTCCACACTGTCCAGGCGTGCTGGTCCTGGCCGATGACCAGGGGCCGGAGAAAGGCGTTCCGGCCGTTGGTGCCGTAGCACCGTGCCGTGTGGCGCCGTTGTCGTCGGGCAGCATGATCACGCTGGTGAGGATCGAGGAACGCCTTCTCATGCGATGCGCCTTTCCAGCCGGCGGACAAGCAGGATCTGCACCATGCCCAGCAGGCCGACGACGACCGTGAACATCACCGCGAGACTGGACGCCGGCCCGTGCTCTGCGAAACCCGGCGCGGGCGGGCTGTAACGATCAAGTTGGACAGCGGGAGGCCGCGCGCGCCGCCCGGCGCTCGGGGATCCTCCGGGCGCGGGCGTGCTGTCGAGGCACGGAGGACGAGTTCGACCGGCGGGTCGTTCGCCGACTGCAGCTCGCCGTCCGGCTTCTCGATGGCCTGCGCCAGAAGCCGGAGCGGCGAACCACCGCTGTGGGCCGACGAGGTGTCAGGTGTTCGGGTCCACCGTCAGCCAGCGGTAAACACAGGGGGCGTCACCCGCCGCCGTCGAGATCGGTGCGCTGGCGGAGTACCCGTAGCTCGTGGCCGAGAAGCTGCATCTCGTACAGCTTCCCGCGTGCGTTGTTGAAGGGGCGGTGGAGCACCATCATCAGCTGGCCGTCGAAGGTGTGGAACAGCATGCCGTGACCGCTGTCGTTCCGGACCAGCGGCCGTCGCTGACTCCACGGCCCCTTGATGTCGCCGGACTTCGAGACGGCATAGGTTTGCACGTAGTAGCCGCCGACGGTGCCGTCCGGGTTGGCCGAGTTCTTTTCGTACGTCGACCACAGCATGATCAGGGATCTGCCAGGGCTGCGGTACAGCTGAGGGCCGTCGGTGACGTAGGGCGGGAGCTGATGCGGGACGCCGCTGGGGACCTGCTCGCTGAGCCAGAACGCGTCCGACGCCTTGAACAGGTAGGTCGGATCGCCGACGGTCTTCGACAGGTCCGGAGCCAGCTGGATCGCTTCCATGGTTCCGTCGATGGTCTGCAGCCACTCGTGCGCGTACACCATGTGGGGCTTCCCGGACTCGTCGACGTAGAGCGTCCCGTCGAGGGCCATGAGGTTCTCGGGCGTGGTGGGGCGTGACGGGTCGATGACGGTGAAGGGCCCCATCAGCGAGTCGGAAACAGCGATGATCGTGCCGCGCATGTAGTTCCCGATCGGAAACGGCGTGCCCCACTGGTTGGGTGGTGGTACTGGAAGCGGCTTTTTGTGGTTGTGCAGGGTGGCGAACAGGTAGTACTTGCCGCCGAACTCGTGCACCTCCGGCGCCCATCCGCCGTCGGTCGCCCAGAGCCCCTCCTGGTCGGCGGTCCGGAAGACCATGACGGGGCGCATCCAGTCGCGCAGGTTCTGGCTGCGGTAGACCATCGTGCCGGGGCCGGACACGCCCGATACCGACCGGATGTTGGCCGTGTAGAGGTAGTAGGTCTGGGTCTCCTTGTCGGCGAGGATGAACGGGTCGTGCAGGGGCATGTCGGGAAGCCGCATGAGATCGGTGTCAGCCGCGGTCGAAGACGTCGTTGACACGCCGTCGGTGGAAGTCGACGCGGATGATGGAGACGCTGCGCCGAGGACGGCTGCGGTGGCGGCCGCACCAGAGGCGGCGATGAAGCTACGTCGGGATCCTGGCAAGGTAGTTCAGCCTTTCGGTGAGATGTGGGAGGCGAGCGCTCCCTGATCCGGTGACAAATCCATGACGTGTGGCATGGCTCTTTTGGGCATGCCGGCCTGCTCTTGCGGGGGCCTTGATCGCCTGCGTGGAGGGGGCTGAGGCGATTGGGTAGCTGCGATCAGACGTGTGACCGTTGCGATGAGTGAGAACGTGACGATGAAGTGCGCCGTCTAAGCGGGTCCGGGGAAGTGCGGGTGCGTTCCCGCGTCGTTCGGTGCGTGCTCTCGGCGTGCCGGGCGGCGTGGGGGCGTGCCTGAACTTCCCCGGACCCGCTTAGCTGGGGGAGGACGGTGGGGGTGCGGTCGAGGCCCGGACGACGAGTTCGACCGGTGGGTCGCTCGCCGGTGGCATTTGGGTGTCGGGCTTTTCGATGGTGTGGACGAGAAGCCTGAGGCCGTCTCTGGCTGCGGCGTCGAACGGCTGGCGCACGGTGGTCAGGGGTGGGGTGACTCGGAGACATAGGGCTCGTTGTTGAGGACCCGCGACACGGTCTTGCGCGAGACCGGCCAGTTGGGCGACATCGGCACTGCGGGGCACAGAGGGGCTTCCGCCCCCTCCTACCACTCGTGTCACGGTGTCTCCTCTGGCCGAACGCGGGAATCCTTCGAGGTCCGCTGTATGACCGCGCGGTCATTGTCTACGCAGTCCGAGATCGCGCGTCAAGGGTGTGCGCACGGCTTCCTTCAACCTCGCGCCCTCGCGGAGAAGCCGGGAGTCAGGTGTCGGGCGACGCCCTGCCTGTGGCGCAAAACTGCTTCTGACCAGCGCATCCGCGTCTCCGAAGCGTCACTTGTTGCCGCCGGGGCCGACCATGTGGAGCCCCTGAGACGCGGTCCCGGCTTCCGGCAGTCGTCTTGGTGCAGTTCGCATACGTGCCCCGTCGAACGACCGCCTCGACGCGAGGCCCCCGGGGAAAAGTCCCGCAGGAGGGGAGTGGCGCTGTGCGTGCTATTGACGCGTGCCCCTCCGGCTGCGTAGATATGACCGCGCGGTCAGTGACCGCGCGGTCATACAGTCGATCTCGCCTGATGCAGGCATACGCAGTCGGGAGACTTCATGGCACGAGTAGTGAGGCGGAGCGCAGGTTCATCCGCGCCGCGCAGCGAGGACGTGGCCCGTGTGGCCGGGGTCTCGCGCAAGACCGTGTCGCGGGTCCTCAACAACGAGCCCTACGTCTCCGACGAGGTCCGCCGACGCGTCCTCGAAGCCGCCGAGGAACTGGGCTACCGGCTGAACCACGCGGCGCGGGCGCTGGCCTCTGGGCGGAACCGCTCCATCGGCGTCGTCGCTCTGGGGACGGCCGGATACGGAACCGCCATGCTCCTCGTGGGCATCGAGAAGGCCGTGCGGGACGCCGGCTACGCACTGCGTATGGTCAGCACACTGGACGGCGAACCGGACGATATCGCCCGCGCCGTGGACTCCCTCCTGGAGCAGGGCGTGGACGGCATCATCGTCTCCGAACCCGTCATCGAAGGAGAGGTGTCCGTCAGAGTCGATGTGCCGGTCCTCTTCCTGGGTGCACCGCCGGCGTTCATTTCTGCCCGGACCCTGACGGTGGGTGTAGGCGCCTATGAACTGGCGCGGGCGGCCACCGATCACCTGCTGGATCTGGGACACACGACGGTTCATCACCTCGCCGGTCCCGGGCGGTGGTACGCCTCGAAGGACCGTGTCGAGGGCTGGCGGGCGGCGTTGTCGGCACGCGGCAGGGAACAGCCGCCCGTGATCGAGGGCGACTGGTCGGCCGAGTCCGGTTATGCGGCGGGCCGCGAGTTCGCCTCCGCCGGTGACGTCACCGCCGTGTTCGCGGCGGGCGACGACATGGCCATCGGCCTGATCCACTCCCTGCGCGAAGCCGGGCGCAGTGTGCCGGAGGACATCAGCGTCGTAGGTTTCGACGGCAATCCCGTCTTCGCCTACGTCGCTCCTGCCCTGACCACCGTGCGTCAGCCCTTCGACGCCGCGGCACGGGAAGGAATCAGGCTGCTCGTGCAGGCCATCGAGGAGCCGGAGACCGACCTGCCTCCGGCGAGTGATCCGCCGGTCGAACTCGTCGTCCGCGCCTCGACCGCACCCCCGCCCACCCGGAAGACCCTGGCACGCGGGCGGCGCACGGCCTCCGGCTCGAGCGGCTCGGCACACTTACCCCCGGCCGGGGACGGGCCGCCCACCATCAACTGATCCGCTTGCCCACCACCGACTGATCCGCATGCATCGGCCCGGGCGGCACCCGCTCATGGCCGGGCGGTGAGCGCCGCCTGCGCTCACCGCACCTCAACAACATTCCACGACCGTGGACTTCCGCAGTACGGCACGTGACGCGTGTGCCGGCCGCACCCCGCGCGACGCAGAGCCGACCATGGCGACCCCGATGCCCCGGTAGCGACGTCCGCGCCTCAGCCCTCCGCAAGCCTTCAGCACCTCTCCCTTCCCACCCCTGCGACGCGCCCTCGCCAGGCGCTCCGTTCCTCTGCCCATCGTCTTCCCAACGTCTGCCCTTCGGCGGGAGTTCGCCATGCCCCGATCCTTCGTTCCCACGTCCTCCATGAGCCGCCGGCGGTTCCTCGCCGCGACCGGCGCGGTGTCTCTCGGCGCCGCGCTCGCCGCGTGCAGCGGCGACAGCGACTCCTCCGCCTCCGCCGAGCCGGTGAGCCGGGCCGACATCGACAAGGCGATGAAGACGCCCACCGAGCTGACGTTCTGGACCTGGGTCCCGGACATCCAGCAGGAGGTCGCGCTCTTCGAGAAGAAGTACCCCGCGATCAAGGTCAAGGTCGTCAACGCCGGCCAGGGCGTGGCCCACTACACCAAGCTGCGCACCGCGCTGAAGGCCCAAACCGGCGCACCGGACCTGGTGCAGATCGAGTACCAGGCGATCCCCACCTTCACGATCACAGGCAGCCTGCTGAACCTGGCCCCCTACGGCGCCACCGCGCTCAAGGAGCAGTTCGTCGACTGGACCTGGGGACAGGTCAGCGGACCGGGCGGCGAAATCTGGGCGATCCCGCAGGACACCGGACCCATGGGGATGCTCTACCGCAAGGACATCTTCGACCGGCACGGCATCCAGGTGCCCACCACCTGGGAGGAGTTCGCGGCCGCCGCCCGCAGGCTCCACCGGGCCGACCCGGACGTCTACCTGACCAACCTGGCGGCGAACGAACCCGCCGCCTGGCACGGCCTGCTCTGGCAGGCCGGCGCCACACCGTATGCCACCTCCGGCAAGAGCAACCTCACCATCAGCGTCGACGACGCCGTCTCCCGGAAACTGGCCGAATACTGGGGCGGCCTCGCCAAGGAAGGCGTCATCAGCACCGACCCGGACTTCGCCGACCCCTGGTACGCCGGATTCAACCGGGGCAAGTACGCCACCTGGCTCACCGCCGCCTGGGGCCCGTCCTTCCTGTCCGGCTCGGCCAAGTCCACCGCCGGCAAATGGCGGGCGGCACCGCTGCCGCAGTGGGACGCCGCCAGGCCGGTCTCCGGCAACTGGGGCGGCTCCACCACCGCGGTCACCGCGGCCACCACGAACAAGATCGCGGCGGCGCGGTTCGCCCAGTTCCTCAACGGCGACCCGGCCAGCGCCAAGATGTTCGCCACCCAGCAGTTCTTCTTCCCGGCGACCAAAGCCCTGCTCGACGACCCCAGTGTCACCGACAGCGCACCCGCCTTCTACGGCGGCCAGCAGGTCAACCAGATCTTCGCCGACATCAGCGACACCGTCTCGCCCGACTTCCAGTGGCCGCCCTTCCTCGACCAGGCGGCGACCGACTGGACCGAGACCGTCGGCAAGTCCCTGGCCGCCAGGTCCGACACCGTCGCCGCGCTCGGCACCTGGCAGTCCCGGCTCACGGCGTACGCCAAGAAGCAGGGCTTCACCGTCGAGGGGACCTGACGTGGCGGCCACCACCGCGGCCGCAGCCGGGAAGTCGCGCCGGGACGGACCGGCGCCGCGACGCCGGCCGGTCTCGGCAGGCCCCCTGTTCGTCGCCCCGTTCCTGATCCTCTTCCTCCTGCTGTTCCTGGCCCCGCTCGGCTACGCCGCCTACCTCAGCCTCTTCCAGGAACAGCTCATCGGCGGCACCACCTTCGTCGGCCCGGACAACTACGTCACCGCGCTGAAGGACCCGCAACTCCACCACGGCGTCG
>NZ_BAAGPS010000009.1:0-211293 GCF_054783935.1 Streptomyces pseudoechinosporeus
ATGACCATCCTCATGCGGCGCAGACTCGCCCGCGCCCACGCGCGCACAGCCCCGAAATGATCAGTTCGCGGACAGGCACTAAGAGGCCTGCGGCCTCCTTAGGTGCGCGGTGTACTGCACCGGACACAGACGGGCCCGGCGCCTTCGCGGTGCCGGGCCCGTCCACGTAGGGGCGGGTTATTCGGTCGGCGCCCAGTAGTCGAGCAGCGTGCCCAGGCCAGGCTCCAGGGTCTTCCAGGAGCCGGAGAAGCTGAGCACGGCGAACGCTGCGGTGGGGAAATCGCGGCTGCTCATCCGCTCACGGGCGTCGCCCTCGGACTGGCCGGCCAGGATGTCGGCGAGGCCCTGCACTCCGGGGTTGTGACCGATCAGGAGTACGTTCCGCACGTCGTCCGGGGTTTCGTTGAGCACGGCGATCAGCTCGCCTGGCGAGGCTTCGTACAGCCGCTCTTCGTAGACCGTTTTCGGCCGCTGTGGGAACTCCTGAACGGCGAGTTTCCATGTCTCGCGGGTGCGGGTCGCGGTGGAGCAGAGGGCCAGATCGAAGGGGATGCCGGTGTCGGCCAGCTTGCGTCCGGCGACGGCGGCGTCCTTGCGGCCCCGCTCAGCGAGCGGCCGCTCGTGGTCGGACACCTGTGGCCAGTCGGCTTTCGCATGCCGGAAGAGGACAATCCTGCGGGGTTCTGCGACGCTCATGGAACCCAGCTTCGCATGAAACACGCCATGGGGCGCAGAGAGTTGGCACGCTGCCCCGACATGGCAGATCTTCCAGCTCAGGAGCCCTGGGGCAGCACCGTCTGCTGGATGCGCTCGATGAGCTCGCCGACTGCGGGGTCGCCGCTCGCCGCATGGGCGTCCGCGGGGTTGAGTATCAGCAACAGCAGTGCGACGAAGGCGAGCGCGGGCAGGGCGACGGCCCACCAGGGCAGCCGGGCCTCGACGCCGCCCCTGGTCGCCGAGCTGTGCCGGGTGTGCGTACGGGCCGACATGCCGCCTCCGTGGGTCTTCGAGCGATCCGTGGATCCGCGTCCTCGCGGCCACACTTCGAAGCTACGGAATGAAGAGCCCTCAACCCATCCGGTGATCCACCCACTTGACCCTGACACTCACCCCCTAGGGGATGGTGGGGCTAGCCCCACCATCCCCTGCCGGGGTGGGGCAACGGCATCACGGCGAAGCGATCGACGCGATGACGCCGATGATCACGAAGATGGCGAAGAAGGCGCCGAAGACGAGCAGCATCTTCTTCTGGCCGTTCTTGGGGTTCGGGTCGAGCACGGGCATACGGCCAGTCTCGCACCCTTCGTACGCCCTCTCACCGGTGGGGTCCGCCGCTCAAGGGCGGGCCCGGCGCGCGGCCTCCTCCTCGACGGTGCGATCGCGGCCGGCCAGGAAGCCCACCACGATCTGCGGGATCATCAGGGCCGTCATGAGTGCGAGCGGCAGCCCCCAGCCGCCGCTGTGCTGGTAGAGCACGCCCACCAGGAGCGGTCCGGGGATCGAGATCAGGTAACCGGTGCTCTGCGCGAAGGCCGAGAGCTTCGCGACCCCGGCGCTGGACCGGGTCCGCATGCCGATCAGAGTGAGGGCCAGCGGGAAGGCGCAGTTGGCGACGCCGAGCAGTAGCGCCCAGACCCAGGCGCCGCCGGCCGGGGCGAAGTAGAGGCCCGCGTATCCGGTGAGGCCGCACAGGCCGAGGGCGATCGCGATCGGTCCCTGGTGGGGCAGGCGCGTGGCCACGCGCGGGATGACGAACGCCAGCGGCACGCCCATGACCATCGTGACGGCGAGGAGCAGTCCGGCCGTGTCCGCCGGGACGCCCGCGTCACGGAAGATCTGCGGCATCCACCCCATCGTGATGTACGCGGCGGTGGCCTGGAGTCCGAAGAAGACGGCGAGCGCCCAGGCGGTACGGCTCCGGGTGATCCGCAGCGCGTCCGGCTCCTGGTGTGCCACGGGAGCCGCGGCCACACCAGAAGCCGAAGCCGTGCCAGAAGCCGAGGCCGCAGCGGGAACCGAGGGCGCCCCCCGTTCGCGTACGAGAAGAATCCACGGCACCACGGCAACGGCCGCGAGGCCCGCCCACACGGCGAGCCCCGACTGCCAACTGCCGCCCAGGGTCTCGGTCATGGGCACCGTCACGGCGGCCGGGGCGGCGGTGCCGAGGGCCATGGCCATGGAGTACAGGCCGGTCATGGAGCCGACCCTGTCCGGGAACCAGCGCTTGACGATCACCGGCATCAGGATGTTGCTGACCGCGATGCCCATGAGCGCGAGGGCGCTGGCTGCGAGGAAGCCAGCCGTGTTCCCGGCGAAGGGCCGGATCGCCAGGCCCGCGGTGATGGCCACCATGCCGGCGCACACCACGGTGCCGGGTCCGAAGCGGCGGGCGAGGCGCGGTGCCATCACACCGAAGACGGCGAAACAGAGCGTCGGTACGGACGTGAGCAGTCCGGCGACGCTGGCGCTCATGCCGAGTCCGTCGCGCACCTCTTCGAGGAGGGCACCGAGGCTGGTGATCGCGGGCCGCAGGTTGAGGGCCGTGAGGACGAGGCCGACGATCACCAGGCGCGTCCCCCACGCGCGCGGGGCCGCAGGCTTCGGGGAATCGTCGGCTCCGGAGGAACTGCGTAGGGACATGGGCTCGGATGTGGACGTCGGCGTCCGGGTTTCCGTACGGGTTTCCTCGCTTGCCATGCCGCCCATCATAGAATCATGGGATGATTGGTTGTCCACCGCCTGTCCACGGAGAAATGCCATGCCCCTGAGCCACCCCCGACGATCGGCGCTGTCCGAGCAGGTCATCGCCGAGCTGCGCGGCCAGATCACCTCGGGCGAATGGCCGGTCGGCTCCCGCATCCCCACCGAGCCGGAGCTGGTCGAGCAGCTGGGCGTGGCCCGGAACACGGTTCGCGAGGCCGTGCGCGCGCTCGCGCACAACGGCCTGCTCGACATCCGCCAGGGCTCGGGCACGTACGTCGTGGCGACTAGCGAGCTGGCAGGCGTGATGCACCGCCGCTTCGCGGACGCCGACCCCCGGCACATCGCCGAGCTGCGCTCCACGCTGGAGTCGAGCGCCGCGAAACTGGCCGCCGAGCGCCGCACCGAACGCGACCTGAAGCAGCTGGACGCGCTCCTGGTGCGCCGCGAGGAGGCCTGGGAGTCGGGCGACGCGGAGGCCTTCGTCATCGCCGACACGTCGTTCCACATGGCGGTGGTGGCCGCGTCCCACAACGACGTCATGACGGCGATGTACGCGGACCTCGGCGAGGTCGTGCGCGACTGGCTGCGCGAGGACGTGGGCGAGGAGCTGACGCCCGAGACGCACATGGACCACACACGCCTGGTGGACGCGATCCGCGCGGGCGACGCGGAGTCCGCCGCCACGGAGGCCGCGAGCTATCCGTTCCTGTGCCGCCCGAAGGGTCCTGCCCCTTCCCGGGACTGACGCGTCACCTCCGGTGCGTGACCCACGCCGAGCGGACCTCCTTCCAGCACCGGCCGGCCAGACGCACGGTCTGCGTAGGCCCCACCGCGACCTGGGTCCCGTCGCTGTCGATGTCCCACCACCGGTCGCACTCGATGTGCAGGGCGACCCGGTCGATCTCCGGATACGGGTTATGGCAGTACGCGGTCACATACGAGCCCTCGACCCTGATCCGGCACTCCGCCCCGAAGGGCCTGTCGACGGGCACGCGCGCGTGGAGGGCCGTTTTCGCGTTGTCCGGGGCATCGCCGTAGGCCGGTATCAGCGGGAGAGCGAGAACGACCAGCAGCGGAGCGAAGCGCGGGGAAAGGCGCACAAGGGGGACCTCCTCTGCCGTGCCGGGGAGGGACGCGTGGTGAACGCCTGATCCAGAGTGCGCAGTTGCCACCCCTGACCGCCCGGCCGGGTAGGCCGAACGAGTGATGGGTGAGGGCCCGCGACCTGCCAGACGGTCGGCAGGTCGCGGGCCCTCACCCATCAGTCAAGCCGGTCAAGCCACAGCGGCAGCGTCACGCACCGATCGCGTGCAGACCGCCGTCCACGTGGATGATCTCGCCGGTGGTCTTCGGGAACCAGTCGCTGAGCAGCGCGACGACACCGCGGCCGGTCGGCTCGGGGTCCTTGAGGTCCCACTCCAGGGGCGAGCGGTTGTCCCACACGGAGGCCAGCTCGGCGAAGCCCGGGATGGACTTGGCCGCCATCGAGGCGAGCGGGCCGGCCGAGATCAGGTTGCAGCGGATGTTCTGCTTGCCCAGATCACGCGCCATGTAGCGGCTGGTGGCCTCCAGCGCGGCCTTGGCCGGGCCCATCCAGTCGTACTGCGGCCAGGCGTACTGGGCGTCGAAGGTGAGGCCGACGACCGAGCCGCCGTTCTGCATCAGCGGCAGGCAGGCCATGGTCAGCGACTTCAGGGAGTACGCCGAGACGTGCATGGCGGTGGCCACGGACTCGAACGGCGTGTTGAGGAAGTTGCCGCCGAGTGCGTCCTGCGGAGCGAAGCCGATGGAGTGCACGACACCGTCGAGACCACCCAGCTCCTCGCCGACGATGTCGGCCAGCCGCCCGAGGTGCTCGTCATTGGTGACGTCGAGCTCGATGACCTTGGTCGGCTTGGGGAGCTTCTTGGCGATGCGCTCGGTCAGCGTGGGCCGCGGGAACGCGGTCAGGATGATCTCGGCACCCTGCTCCTGGGCCAGCTTGGCGGTGTGGAAGGCGATGGAGGACTCCATCAGCACACCGGTGATCAGGACGCGCTTGCCCTCGAGGATTCCGCTCATGGTTCAGTGACCCATTCCCAGTCCGCCGTCTACGGGGATGACGGCTCCAGTGATGTACGAGGCGCCGTCCGAAGCGAGGAACCGCACCGTCGCGGCGACCTCCTCGGGCTGCGCGTACCGGCCGAGCGGCACCTGCTTCACGATGCCCTCGCGCTGCTCGTCGGTGAGCACCTTGGTCATGTCGGTGTCGACGAAGCCCGGCGCGACGACATTGAAGGTGATGTTGCGCGAGCCCAGCTCGCGGGCGAGGGAGCGCGCGAAGCCGACGAGGGCGGCCTTGGAGGCGGCGTAGTTCGCCTGGCCGGGACCGCCGTACAGCCCGACGACCGACGAGATGAGGACGACGCGGCCCTTCTTGGCGCGCAGCATGCCGCGGTTGGCGCGCTTGACGACCCGGAAAGTGCCGGTGAGGTTGGTGTCGATGACCGAGGTGAAGTCCTCCTCGGACATACGCATCAGGAGCTGGTCCTTGGTGATGCCGGCGTTGGCGATCAGCACCTCGACCGGGCCGTGCTCGGCCTCGATCTCCTTGTAGGCCTGCTCCACCTGCTCGGTGTCGGTGATGTCGCACTTGACCGCGAGGAAGCCGGCTGGCGGCTCGCCCGAGCGGTACGTGATCGCGACCTTGTCGCCCGCGTCGGCGAAAGCGCGGGCGATGGCGAGGCCGATGCCCCGGTTTCCTCCGGTGACGAGAACCGAGCGGCTCAACGGATCACCCTTTCGATAGCCGGTCTGGTACCTCGAAAACCTATCGTTGCCGCCCCCCTTACGGGGAATCGAGCACCAACAGTGGCGTACGGGACTCACTGTCGGATCCCTACAGAAAGGTGTGGCCGCAGGACCCTCGGCGCGACATGATCGGACCTGACAGGGCGACGACAGCAGGGAGACCTCCGTGCCTCATTCCATCGACGAAGCCTTTACGGCACTACCGCTCAGGTCCTTGGCCGACGCCGCGCTGGCCCGCGCCCGCGCACTCGGCGCCGAGCACGCCGACTTCCGGTTCGAGCGGGTGCGCAGTGCGGCCTGGCGGCTGCGGGACGGCAAGCCGTCCGGGTCGTCGGACACGACGGATCTGGGGTTCGCGGTGCGGGTGGTGCACGGCGGGACCTGGGGGTTCGCTTCCGGTGTCGACATGACGATGGACGCCGCCGCGAAGGTCGCCTCGCAGGCCGTGGCGATGGCGAAGCTGTCGGCGCAGGTGATCAAGGCGGCGGGTTCGGACGAGCGCGTGGAACTGGCCGATGAGCCCGTGCACGCCGAGAAGACCTGGGTCTCCTCGTACGAGATCGACCCCTTCTCCGTGCCGGACGACGAGAAGGTGGGGCTGCTCACGGACTGGAGTGCGCGGCTGCTCGCGGCCGACGGGGTCAGCCATGTGGACGCCTCTCTGCTGACCGTGCACGAGAACAAGTTCTATGCCGATACGGCGGGGACCGTCACCACGCAGCAGCGCGTGCGGCTGCATCCGCAGCTCACCGCCGTCGCGGTCGACGAGTCGAGCGGCGAGTTCGACTCGATGCGGACGATCGCGCCGCCGGTCGGGCGCGGCTGGGAGTACCTCACGGGCACCGGCTGGGACTGGGAGTCCGAGCTGGAGCGGATCCCGGAGCTGCTCGCCGAGAAGATGCGGGCGCCGAGCGTCGAGGCGGGGGCGTACGACCTGGTCGTCGACCCGTCCAACCTGTGGCTGACGATCCACGAGTCCATCGGGCACGCCACCGAACTGGACCGCGCGCTCGGCTACGAGGCCGCGTACGCCGGGACGTCCTTCGCCACCTTCGACCAGCTGGGCAAGCTGAGGTACGGCTCCGAGCTGATGAACGTCACGGGCGACCGGACCGCTGAGCACGGGCTCGCGACGATCGGGTACGACGACGAGGGCGTCGCAGGGCAGTCCTGGGACCTGGTCAGGGACGGGACGCTGGTCGGCTATCAACTCGACCGCAGAATCGCGAAGTTGACGGGCTTCGAGCGGTCCAACGGATGCGCGTACGCCGACTCCCCCGGCCATGTGCCGGTGCAGCGCATGGCGAATGTGTCGCTCCAGCCGGATCCCGGCGGGCTCTCCACCGAGGACCTGATCGGCGGCGTCGACCGCGGGATCTATGTCGTCGGCGACCGGTCCTGGTCCATCGACATGCAGCGCTACAACTTCCAGTTCACGGGGCAGCGCTTCTTCAAGATCGAGAACGGGCGGATCACGGGCCAGCTGCGGGATGTCGCGTACCAGGCGACGACCACCGACTTCTGGGGCTCGATGGCCGCGGTCGGCGGCCCGCAGACGTACGTCCTGGGCGGTGCCTTCAACTGCGGCAAGGCCCAGCCGGGCCAGGTCGCGGCGGTCTCACACGGCTGCCCGTCCGCCCTCTTCAAGGGCGTCAACATCCTTAACACCACCCAGGAGGCCGGTCGATGAGCGCGCGTACGAACAAGCCGCACGAGGTCGTCGAGCGCGCTCTCGAGCTGTCCCGGGCCGACAGCTGCGTCGTGATCGCCGACGAGCACTCGACCGCCAATCTGCGCTGGGCGGGCAACGCGCTGACCACGAACGGGGTCACGCGCGGGCGCACGCTGACCGTCATCGCGACCGTCGACGGCAAGGAGGGCACGTCCTCCGGGGTCGTCTCGCGTTCGGCCGTGACGGCGGACGAGCTGGAGCCGCTGGTCCGGGCCGCCGAGGCGGCGGCCCGGGGCACGGGCCCGGCCGAGGACGCGCAGCCGCTGGTGACCGGGGTCGCGGAATCCCCCGAGTTCACGGACGCGCCCGCCGAGACCTCGTCGGGCGTCTTCGCGGACTTCGCCCCGGCGCTCGGCGAATCCTTCGCCCGCGCGCGTGAGGGCGGACGCGAGCTGTACGGCTTCGCCAACCACGAACTCGTCTCCAGCTACCTCGGTACGTCGACGGGGCTGCGCCTGCGGCACGACCAGCCCAACGGCACGCTGGAGTTGAACGCCAAGTCGCCGGACCGTACACGCTCCGCGTGGGCGGGGCGGTCGACGCGGGACTTCAAGGACGTGGACCCGGCGGCGCTGGACGCGGAGCTGGCCACACGGCTCGGGTGGGCCGAGCGGCGCGTCGAGCTGCCGGCCGGGCGGTACGAGACGCTGCTGCCGCCGACCGCCGTCGCGGACCTGCTGATCTACCAGATGTGGGCGTCGTCGGCCCGGGACGCGGCCGAGGGCCGGACGGTGTTCAGCAAGCCCGGCGGCGGTACGCGCATCGGCGAGAAGCTCGCCGAGCTGCCCCTGACGCTGCGCAGCGACCCGAACGAGCCGGGCCTGGAGTGCGCGCCCTTCGAGCTCGCGCACTCCTCCGGAGGCGACTCCTCGGTGTTCGACAACGGGCTGCCCCTCCAGGCCACCGAGTGGATCCGTGCGGGCGAGCTGGCGCATCTGATCAGCTCCCGGCACAGCGCGGGCCTGACCGGACTGCCGGTGGCTCCCGCCATCGGCAACCTGATCCTCGACGGCGGGGAGGACAAGTCCCTCGAGGAGATGGTCGCCGCGACCGAGCGCGGGTTGCTGCTGACCTGCCTCTGGTACATCCGCGAGGTCGACCCGGCCACGCTGCTGCTGACCGGCCTGACCCGCGACGGCGTCTACCTCGTCGAGAACGGCGAGGTCACGGGCGAGGTGAACAACTTCCGGTTCAACGAGTCGCCGGTGGATCTGCTGGGGCGGGCAGGCGAGGCGGGGCGCACGGAGAAGACGCTGCCGAGGGAGTGGAGCGACTGGTTCACCCGGGCCGCGATGCCACCTCTGCGCATCCCGGACTTCAACATGAGTTCCGTCAGTCAGGGCGTATGACGCCAGGGCTGACGCAGGGCGCATTACGGCGTGGGCTCTGTCAGTCGGGACGTATAACCTCGTAGTCGGCTGTCACTCGACCGCCCGAAGATCATCCAAGGAGATACGAGAACCGTGACGGACATCGTCGACGAGCTGAAGTGGCGCGGGCTGATCGCCCTGTCCACTGACGAGGACGCTTTGCGCAAGGCGCTCGCGGACGGTCCCGTCACGTTCTATTGCGGCTTCGACCCGACGGCGGCCAGTCTGCACGTCGGCCACCTGGTGCAGGTCCTCACCATGCGCCGCCTTCAGCTGGCGGGCCTGCGCCCGCTGGCCCTGGTGGGCGGGGCGACCGGCCAGATCGGCGACCCGCGCCCGACGGCGGAGCGCACGCTGAACGATCCGGAGACGGTCGCGAACTGGGTCAACCGGCTGCGCGGGCAGATCGAGCCGTTCCTGTCCTTCGAGGGTGAGAACGCCGCGGTGATGGTGAACAACCTGGACTGGACGGCCGGGATGTCGGCCATCGAGTTCCTGCGGGACATCGGCAAGCACTTCCGCGTCAACAAGATGCTCACGAAGGACTCGGTCGCCCGGCGCCTGGAGTCCGAGGAGGGCATCAGCTACACGGAGTTCAGCTACCAGCTGCTCCAGGGCATGGACTTCCTGGAGCTCTACCGCCGGTACGGCTGCACGCTCCAGCAGGGCGGCAGTGACCAGTGGGGCAACCTCACGGCGGGCCTGGACCTGATCCACCGCCTGGAGCCGCATGCCGAGGTCCATGCGCTGGCGACACCGCTGATGACCAAGGCGGACGGCACGAAGTTCGGCAAGACCGAGGGCGGTGCCATCTGGCTGGACCCCGAGATGACGACGCCGTACGCGTTCTACCAGTTCTGGCTGAACGCGGACGACCGGGACATCTCGGCGTACATGCGGATCCTGTCCTTCAAGTCCCGCGAGGAGCTGGAGGAGCTGGAGAAGGTCACCGAGGAGCGTCCGCAGGCCCGGACCGCCCAGCGGGCGCTGGCCGAGGAGCTGACGACGCTGGTGCACGGCGCCGAGCAGACGGCCGCCGTGATCGCCGCGTCGCGCGCCCTCTTCGGTCAGGGTGAGCTGGGTGGGCTGGACGAGGCGACGCTGAGTGCGGCGCTGTCCGAGGTGCCGCACATCCAGGTCGCCGAGCTGGGCCCGGTGGTGGACCTCTTCGCCGAGGTCGGCCTGGTGGCCAGCAAGTCGGCCGCGCGCCGGACGGTCAAGGAGGGCGGGGCGTACGTGAACAACGACAAGGTCGCCGGCGAGGACGCCGTCCCCGCCAAGGAGGACCTGCTGCACGGGCGGTGGCTGGTGCTGCGGCGCGGCAAGAAGAACCTTGCGGCGGTGGAGGTCACGGGCGGCTGAGCACAGTGCACGGTGGAGGGGGTGGCCGACCGGCCACCCCCTTCGTCGTACCGTCAGGCTCTCTGTCTGCCGCCCCGTACGGCCGTGTACAGCATGTCGCCGAGGAAGACGAGGACGACCGCGGCGGCGAGTTGGAGGCCGTGGCGACCCCAGTCGATGCCACGGGTCTCGTCGATGCCGATACCGCGGGCGATCGAGTTGCCCACGATGGCGCCTACCATCCCGAAGATCGTGGTCAGCCAGAGCGGGCTGTGCTGCTTGCCCGGAATGATCGCCTTGGCCAGCAGACCAAGCACGAAGCCGACGATGATCGCCCACAACCAGCCCATGGCTGCCTCCTGTACGGCTCTACGCGAGCGTTTCGCCCAGCTTCGGCCTGGCCGTCGTACGACGCATGCCGGGCACCGCCATACGCGGTACGACGCAGCGGCCCCCGGCCCGGACGGGACGGGACCCGGTCTCGAACGCGGCGCATGCGCGGCGTACCGTGGGAGGTGGTACGGACCGGTGCGCGTCCGATACAGGCGGGTGGTGGAACGTGATGCGGAAGCACAGCGAAGCCGAGGTCTTCCGGATCACCGGGGCCAGGCAGGGGCTCGCCGACGACGTACGCGGCAGGCAGCGCCGCTACATCATCTCGATGTCCGTCCGTACGGTCGCCGTGATCCTCGCGACCACCCTCTGGAACGTCGAACGACACGTCGCCGTCGTCGCCTTGGTGCTCGGCGCCGTCCTCCCGTACATCGCCGTGGTGATCGCCAACGCGGGCCGGGAGAACGCGCCGTCGCTGCCGTCGACGTTCGTCACCGTGCCCACCCGGCCGATGCTCACGGCGCCCGGCCCGGGCGACGCCGCGGAATCCGTCCCGGAGGACGTCGCGGCCGATTCCCCGGCCGGCGCCCAGGACGAGCCGCACGAGCGGACCTGACCACCGCCGATCCGTGGCGCCGGACCTTCACGGCGGCACCAAGCTCAAGAAAAGCTCAGATCAATCATGCTGTTCCGGTGCCGGGCAGCGGGTTACCCGTGACATACTTCGTACGCGCTCCGCATCCCCCGTCGGAGCGACAGACCGACGCCGGGCAGCTCCCCCCGTGGCTGCTCGGCGTCGCCTTTTCCGCAGCTCTTCGGATGCGGTCGAGGCGTTAGGGTCGGGGCGTGATCCTGAACGTCCCCGGCTCCGATCCGGCCTCGCCCATCTGCTCCGCCAAGGGCTGCCGGGCCGAGGCGGTGTGGGTGCTCGCCTGGAACAACCCGAAGCTGCACACCCCGGACCGCCGCAAGACATGGCTGGCGTGCGAGGAGCACCGCGAGCATCTGTCCAAGTTTCTTGGCGTACGGGGCTTCTTGAAGGACGTCGTGCTCCTGGCGGACTGGGAGCCCCCGGAGTCCCCGGAGACCTGAGCACGTCGCGCTGACGCGCGTGCACTACCGCGCCCCATAGGGGCCCGGGGCTGTGACATTGTGCGGCTCCGCCGCGATGGGGGTCCCCCCCGCTCGAGGCTGAAGACAGAAGGCTGAGCAATCAGCCACCAATGGCCGACATCGGTCGCTCCGGCTGCACGAACGACGGGTCGTCCAGGCCGGCGCCTGCCTTCTTGCCCCACATCGCCAGCTTCCATATGCGGGCGATCTCCTCGTCCGGCGCGTCCGAGCGCAGGGCGGCGCGCAGGTCGGTCTCCTCCTGGGCGAAGAGGCAGGTGCGGACCTGGCCGTCGGCCGTGAGCCTCGTACGGTCGCAGGCCGAGCAGAACGGGCGGGTGACCGAGGCGATGACACCGACGCGGTGCGGCCCGCCGTCGACCAGCCAGCGCTCGGCCGGGGCCGCGCCCCGCTTCTCGGAGCCCTCCTCGGTGAGTTCGAAGCGGGTGCGCAACGAGGCGAGAATGTCGCCGGCGGTGACCATGCCCTCGCGCTTCCAGCCGTGCTGGGCGTCGAGCGGCATCTGCTCTATGAAGCGCAGTTCGTAGTCGTGTTCCACGGCCCAGGCCAGCAGGTCCGGGGCCTCGTCGTCGTTCAGCCCCGGCATCAGGACGGTGTTGACCTTGACCGGGTTCAGGCCCGCCTCGCGGGCGGCTTCGAGGCCCTCGATGACGTCCTTGTGGCGGTCGCGGCGGGTGAGGGTCTTGAAGACGTCGGGGCGCAGCGTGTCCAGGGAGACGTTCACCCGGTCCAGGCCCGCCGCCTTCAGGGCCGTCGCCGTACGCCTGAGGCCGATGCCGTTGGTGGTCAGGGACATCTGAGGGCGTGGCTCAAGCGCGGCCACGCGCTCCACGATGCCGACGAGCCCGGGGCGCAGCAGAGGCTCGCCGCCGGTGAAGCGGACCTCGGTGATGCCCAACTGCCGTACGGCTATGTCGATGAGGCGGACGATCTCGTCGTCCGTGAGCAGGTCGGGCTTGGCGAGCCACTGCAGGCCCTCTTCGGGCATGCAGTACGTGCACCGCAGATTGCAACGGTCCGTCAGCGACACACGCAGATCGGTGGCCACACGGCCATAGGTGTCGATGAGCACGTGGGCCCCCTCCACTCGCGCGAACACTCATATGAATCCCAGTCACCAGCGAGCCTACGTGACAGGACCGACAACGACGGCAGCCGGATCACACCAAACGCGACGCGGCCGCGTCGTAGAGACCTCCAGAGATCTACGACGCGGCCGCGAGGACGGGAACCTCAGTGGGCCCCGGTACCGGTGAGGGAGCGCACCTCCAGCTCGGCGTACTTGCCGGTGTCCGGCTCCTCCTTGGACAGGATGGTGCCGAGCCAGCCCATCAGGAAGCCGAACGGGATGGAGATGATGCCCGGGTTCTTCAGCGGGAACCAGGAGAAGTCGACGTCGGGGAACATCGCCGTGGGGTCGCCGGAGACGACGGGCGAGAACAGCACCAGGCCGACGGCCACGATCAGACCGCCGTAGATCGACCACAGGGCGCCCTGGGTGGTGAACCGCTTCCAGAACAGGCTGTAGAGGATCGTCGGCAGGTTGGCGGAGGCGGCGACCGCGAAGGCGAGGGCGACGAGGCCTGCGACGTTCAGGTCGCGGGCGAGGGAACCCAGGAGGATGGAGACGGCGCCGATGCCGATGGTCGCCAGACGGGCCGCCCTGACCTCCTCCTTCTCGGTGGCCTTGCCCTTCTTGATGACGTTCGCGTAGATGTCGTGGGCGAACGAGGACGACGAGGCGAGGGTGAGGCCGGCGACCACGGCAAGGATCGTCGCGAAGGCCACCGCCGAGATCACGGCGAGCAGGATCGCACCCCAGGCCGAGTCGACGCCGCCCAGGTGCAGAGCGAGCAGGGGCGCCGCCGTGTTGCCGGACTTGTTGGACGCGATGATCTCTTCCTGCGAGATCAGCGCCGCGGCGCCGAAGCCGAGCGCGATGGTCATCAGGTAGAAGCCGCCGATGATGCCGATCGCCCAGTTCACGGACTTCCGGGCGGCCTTGGCGTTGGGCACCGTGTAGAAGCGGATCAGGATGTGCGGCAGGCCGGCGGTGCCGAGCACCAGGGCGATACCGAGGGAGATGAAGTCCAGCTTGGTGGTGCCGGTCGCGCCGTACTGGAGACCGGGCTCCAGGAAGGCGGTGCCCTTGCCGCTGTTCTCGGCGGCCGTGCCGAGCAGGTCGGAGATGTTGAAGTTGAACTTCAGCAGCACCAGGAAGGTGATCAGGATGGTGCCGCTGATGAGCAGCACGGCCTTGACCATCTGGACCCAGGTGGTGCCCTTCATGCCGCCGATGGAGACGTACACGATCATCAGGACGCCGACGAGGGCGACGATGAGGATCTTGCCGGCGTCGGAGGTGATGCCGAGCAGCAGCGAGACGAGGACGCCGGCACCCGCCATCTGAGCCAGCAGGTAGAAGATCGAGACGACGATCGTGGAGGTGCCTGCCGCAGTACGCACCGGGCGCTGGCGCATGCGATACGCGAGGACGTCGCCCATCGTGTACCGGCCGGAGTTGCGCAGCGGCTCGGCGACCAGGAGCAGGGCCACCAGCCAAGCGACCAGGAAGCCGATGGAGTACAGGAAGCCGTCGTATCCGAAGAGGGCGATGGCGCCCGCGATGCCCAGGAAGGACGCGGCGGACATGTAGTCACCGGAGACGGCGAGTCCGTTCTGGAAGGCGCTGAACTGCCGTCCGCCCGCGTAGAAGTCGGAGGCGTCCTTGGTCTGCCGGCCCGCCCATACGGTGATGAAGAGGGTGGCGATGACGAAGGCGGCGAACAGGGAGATGATCAGCGGCCGGTGCTCGCTGGCCTCGTTCGCGGCGAGCTGCACTTCGCTCGCGGCGAGCTGGACCTGAGTGATCGCGGGGCTCATTCGCCGCCCTCCATTCGGGACTTGATCGCTTCGGCCTTGGGGTCGAGCTTGCTGGAGGAGTGCCGCTCGTACCACCAGGCGATGAGGAACGTGGTGAGGAACTGGGCGAGACCGAAGACGAGGGCGACGTTGATGTTGCCGAACAGCTTGGTGCCCATGAAGCCGCCCGCGTAGTTCGACAGCAGGACGTACAGCAGGTACCAGCTGATGAAGCCGACGGTCAGCGGGAAGGCGAAGGAGCGGTGGGAGCGGCGTAGTTCACCGAACTCAGCGCTCTCCTGCACCTCGACGAACTCCTCGGTGGTGGGGAGGTGAGGCTGGGATTTCGAGGGGGGCGGTGCGTCGGTAGCCACGGAGTCTCCTCGCGTTGCGGTTGCGGCGTCCGAATCGGAAGCGGGCGGATGGGGGTAAAGGGTTGAACTGGCTCTGGACATGGCTGTGTTGTGACCTCACGGAGGTGTGGATCACGTGGGCCGAGTGGCGATGCTAGGGCCTTACGGGCGTGATCCAACAGGGGCTCGCTGTTGCTCTCGCCCCTGCCCAAGGTCACGGGGCGACGCGAAGACCGGTTCAACGCCCGGCCGTTCTTTCGGAAGTCATTTCCTGTAAGTCGTTGCTGGCCAGGGATCACGGGGGATAGCTTCGCCACTGCACCACTCAAGTCATGTACCTGCCCGAGCACCACCTGTGTTCGGGCCGGTTCCTTTTCCGGATGATGTGGAGACCCCATGGCTCATCTGCGCTCCAGACGCCGTCTTGCGCTCGCCGTGCCGCTCGTGCTGTCCCTCACCGCCTCGCTCGGCTTCCTGCCGGGCGTCGCGTCGGCCGCCCCGGTCGACGCCCCCGCCGTGGCTGCGGAGGAGGGCCCGAACCTCGCGTACGTGGTCAACACGAAGAAGACGGACCACGGCACGATCGAGTCGGTGAAGAAGGCGATAGCCAAGGCCGATGGCACGGTTGTCGCGACGTACAAGAACATCGGCGTCATCGTCGTCCACTCGACCAACCCGGACTTCGGCAAGCAGATTCGTGCCGTACGCGGGGTGCAGTCCGCAGGTCAGACGCGCACCGCGCCTCTGACGCCGGCGGGGACGACGGACGAGGGCGCGGCGCAGTATCTGTCGGCCGCCGAAGCCGCCAAGGTCGAGGCCAGGGGCACGGCCGCCGAGGAGCCCCTCGAGGCCGACCAGTGGGACCTGCGCGCGATCGGCGCCGACAAGGCCGCGGAGATCAACCCGGGCAGCAAGAAGGTCACAGTCGCCGTGATCGACACCGGCGTCGACGACACCCATCCGGACCTCGCCCCGAACTTCTCCGCGTCCCAGTCGGCCAACTGCGCCGGTGGCGTGGCGGACACCAGCGAGGGCGCCTGGCGCCCGTACACCCCAGAGGACTACCACGGCACGCACGTGGCCGGTGAGATCGCCGCGGCCCGCAACGACGTCGGCGTGGCCGGTGTCGCGCCCGGCGTGAAGGTCTCCAGCATCAACGTGACCGACCGGGAGAACGGCCTGTTCTACCCGGAGAGCGTCGTCTGCGCCTTCGTGTTCGCCGCCGACCACGGCGTGGAGATCACCAACAACAGCTACTACGTGGACCCGTATCTCTACAACTGCATGGACGACCCCGACCAGCGGGCCATCGTCGACGCGGTGAACCGGGCCCAGCAGTACGCCACGAAGAAGGGCACCCTCCACCTCGCCTCCGCGGGCAACTCCAACCACGACCTCGACTCGGACGCGATCGTCGACGACACCAGCCCCAACGACACGACCCCGGTCACCCGCACCATCGATCCGCACGAGTGCTTCGACGTGCCGACCCAGCTGCCGGGCATCGTCACGGTCAGCGCGACCGGCGTGCAGAACCTCAAGTCGTACTACTCCACGTACGGCAAGGGCGTCGTCGACATCGCGGCGCCGGGCGGAGACCGGTACCAGATCCCGGACACCCCGTCGAAGAACGGCCGGATCCTGTCCACGATGCCGAACAACGCGTACGGCTACCTGCAAGGCACGTCGATGGCGGCGCCGCACGCCTCCGGGGTCGCCGCGCTGCTCAAGTCCAAGTACCCGTGGGCGACTCCGGGCCAGCTCCAGGCGCTGCTGAAGGCGCAGGCGGACAGCCAGGCCTGCCCGACGGACTACGACGGTAACGGCGACGGTGTCGTGGACGCCACCTGCGAGGGCGGCGAGCGCGTGAACGGCTTCTACGGTTACGGCATCGTCAACGCGCTGCGAGCGGTCAAGTAGACGGGTTTGTAGGCCACTTCGGACGTACGACACTTCCGTAGAGCCTCCTCGGACCCGGCCCCGCACGGCCCGTACCGCTCGTACAGCGAACGAACTGGAGACATCCATGACAGCGCCTCATACGCGCTCCCGCCGTGTCACAGCGATCCCGCTCGGGATGGCCATGGCGACGGCACTCGCCTTCCTGCCGAACACCAGCGCCACGGCGGCCCCTTCGGGAGAGGACGACGCGCCGTCGGCCTCGGCCCCCTCGGCGAAGGCGACCTCGCTCAGCTATGTCGTCAACGTCCGTCCCGGTCACGGCACTTCCTCTTACGTGAAGAAGGCCATCACCAAGGCCGGCGGCACCGTCGTGACGTCGTACGACAAGATCGGCGTGATCGTCGTCCACTCGTCGAACGCCGACTTCGCGAAGACCATCCGCAAGGTACGCGGTGTGGAGTCGGCGGGCTCGACGCGTACGGCGCCGCTGCCCGCGCAGTCCACGACCGATGTCGGTACGCCCAAGGTGCTCACCTCGGAGCAGGTCGCGGACGTCGAAGCGGCGGCCGGGCAGGACCCGTTGGAGCCCCTGCAGTGGGATCTGCCCGCCATCAAGGCGGACAAGGCGCACGAGAAGTCGCTCGGCAGCCGGGACGTCACGGTCGCCGTGATCGACACCGGCGTGGACGACACGCACCCCGACATCGCGCCGAACTTCGACCGCGAGGCGTCGGTCAACTGCGTGTCGGGCAAGCCCGACACGGCCGACGGGGCGTGGCGGCCGAGCGCCTCCGAGAGCCCGCACGGCACGCATGTCGCGGGTGAGATCGCGGCCGCCAAGAACGGCGTCGGTGTCACGGGTGTCGCGCCGGGCGTGAAGGTCTCCGGCATCAAGGTGTCCAACCCGGACGGGTTCTTCTACACGGAAGCCGTCGTCTGCGGCTTCATGTGGGCGGCGGAGCACGGTGTGGACGTCACCAACAACAGCTATTTCACCGACCCGTGGCTCTTCAACTGCACGAACGACCCGGACCAGAAGGCCCTCGTCGAGGCCCACTCGCGGGCCACGCGGTACGCCGAGAGGAAGGGTGTGGTCAACGTCGCTGCGGCGGGCAACGACAACAACGACCTCGCGGCGGACGAGATCACCGACACGATCTCGCCGAACGACTCCACGCCCTCGGACCGCGTGATCGACCCGTCCGAGTGCCTTGACATCCCGACCCAGTTGCCGGGTGTCGTCACGGTCGCGGCGACCGGCGCGAAGGGCCTCAAGTCGTCCTTCTCCAACCACGGCCTGGGCGTCATCGACATCGCCGCTCCCGGCGGCGACTCGACGGCGTTCCAGACCCCGGCCCCGCCCGCCACCAGCGGCCTCATCCTGGGCCCGGTGCCCGGCGGCAAGTGGGGCTACATGGCCGGTACGTCGATGGCCTCCCCGCACGTCGCGGGCGTGGCCGCGCTCATCAAGTCGACGCACCCGTACGCCCCGGCGGCACTGGTGAAGGCCCTCCTGTACGCCGAGGCCGACGCCACACCGTGCACCGACCCGTACGACATCGACGGCGACGGCAAGATCGACGCGGTCTGCGAGGGCGGCAAGAACCGCAACGGGTTCTATGGCTGGGGCACCGCCGACGCGCTGGACGCGGTGACGAAGTAGCAGACCAAGCAGTGCCTCCCTGCGGGGAGTTGAGCCGGGCGACCCAGGGGTCGCCCGGCTCTCGTACGCGGTGGTCGGTTCGAGAGGCCGCCGCGGGCGGCCGGTGGCGCTGAGTCGTACGGGCGGCCGGAGGCGTATGCAGGGATGGAATGTTGTTCCGCACCAGTTGTTCTCCAGGGCTTGCCCGGATCTGAACGACTGGTGAAGATCCTGAGGTGAGTTCGATAAGACCGAGTGCCGACGCGGGCGGTGAGGTCGGCGCCGCCCGGGCGACCGCGGCCGGAGGCCGACGGGCCGTCGCCGCCATCGCCCTGGTGGGCCTCGCCGCGCTGATCCCGCTGCTCGGGCCACCCACCGCCCTGCGCGGCACGGGCGAGGCCGCCGCACCCGCCGGCGAGGAGGTCGCCCTGCTGCGTACGGTCCTGTTCGCGGCGGTGTGCGTCTCGGCGGGCGAACTGTTCGCCGCCCGGCTGGCCCGCCGTGTGCCGGGCGCTCCCCTGGACGACACGCCCCGCAGTTGGGCCCCTGCCGCGGCGGCCGCCGGCTTCGTCGCCGCGCTCGGCCTCGCCTCGGTCGTGGCCACCGGCAACCTGCTGCCGCGTCGCTTCTCCGACATGGACATCGGCGGCCTGTACGAGACCCGGGACGGCGTGCTCGCGCTCCTGGAGGTCAACGCGTTCGTCGTGGCGGGCCTGTGCGCCCTGTCCCGGCGCCCGGCGACCCAGGTGTGGCCGCTCGCCGCGGTGGCCGTCGCGGAGGCGCTGCGGGCCCATCCCACCACGGAGTACAGCCCACTGCTCGGCTCGGGCCTGACGCTCGTTCATGTGACGTGCGCGGCCCTGTGGGCGGGCGGCCTGCTGCACGTTCTGCGCCTGCTGCGGCGCTGGCGTGACCCGGAGGCGGGCGCCGCGCTTCTCGGGCTCTACGCGCGCGTGGCGGCCGTTCTGTTCGCCGCGATCACCATGACGGGCGTGGGCAGCACCCTGCGCCGGATGCCGGCCGGCACGGTCCTGGAACAGCTGACGACAACGGCGTACGGGCGCACCCTGCTCGCCAAGCTGCTCCTCGTGGCCGCCGTCGCCGTCCTCGCCCTGTGCGCACGGCGGCGTCTGCGCAGGGCCGCCGACCCGCTCAGCGCCTACTCCCCCGCCCGTGCGGAGGTCGTCGCCCTGGGGGCGGTGGTCGCGGTGTCCGCCGTGCTTACGGCGCTGCCGGTGCCGATTCGCTGGTGACCGCGCACGCGCGCGTGGCGCTCGCGGCGGCCTGGGCTCACACGATCGTCCCCGTGACCGTCTCCGAGACCGGATCGGCCACTTCCTCGGCGCCGGCAGACTCCGGCGGCTCGAGGGCCGGAAGAGCGGACTCCGGCGAACGGGCTGTCAGTCGTGCCCTTTATCCTCGGTGACCATGCTCGAAGACCGTACGACCGCAGCGTCCGCAGCCTCGTGGCCGGCCGCGTATCCGCAGGGATACGCGGTGGTCGACGTGGAGACCACCGGCCTGGCCCGCGACGACCGCATAGTGTCGGCCGCGGTCTACCGGCTGGACGCGCGCGGCGAGGTCGAGGACCACTGGTACACGACGGTCAATCCAGAGCGGGATCCCGGGCCGGTGTGGATCCACGGTCTGACGAGCGAGGCGCTCGAAGGGGCACCCCTTTTCCCGGACATCGCCGAGGAGTTCGCGGCCCGGCTCGACGGCCGGGTGCTCGTCGCGCACAACGCCGTCTTCGACTGGTCGATGATCGCGCGGGAGTACGCGCGCGCGGAGCGCGAGGCGCCGGTCCGGCAGCGATTGTGCACCATCGCGCTCTCCAAGGAGCTGGGCCTGCCCCTGGCCAACCACAAGCTGGAGTCGCTCGCCGCGCACTTCGGCGTCGTACAGCAGCGCGCGCACCACGCGCTGGACGACGCGCGCGTGCTCGCCGAGGCGTTCCGGCCGAGCCTGCACGCCGCCGCGCGCGACGGTCTGCGGCTGCCTCTGCTGGAGTGCCGGCCGCTCACGGAGTGGGCGGACGGATCCGCGCCGCGCAGCAGCCGGCCGTCCGGCGGTGGGGGCTACGGCGGTTACGGGCCCGGGAGTTGGCGCCCTTCCCGCAAGCGGCCCGCGTGCCCCTACCCCAACCCGGGCCGATACGAACCGGGCAAGCCGCTCAAGCAGGGCATGCGGATCGCGTTCTCCGGGGACACCTCCGTCGACCGCGAGCTCCTGGAGGACCGGGCCGTCGACGCCGGACTGCATGTCGCGACGAGCCTGTCCCGGCTCACCAGCCTCCTCGTCACGAACGACCCGGACTCCGGTACGTCCAAGGCGGTCAAGGCCCGCCAGTTCGGCACACCGGTCGTCGACGAGGCGGCCTTCGGACAGCTGCTTCTGGATGTGGAGCCGGCCTAGAGCGTGACGGGGCGTACGGGTGATTGGCGGGCGACTCGCCCCGCGGCCGCTCGCCCGTGCCGTCGCGGCGGCCCACCCTGTGGCGCATGGCACGTTGCGAGGTCTGCGGAAACGACTACGGGATGTCCTTCGAGGTGCACGCGCAGGGCGCGATTCACGTCTTCGACTGTTTCGCCTGCGCCATCCACCGTATGGCACCCATCTGCGAGCACTGTCGCGTCCAGATCATCGGCCAGGGAGTCGAGGTCGGAGGCCAGTGGTTCTGCGGGGCGCACTGCGCCCGCTCGGAGGGGAAGGTGGGGATCATCGACAAAGTATGAGGCGCCCTTTGCGCACGTTCGGTGCGCCGGAGGAGCGCGACGGTGTCGAGGGCGCGTGGGGGTCCCCCGGACGAAGTCTGGGGGGAGCGCGGAGGCCCGACGAAGGAGGGCTGAGCACGGTCGCGCCCTCGACACCGGCTGTAGCGCTCCGCAGGCGCACGATCGACACAGCCCTCGGCGGGACCCTCCCGTCGAGGGCCGATTCATGCGAGGTAACGTCAATGGGGTGTACCGCTTCCTGTTGTCCCGGCAGTGGGTGATCCTCACGCTGGCCGCCCTCCTCCTCATCCCCACGATGATCAGGCTGGGTATCTGGCAGATGCACCGCTACGAGGAGCGCACCGCCCGGAACCAGCTGGTCTCCGAGGCGCTGGACGCCAAGCCGGTGCCCGTGGAGAAGCTCACCTCCCCCGGACACACCGTCACCACCGACGAGCGGTACCGCAGCGTGACCGCGAAGGGCCGCTTCGCCACCGACGACGAGGTCGTCGTCCGCCGCCGCACCAACTCCGACGACGAGGTCGGCTACCACGTCCTGACCCCCTTCGTCCTCCACGACGGCAAGGTCCTGCTCGTCAACCGAGGCTGGATCCCCGGGGCCCCGACCCAGACGGCGTTCCCCAAGATCCCCGCACCGCCCCGCGGCGAGATCACCGTCACCGGGCGGCTCATGCCCGACGAGACGACCGCGGCGAGCGGCATCAAGAACCTCGAAGGGCTGCCGGACCGGCAGATCATGCTGATCAACAGCGAGCAGGAGGCCCGCCGCCTCGGCGAGCAGGTGCTCGGCGGCTTCATCGTGCAGACAGCACCCGCGCCGAAGGGCAACACCCCGGAGCTGATCGGCAGGCCCGGCAACGAGGACGCCGCACTGAACTACGCGTACGCCATCCAGTGGTGGCTCTTCGCCGCGGGCGTCCCCGTCGGCTGGGTGATCCTGGTCCGCCGTGAGCGCCGGGACCGGGCGGAGGCCACGGCGAAGGCGGAAGCGCCGGAGGCGACACCGGCCGCCGTATAGCCGTAACCGCCGACCCGGCGGCACCCGCCGGGATTGGTCACCCGACGTCACGGGAACCCACCACCCGTGCACGCATCGAACGAGCCCGGCGCATCCGACGGGTCCGACGTGCCCCGCGAAGCCGAGGAGGCGGACGAGGCCGTCCCCGCCATCGAGGACTACGCGCTGATCGGCGACCACCAGACCGCCGCCCTGATCGGGCGGGACGGATCGATCGACTGGCTGTGCCTGCCCCGGTTCGACTCGGCGGCCTGCTTCGCGAAGCTGCTGGGGGACGAGGAGAACGGTCACTGGAGGCTCGCGCCGAAGGGGGCGGGGGCCTGCACGCGGCGGGCGTACCGGCCTCAGTCGCTCGTGCTCGACACGGAGTGGGAGACCGCCGACGGGACGGTACGCGTCACCGACCTGATGCCGCAGCGCGACCGCGCCCCCGACGTCGTACGCGTCGTCGAGGGGCTCAAGGGCCGCGTGACCATGCACAGCACACTGCGGCTGCGCTTCGACTACGGCTCGATCGTGCCGTGGATGCGCAAGTCCGACGGCCATCGGGTGGCCGTGGCGGGCCCGGACTCGGTGTGGCTGCGCAGCGAACCCAAAGTGCGCACCTGGGGCAAGGACTACGGCACGCACTCGGAGTTCACGGTCGCCGAGGGCGAAAAGGTCGCCTTCGTGATGACCTGGCATCCCTCGCACGAGCCGCGCCCCCCGCTCGTCGACCCGCACGACGCGCTGGCCTCCAGCGTCGACGACTGGCGGGCGTGGGCGGCCCGCTGCCGTTACCGGGGCCCGCACCGGGACGCGGTCGTCCGCTCCCTGATCACCCTCAAGGCCCTCACGTACGCGCCGACCGGCGGCATCGTCGCGGCGCCCACCACCTCGCTCCCGGAGGAGATCGGCGGCGTACGCAACTGGGACTACCGCCACTGCTGGCTGCGCGACTCCACGCTCACCCTGGGCGCGCTGCTGGCCTGCGGCTACCAGGAGGAGGCGGAGGCCTGGCGCGACTGGCTGCTGCGCGCGGCGGCGGGCGACCCGGCGGATCTGCAGATCATGTACGGGCTCGCGGGCGAGCGGCGGATCCCCGAGTACGAGCTGCCGTGGCTGCCCGGGTTCCGCGGCACGGGTCCGGTCCGGGTCGGCAACGACGCCGTACGTCAGTTGCAGCTCGACGTGTACGGCGAGGTCATCGACTCCCTGGCGCTGGCGCTGCGCGCGGGCCTGCCGACCAAGCCGCACATGTGGCGGCTGCGGGAGGCCCTGATGGAGTTCCTGCGCTCGAACTGGCGCAGGCCCGACGAGGGGCTGTGGGAGGTACGCGGTCCGCGCCGCCACTTCGTCCACTCGAAGATCATGGCGTGGGTGGCCGCCGACCGCACCGCCCGGGCCCTGGAGGAGAACCCCGGCCTGCCCGGCGACCCGGACCACTGGCGCGCGATGCGCGACGAGGTGCACCGCGAGGTGTGCGAGCGCGGCTACGACCCGGAGCGGAACACCTTCACGCAGTCCTACGGTTCCCGCGAACTGGACGCCTCGCTGCTGCTCATCCCCCGTATCGGCTTTCTGCCGCCGGACGATCCGCGGGTGACCGGCACGATCGACGCGATCCGCGACGAGCTCGCGCACAACGGCTTTCTGCGCAGGTACTCCTCGGAGCAGACGCTGATCGACGGGCTGCCGGGCCGTGAGGGCGCGTTCCTGGTCTGCTCGTTCTGGCTCGCGGACGCGCTGCATCTGACGGGGCGTACGAAAGAGGCGCGCGAGCTGTTCGAGCGCCTGCTCGCGCTCTGCAACGACGTGGGGCTGCTGTCCGAGGAGTACGACCCCGTCGGGGGCCGTCAGCTCGGCAACTTCCCGCAGGCGTTCAGTCATATCGGCTTGGTGGGCACCGCCCTCACCTTGTTCGGCGAGGAGGGGGCAGGATAGGGGCATGGATCTTGGACTGAAGGACCGTGTCTACGTCGTCACCGGGGCCACCCGCGGCCTGGGCAACGCCTCCGCGCGGGAACTCCTCGCCGACGGCGCGAAGGTGATCATCACGGGCCGGGACGAGAAGACGGTGGCCGAGGCCGCCGCGGCACTCGGCCCGAACGCCCACGGAGTCGCCGTCGACAACGCCGACCCCGCGGCCTCGGCGAACCTGATGGCGGCCGCGCGCGAGCGCTTCGGCGGCTTCGACGGCATCCTGATCAGCGTCGGCGGCCCGGCGCCCGGCTTCGCCGCCGACAACACGGACGAGCAGTGGCAGTCGGCGTTCGAGTCCGTCTTCCTGGGCGCGGTCCGGCTGGCCCGCGCGGCTGCCGCGGAGCTGGTCGAGGGCGGGGTCATCGGCTTCGTGCTCTCCGGTTCGGTGCACGAGCCGATCCCGGGCCTGACCATCTCCAACGGCCTGCGCCCGGGCCTCGCGGGCTTCGCCAAGTCGCTCTCGGACGAGCTCGGCCCGCGCGGCATCCGCGTCGTGGGCCTGCTTCCGGGCCGTATCTACACGGATCGCATGCGCCAGCTCGACGGCCTGTCCCCCGACCCGGAGGCCACCCGCGCGGCCAACGAGGCGCGGATTCCGCTCCGTCGGTACGGCACGCCGGAGGAGTTCGGGCGGACGGCCGCCTTCCTCCTGTCACCGGCGGCGTCGTACCTCACGGGAATCATGCTGCCGGTGGACGGCGGGGCGCGACGCGGCTTCTAGGGGTACGGAGTCCAGGGCTTCTGGCCGGGCTTCGTACTCAAGTCACCCGTTCCGCCCGGTGCTTGACCCCGCGCAGGCGCACCTGCGCGGGCAGCGAGGCCAGGCCGGCGGAGTCCCTGGCGTGGGCGAGGGCCTGAGTCGTCAGGCGGTGGAGTGCGTCGCCGGGGTCGGCGTGCGGTTCGAGGAGCAACTGGACCCGCGCCTGAGGGGTGCTGCGCCGGCCGGTCAGCGCCGCCTGTGCGCGCTGCACGCCGTCCAGCGCGCCCGCCTCACCGGCCAGTACGCCCTCCAGGGCCCGCCCGCGCAGCAACGCGCCCTCGCCGTCGCCGGTGTCGACGAGCACCTCGGCGAGCCGGCGCCGTCGCAGCACCGCCGTCAGCCACCACACGGCGAGCAGCACGGCGACGGAGAGTACGGCGATGACGGTGGGCCACCACCAGCCGTCGTCCCGCCAGCGCGTACGGTCCGCATCGCTCAGCAGCACGTCCCGCTGCCCGTCATGGACCCACCACGAGGGCGGATCGAGGCCGAGGCCCACGGCGAGCACGGAGCCGCCGCCCACGACCAGGAGCAGGCCCGCGAGCCCCACCAGAACACGGTTCACGATCCTCAGCACCGGCCGTCACCCCTTCCGTTTCCCGCTCGGCCGCGCGACATGCACCGACAGGGCGGGCCGCCGGGCCAGCCCGAGTCCCTTGATGCCGTCGGCGAGCGCGGTGTCCAAGTCGGCGCGTACGTCGTCGAGTTCACGGAAGTGCGACACCGCCCGCACGTCGACCTTCGTACGCCCCACCCGGACCCGTACCGAGCGCACCCCGGAGACCTCCATGGCCCGGTCGCGCAGCACCATGGCGGCGGCGCCCCGATGCAGGCCGGCCCGTACGTCGGCGTGCGGGCGACGCATCGGCAGTACGTCCCGCAGGCCGGGCGTCACGGCGAGCACGAGCAGCCAGACGCCGAGAGCAGCGGCGACGCCGGCGCCGACGAGCACCCAGGTGTCGTCGAGGGGCCGCTCGGCGAGCTCCCGCGCGAGGGACCTGCGCCACGCCATGGCGGGCCGGTCGAAGCGCACGGCGACGACGTCGTACAGCAGGAGGCCCGCGCCGGCCAGGACCAGCAGCGCGAGGATGCCCGCGGGGACACGACGTACAGACCAGAAGCGACCGTCCCCGTCCTCCGCGGCGTCGGAGGTGGGCAGCGGGTCGTACGCCGCCGCGGACGCGGACTGGCCGAGTTCGCTCTCGGCCGCCTTCTCGATGACGGGCAGCTGACGGGTGCTCTCGGAGCCCTGGGACTCGCTCATTGGGTCCTCCCCTGTGCCGCGCCGCGTGCCTGCGCGGAGTGCAGGCGCTCCACCTGGACGGCGACCTCGGGCACCTCCATACCCGCCAACATCCTTACCCGCTGTGTGACTTGGCGACGCACGGCGGCGCACTGGGCGCCGATGTCGGAGGGGTAGTCGAGTTCGAGGCCGACCCGGACCCGGGCGACGTCGTGGTGGACGACGACGGTGGCGTGCGGCGGCCCGGCGTCCGGAGGCAGCACGTCCAGGGCCTCACGTGCCGCCTGCGCGGCGATCTTCGCGACGACCCGGTCGGCGATGCGGGTCGCACCGCGCTCGGCCGGTGCGACGGTCCGGCCGAGGCTGCCGGACCGGATGGGTGCTCCGGCCGCGGCGGGCTCACCGGTCACGTGCGTCACCGCCGCCGGTTGTCACGGCTACGGAAGAAGTCACCGGCTTCCAGGTCCCCCTCCAGGAACCGGCCCACGACGAAGCCGACGGCGCCCAGCGCCGCCACCAGGAGAAAGGCACCGAAGCCGCCGAAGTACCCGGCGAAACCCAGCGCCATTCCGGCGATCATGCCGATCACGGCCATGCTCATTGGTGCGCTCCTCAGCAGGTCACTGGTGCGAGGCCCTCAGTGAGTCATCAGTGGTGTGGCGTCATTGAAGCCGGGGCTCCGGCTCCTCGTCCTCTTCTTCCGGCAGTTTGACGTCGCTCACCGCGATATTGACCTCGACGACCTCGAGCCCCGTCATGCGCTCGACGGCCGTGATCACGTTCTCCCGTACGGCACTGGCGACATCCCTGATGGATACGCCGTAGTCGACGACGATCTCCAGGTCGAGTGCCGTCTGCACCTCGCCGACCTCGGCCTTGACGCCCCGCGTGGCCGATCTCGAACCGCCGGGAACCCGGTCGCGTACGGCACCGAAGGTCCGGGAGAGCCCGCTGCCCATCGCATGCACGCCTAGGACGTCGCGGGCGGCGAGTCCGGCGATCTTCTCGACCACACCGTCCGCGATGGTGGTACGCCCCCGGGTGGCCGGGTCGCCTCCGCCGCGCTTGGTCATGCCGGTCTTCCGGGGCTGCTGGGCGTCCGGCTGCTGCTCGCCCTCGGGAGTTTCCGGCTTCCGCTGAGTCATGTCGGTCATCGCCGTGTCCCTTCCGATTGGCCTCCATTTGACCTCCATCGCCCACACTAAGCGGGGTTCCCCGGCTGCGCGCCGGGGATGCGGCAGGCTGGAGCAATGACGGACCGGTGGGCTAAGAATGAAGGGCGGCGCGAAGCGCCTTCGAATAGGGCGGTGGTGGGAGACGGGTGAGCGTACGACACCAACTCGGCCTCGGCAGAATCGTGCCCCTGGGCGGCCCGCGCGACGGCGCCTGGATCACGGAGAGGGCGGCCGACTCCGTACTGCGCCGCGCCGCACGCCATGTACCCGGCGTACACCTCGGCACGCTCCGGCTCGCACTCGCCGAGCCGGACCAGACGTACGAGGCAGCCGTACCGCCTCCGCCGAGCGCGCTGCCGCCCGGCCCGCTGCGGATCAGCGGCGAGTTCACGGCCACCCTCACAACCGGCGAACCCCTCCCCACCCTCGCGTCCCGCCTGCGAGCCGCTCTCGCCGAGGCGGCGACGGAGCGGCTCGGGCTGACGGTCACGGAGGTGGATCTACGGGTGACGGGGTTGCTGGAGGAGGGCGACGAGCCCGACGCACGCCCTGATGACGAGCAGCAGACCAGGGAACCCGAGCCTGAGCGGCAACGGGACGACGACGAGTCCCGAGTAGCCGCCGCAGCCTTGGCTGTCCCAGGGGTAGCCCGCCTGACCGGCACACTCGCCGGCCTGGGCCACGCGGTGCACATCGAGGAGCGCGCAGGTGAAGCTGCCCTGCCGCGCCGTCACGTCCGCGTGGAGCTCGAGGCCCACGCGAACCGGCGAACCCTGGACGTGGCCCGCGAGGTCCGAGGTGCAGCGAGCGAGGCACTCCCGGACCACCCGTCAGTGGCGGTACTGATCACAAGGATCAGGGCCTGAGCATGCCAGGCTAGGAGCGCCCTTTTCGCTGAAAGCCCGCACCCCCACGCACCCGCAGCCTCCCACCGGCGGGAGGGGCCGTGGGCCGGTGCGTCCTATGCCCGTCGCTTAGGTTCTGTCTCGGAGAACCAGGACCCTGTACCAGCCCAGGGCCGTACGCCCGCCCTGCGACGGGCTGACGCACCGGCCCACGGCCCCGACCCACCACGCACCCAGGGGCGCGGGGAACGGCGCGACCAGCCACCACGCACCCGCAGCCGCCCAACCGCCGGAGGCACCCCGCGGGGAACGGCGCGACCAGCCACAACGCACCCGCAGCTTCAAACCGCGCCCCCAGCGGAGCGCTTAGTCGCCGACCCCAGCAAGGTCCCGCAGCCGCCGAGCCTGCGCCGCACGCTCCGCGACCCGCTGGTCCTCGTACGTACGGTCAACGGCACCCTGAAGCAACGCCTTGGTCTCGACCAGCGCATCCCGCGGCGCAGCCACCAACGCCGCCCCCAGATCCCGCACCGCGTCATCAAGCTGCCCCACAGGCACAGCAAGGTTCGCAAGCCCAGTACTCACCGCCTCCTCGGCCGGCACAAACCGCCCCGTCGCGCAGATCTCCAGCGCCCGGGCATACCCGACCAGCCCCACCAGCGGATGCGTCCCCGTGAGGTCGGGCACGAGCCCCAGACTGGTCTCCCGCATGGCGAACTGCACATCGTCCGCGACAACGCGCAGATCGCAGGCGAGCGCAAGCTGGAAGCCCGCCCCGATGGCATGCCCCTGCACAGCGGCGATGGACACGATGTCGCTGCGCCGCCACCAGGTGAAACCCTCCTGGTACCCGGCGATCGTCGCGTCGAGCTCGGCATCGGAACCGCGCGCGAGTTCGATGAACGACGGCTCGCCCTCGAACCCCTCGGGCGTGAACGCCTGCCGGTCGAGCCCCGCGGAGAAGGACTTGCCCTCCGCGCGCAGCACGACAACGCGAACGGTGCCCGGCAGCAGCCGCCCGGCCTCGGCCAGCGCCCGCCACAGGGCGGGGCTCTGCGCATTGCGCTTGGCCGGGTTGGTCAGCGTCACCGTGGCGATCGCCTCGTCGACGGTGAGCCGTACGCCGTCCTTGTCGAGTACCGGGTCGAGCGAAGCCATGGGGCGCCTCCGATGGGTGCGGTCAGAGTGGGTGCCTTACGAGGGCACCCTTAAGTGACTGCACAGTAACCACCCGGTCCGTCACCGGACCGACCGGGTGGCCACCGTCGGAGAACGAGAAGCGCCCGGCTTCAGGCCGACGCGGCCTTCTTACCGCGCGTCGCTCCGCCACGCCCTCGAAGCGTGACTCCCGACTCGCTGAGCATCCGGTGGACGAAGCCATACGAGCGGCCGGTCTCCTCGGCCAGTGCCCGGATGCTCGCACCGGAGTCGTACTTCTTCTTCAGGTCTGCCGCGAGCTTGTCGCGCGCGGCGCCGGTCACCCGGCTGCCCTTCTTCAGAGTCTCGGCCACCCGTGCCTCCTCATGGGAAGTGCGCTCTGGACTTCTCATGATCACCCCTCAAGAGCTTCCTGGCCACCCATTCGGCAAGGTCCGTAGGACAAGCTTTGAGTCGCGGGAGGTCTTCCTCACGACCGGAATCCAGAGTTCCGGACGGCCGTGTCCGTACGGCCGAACGGGTTCACCGGTGAAGGTCCAGGTCAGCGGAGCGGGGCGGCCGGGCTTTTGCGGGCCGAGGGCCCGGCCGCGAAATCGATGTACGACACACCTCGGTACGAGGAGATCTCACACAGATGATGGATCACGCATGAGCCGAATGATCCATACGCAGTTGATCAGTCTTTCGATCAAGCACCGCTGCCCCCGGCCCGGGCTTCCAGGGCAGCGGCCGCGCGGGCCATACGGATCGCAAGGAGCCTCAGGCGAGGGCGACGAGGTCCGCGTAGTCCGCGCCCCACAGGTCCTCGACGCCGTCGGGCAGCAGGATGATCCGCTCCGGCTGGAGCGCGTCGACCGCGCCCTCGTCGTGCGTGACGAGGACGACGGCGCCCTTGTAGGTGCGCAGGGCGCCGAGGATCTCCTCGCGGCTGGCCGGGTCGAGGTTGTTGGTCGGCTCGTCGAGGAGGAGGACGTTCGCGGACGACACCACGAGGGTGGCGAGCGCGAGGCGGGTCTTCTCGCCGCCGGAGAGGACCCGGGCCGGCTTGTCGACGTCGTCGCCGGAGAACAGGAACGAGCCGAGGGTCTTGCGTACCTCGACGAGGTCGAGGTCGGGGTTCGCGGAGCGCATGTTCTCCAGCACCGTGCGGTCCGGGTCGAGGGTCTCGTGCTCCTGCGCGTAGTAGCCGAGCTTGAGGCCGTGGCCCTCGGTGACCTGGCCGGTGTCGGGCTTCTCCACACCGCCGAGAAGCCTCAACAGAGTGGTCTTTCCAGCGCCGTTGAGGCCGAGGATGACGACGCGCGAACCCTTGTCGATGGCCAGGTCGACATCGGTGAAGATCTCCAGGGAGCCGTACGACTTCGACAGGCCCTCGGCGGTGAGCGGCGTCTTGCCGCAGGGCGCGGGCTCGGGGAAGCGCAGCTTGGCGACCTTGTCGGACTTGCGCTCGGCCTCCAGGCCGGCCAGCAGCTTGTCGGCACGGCGGGCCATGTTCTGCGCGGCGACGGTCTTGGTGGCCTTGGCGCGCATCTTGTCGGCCTGCGAGTGGAGGGCGGAAGCCTTCTTCTCGGCGTTCTGCCGCTCGCGCTTGCGGCGCTTCTCGTCGGCCTCGCGCTGCTGCTGATACAGCTTCCAGCCCATGTTGTAGACGTCGATCTGGGAGCGGTTGGCGTCGAGGTAGAACACCTTGTTGACGACTGTGTCGACGAGTTCGACGTCGTGGGAGATCACGATGAAGCCGCCGCGGTAGGTCTTCAGGTAGTCGCGCAGCCAGACGATCGAGTCGGCGTCGAGGTGGTTCGTCGGCTCGTCGAGGAGCAGGGTGTCCGCGTCCGAGAAGAGGATGCGGGCCAGCTCGATACGGCGGCGCTGACCGCCGGAGAGCGTATGCAGGGGCTGGCCTAGCACCCGGTCCGGCAGGTTGAGCGCGGCGGCGATGGTGGCGGCCTCGGCCTCGGCGGAGTAGCCGCCCTTGGTGAGGAACTCCGTCTCCTGGCGCTCGTACTGCCTGAGCGCCTTCTCGCGCGTGGCACCCGTGCCGTTGGCGATGCGCTGCTCGTTGTCGCGCATCTTGCGGATCAGGGTGTCCAGGCCGCGTGCGGACAGGATGCGGTCGCGGGCGAGCATGTCGAGGTCGCCGGTACGCGGGTCCTGCGGGAGGTAGCCGACCTCGCCGGAGCGGGTGACGGTACCCGCGGCCGGCATGCCCTCACCTGCGAGGACCTTGGTGAGCGTGGTCTTGCCCGCGCCGTTGCGGCCGACCAGGCCGATGCGGTCACCCTTGGCGATGCGGAAGGTGGCGGACTCGATGAGGATGCGGGCACCGGCGCGCAGCTCGATACCAGAGGCGGAAATCACGGACAGACTCCAGGGCAGGGTCGATGACGGGGTGGGCGAATGAGGTGGTTCCGCGCGTAGCGCGCCCTTGGAAGGGTGGTGGCGGGCGACGGGCGGGGCGATCACGCCGTCTAATGCGCGAGGAGAATGGCCATGGGGCCAGTCTAACGGGGGCTTGCAAGCAGTTTTTCTGCGCGCGCATGTTCTACGTCACCTTTGCGGCCCGGCAGTTCGCTGCCCCGAAGGTCTCCCGGGGGATTCCGGCTCCGAGGGCGATGTCAGTGCCGGGTGCAAGACTGAGGAACAGGTCACATTCAGCAGGTTCATCCGGCGACGAGGCGAGAGGAAGTGGTGGCCATGGCGGGCACGGTGGGCGGACGCCCGAGCATCTTTCCGACGCTGCTGTACGGGGACGCGAAGGCCGCGATCAGGCAGCTCACGGAGGCCTTCGGCTTCATCGAGGCGTCGGTGTACGAGGGCGAGGGCGGCACGGTGCTGCACGCGGAGCTGGTGCAGGGCAACGGCGCGGTGATGCTCGGCTCCAGGGGCCGCGGCGGCCGTTTCGACGAGGCGATGAAGGGCTCGACGCACACCGGGGTGTATGTCGTCGTGGACGACGTCGACGCACACCACCAGCGGGCCGTCGACCACGGGGCGGAGATCCTCATGCCCCCGACGGACCAGGACTACGGATCGCGGGACTACATGGCCCGTGACCTCGAGGGCAATATCTGGAGCTTCGGCACATACGCCCCCGAGATACAGGCCTGACGCCCCGCCTGCCCTTCGGCCGACGCTCTCAGTTGCCTCCGGTGTGCACCTGGAAGGCGGCGCGGCGTACGGCCCTGGCCAGGGCCGGGTCGGGGTGAGCGGCGGCGAGTGCCACCAGGACCTGCACGGTGCGGGGGTGGCCGACGGCGCGGACCTCGTCGAGGAGCGCGGGCACGGTGGGCTGCACCGCGGACTCCAAGTGCCGTACGAGCAGCGGGGCTTCGCCGTGGTCGGCGACGGCCGCGGCGGTGTCCACCCACAGCCAGGTGGCCTCTTCGCGGGTGAGGATCTCGTGGGCGTCCTCGGGATCGTGACCGTCGTGCACGGCGAGCCACAGCAGGGCGTACGGACGCAGGTGGACCTCGTCGACGACGGCGCGTACGTCCGGCTCGGCGGGGGCGCCGACGACGCGCAGCGCTTCGAAGGCGAGCCCGCGCAGCAGGGCGTCCTCGCCACGGGCGGCGTCGAGGAGTTCGGTGACGGCGCTGCCGACGGGGCGGGCGGCGAGCCAGGCGCGGTATTCGGCACGGGCCGCGTTCGGACGCAGCTGGGCGCAGCCGCGGAGCATGTCCTCGGCCGGCTGCTCGATGTTCCCGGCGGGGCTCTGCGCGGCGACGCAGATCTGCTCCAGCTTGACCCACACCGCCCAACTGCCCAGCGGGGTGAGCGTGGCCTGGCCGTCGTCGCAGGTGAGGGCACCCACGGAGGCGAGGGCGTGCAGGGCCCAGTCGAGCAGGGGCGCCAGCGGGGTGTCCTGGGCCGGGTCCTCGACAGGTTCGGGCTGCGGTCCGTAGGGGATCTCGCAGCGCTCGGTGCGCAGTTCCGTGACGCGTTGTTCGAGCAGGTCGAGGAGTTGGGTGACGGGGACGGGGCCGGCCGAGAGCTGGAGGAAGGAGAGCACTTGGGGCATCGCGGAGACGACTTCGGCGACGGCCGCGTGCTCCTGGTCCTCGGGCTCCGGGCAGGCGAGCGACCAGGCGTCGAAGAGGGCGACCCAGCCGCGGAGTACGGCGCTGTCGTCGCGGTTCCAGGCGCGCAGCCGCCAGCCGGGGCGTGCGCTGTCGCCGTGCACCTCGATGAGGCCCGCGAGACGTGCGGTGTCCCAGTCCGCGCGGACCTGAGCCGGAGTCAGGGCCAGGTCGCCGGCCGCCTGTTGGGCGGAGGTCTCGGAGAGCGTGCCCGTGCCGTCGGGGGTCGTGCCGTCGCGGTCCCGGCCAGGGCTCAGCGCGGCGTCGGCCCAGCGGGCGACACGGGCCGCGCCGGCGAGCTGGGCGCGCGCCATACGGGCCAGCTCCGCGGGTGCCGGGGTGCCCTCGGGCGGGCGCGGTGCGGGTCGGCGCGTACGCCGCTGGTTCATCGCTCGGGGTGCGGCGGCCAGGGGTCGTGAGCGGACGAGTCGGAGCCTGGAGTCGCGCGGGATACGGGACGTCACGGGGGCAGTCTTCCGGTTGACGGTCCGAAAACCCAAACGGAATGTCGCGGAGGGCGACAGGGGAGGCCAACGCACCGGGCTTCACGGGCGCTCGCAGGCCCCGAACCACCAGGCGCTTCGGGGCCAACCGGAAGCCAGAAAGGAGCAGGAAGGAACAGGAAGGAGGGGGGAGGCGAGGGCTACATCAGCGGAGTGAGGAAGCGGCGCAGGGCCTCTTCGTAACCGGCCGGGTCGGCGTTCCACATGGCGCCATGCGGAGCGTTCCGGACGGTGTGCAGGGTGACCAGGTCGGGGCGGCGGTCGGCGAGGCGGCGGGAGTGCGCCCAGGGGGCGACCGCGTCATCCGGACCGTGCAGGACGAGCACCGGCACCTTGAGCAGGTCGGGGTCGGTCGCGCCCTGGATCCGGTCGCCGTGCAGGCCCGTGCGGCCCTGGGCGGCGCGGACGGCCAGCGGCAGCAGGGCACCAGGCGTGCGGCGGGCCGCGGCGAGGGCACGCAGCGTGTCCTCCCAGCTGAGGACGGGCGAGTCCAGCACGAGCCCGGAGATCCGGTCGCGCAGCGCGGAATGCGCGGCGGCGCGCACCGCCATGGTGGCGCCGGTGGACCAGCCGTACAGGATGACCTGTTCGGCGCCGGAGCGCACGGCGTAGCGGATCGCCGCGTCGAGGTCGGGCCACTCGGTCTCGCCGAGGTGGCTCAGGCCGTCCGGTGGGCGGGGTGCGCCGAGGTCGCCGCGGTAGGCGAGGTCGAGGACGGGGAAGCGGAGGCGGTGCAGCAACTCCATGACGTTCATGGGGTGTTCGCGGGTGGTGCCCAGACCGTGCACGGTGATCACCCAGGGCTCGCGGGCGCCGGGCACGAACCAGGCGGGCAGCGCGCCGAGTTCGCCGGGGATGTCGACGTCGGTGTGGTCGAGGCCGAGCGCGGTGCTCGGGTCGCCGATGTGCACGTTCGGGGTGAACCACACCTTGTCACCCGGTTCCAGGGTGCCGTGGGTGACGCGTTCCAGTCGGCGTACGACCGTGTCGGCGGGGTGCGGGGCGGCCTGAAGGACCGTACCGATGACGGCGTGGCTCCCGTTGCCGCTCAGGCCGTACATGCCTGGTCGCAGGGAGGCGAGGGCGCGGGTGAGCGTGATCTGCCCGGCGGCCGTGGCGTGCACGGTGAGCCGGGGTTCGGTGGGCAGCGGTCTGTCCGGCGACGCCCTCAGGGCGGCGTCGCTCGCGAAGCGGCCGGCCGCGACGGTGGCGGCTCCGGCGGCCAGGGCGGCGGTGACGGCCGCGGCCGTCACTTTCACGGTGCGCACGGGTCCAGTCTCCCGACGGAGTGCGCTGTCGGCCAGCCGAAGGGGCCCGTGAAAAGTACGGGCCAGGGACGGTTACGGCTGGCCGTACCCCTTCAACCGTTCCCCCACTTCCGCCACCTGCTCCGGGCTCAGCAGCGACGGCGAGTGGCCCGGAAGCGACGACGCCGTCAGCCACAGGCGGCACATCCATTCCAGCTGGGCCGTTCGGTCGTAGGCCTGGAGGAGGGTGGTGCCGTAGGTGAGGGTGCCGTGGTTCTGGAGGAGGCAGGCCGTGCGGTTCTGCAGCGCCCGGAGCATGTTCTCGGCCAACTTTTCCGTGCCGTAGGTCGCGTAGGGGGCGACGCGGACCGGGCCGCCGAGCGCGGCGGCCATGTAGTGGATGAGCGGCAGCTCCGGGACGAGCGTGGAGACGGCCGTGGCGTGCACGGCGTGCGTGTGGACGACGGCGCGGGCGTCGGTGGCGCGGTAGACCGCCAGATGCATGGGCAGTTCGCTGGTCGGAACGAGTGAACCGAGCACCTGTCGGCCGTCGAGACCGACCCCGCAGACGTCCTCCGGGCGGAGTTCGTCGTACGGGACTCCGGTCGGCGTGACCAGGACGGTGTCCCCCACCCGGACCGACACATTGCCCGACGTACCGACGACCAGACCCTCGGACACCGTCCGGCGGGCCGTCGCCACAAGCTCGCGCCAGGCCCGTTCCGTCGCGTCCCGCGCGCCCTGCCCCGCCACGTCCCGCCCGTCGCTCGCGTCCCACCGCTGTTCAGCCATGCCGCGATCCTGCCAGCCACGTACACCGACCCGGCGCGGGCGAGGGCACTTTAGGGCGGAACACGCACCTCCGAAAGGGCGCATATACGAACAGAACGCCCGCCCGGAGCAATTGGCCGACGAGCGACGGAGTTTCGCGGTTCTTCCCATACCCTCAGGGAGATTTGTCGTGCACGCCGCCATTCCGGGGGGAACTGTGGCCCGTGATCGCAAACCGTCCCGAAGTCGCCAACTGTCCCGTAGTCGCCATGCCCGCTTCGCCGTGCTCTCCGTGGCGACACTGACCATCGGCACCACCGCCCTCGTCGAGATGCCGGTCTCGGCAGCCGCCAAGCCCAAGGGGCACGACGTCTCCTCGCACCAGAAGAGCGTCAACTGGTCGAAGGCGAAGAGCAAAGGCGCCAGGTTCGTCTATGTGAAGGCGACCGAGTCCCACACGTACCGCAATCCCTATTACGGCCAGCAGTACCACGGCGCGCGCAACGCGGGCCTGGTCCGCGGGGCGTACCACTTCGCACTGCCGCACAAGTCGTCGGGCAAGACCCAGGCGGCGTACTTCGTACGCAACGGAGGCGACTGGCGAGCGGACGGCTGGACGCTGCCGCCCGCGCTCGACATCGAGTACAACCCGTACGGCAAGAAGAAGTGCTACGGCCTGAGCAAGGCCAAGATGGTCGGCTGGATCAAGTCGTTCAGCAACGAGGTGAAGCGGCAGACCGGCCGTCGCCCGGTGATCTACACCACCACGCACTGGTGGAAGAACTGCACCGGCAACAGCTCCGCGTTCGCCTCGAACCACGCGCTCTGGCTGGCCCGCTACAGCTCGTCGGCGGGGTCGCTGCCGGCGGGCTGGAGGACATGGACGTTCTGGCAGTACGACAACGGCGGGAGCCTGCCGGGTGACCAGAATCTCTTCAACGGGTCCATGAGCCGGCTCAAGAAGTTCGCGAAGGGCTAGAAGCAAGGGCTAGCGGAGCCCAGCACTCCGCATCAGTTCGACTCCCGCGCCGCCCCTCCGGTACACCCGGAGGGGCGGCGCCCCGTTTCGGTACACCTCACTGTCCTGTCAAGTTCATCTTCCGTTCATCCAGGTTGCCTACGGTCCACAAGCCGCTGACGTCCGATAGAAGACCGGGTAAATGGAGAACTTCTCGCTGATCCTCGCGATAGTGGTGGTCACTGCCCTCGCGTTCGATTTCACGAACGGTTTCCACGACACCGCCAACGCGATGGCCACCACCATCTCGACCGGCGCCATGCGGCCCAAGGCCGCGGTGGCCATGTCCGCCGTACTCAACCTCGTCGGCGCGTTCCTCTCCGTGGAGGTCGCCAACACGATCTCCAAGGGTCTGGTCAACGAAGAGGGCATACAACCCGAGGTGATCTTCGCCGCGCTCGTCGGCGCCATCCTCTGGAACCTGCTGACCTGGCTCGTCGGCCTGCCGTCCAGTTCCTCGCACGCCCTCATGGGCGGCCTGATCGGCGCCACCATCGCCTCGGCCGGCGTCGGCGCGGTGCACGGCGACGTCCTCGTCACCAAGGTGCTGATCCCCGCGATCGCCGCCCCGCTGGTCGCGGGCCTCGCCGCGATGCTCGCCTCCCGGCTGACGTACAAGCTCGGCAGGAACGCGAACGGCGAAGCCGCCAAGAAGGGCTACCGCACGGGTCAGATCGCCTCCGCAGGACTCGTCTCACTGGCTCACGGCACCAACGACGCGCAGAAGACCATGGGCATCATCACTCTCGCCCTGGTCGCCGGCGGCGCCGTCGCCCCCGACTCGGACCCGCCGGTCTGGGTCATCCTCTCCGCCGGTCTCGCGATCGCGCTCGGCACGTACCTGGGCGGCTGGCGCATCATCCGCACGATGGGCAAGGGCCTGACCGACCTCCAGCCGCAGCAGGGCTTCGCCGCCCAGACCAGCGCGGCCACCGTCATCCTGGCCTCCTCGCACCTCGGCTTCTCCCTGTCCACCACGCACTCGGTCTCCGGCTCGGTGATGGGCGCGGGTCTCGGCCGCAAGGGCGGTGTGGTCCGCTGGTCCACCGCCACCCGGATGTTCGTCGCCTGGGGCCTGACGCTGCCGGCCGCGGCTCTGGTCGCCGCGATCGCGGAGTACGTGACCTCCTTCGGTATCTGGGGCACCGCGTTCGTCGCCGTCTTCCTGGTCGCGTCCAGCGCCGCGATCTGGGTGGTCTCCCGCCGCCAGGTGATCGACCACACGAACGTCAACGAGGTCGAGGAGCCCGCCGACGTGGTGACCACGGCCATCACCGCCGTCACCCCGCCCCCGACGGGCACCGTCGAAGAGCCGGACACCGAGCCCGCCCGTACCGCCACGGTCTAAGGAACGAACAGCATGAAGATCGATTGGGCAGCCCTCGGCTCCGTCTTCGGAGTCAGCCTCATCGTCACCGTCGCCCTCGTGGGCCTCTTCACCCTCGGCATCGCCGGCCTCTCCAAGCGCGAGTCGGCGTCCGCCCACGGCAACTCCGCGACCCTCGCGACGACCGGCGCGTACGCCTGCTTCACGGCATGCACGGCGGCGGTGGCGTACGGCATCTACCTGATCGTGGCCTGACGTCCCGCAACCCACCCGCCTGTGTGGGCCTTCGCACACTCTCCCTTCGCAGGTCAGCGGCAAGTTGACGGCTGCTGATGGGCGTGGTGGACTGCCCGAGCCAAGTACGGCGGCAGAAGAGGAAGCCGGTGTGAGTCCGGCGCGGTCCCGCCACTGTCACCGGGGAAGCAAGTCCCGGGAGCCAGGAACTCTCGCCGTCGGTCTCGTCGAACCAGGGCGCGGACACCCTGAGTGAGGACATATCGCCATGTGCGGCTGCCTGTTGCGGTTCAGTTTGCCGAGTACGAGGGTTTCGAGGGCCCCAAGGGTTCTGCCTGACGTAGCGACAGGCTGACCCCATGCGTGCCGATCGCGTTTTCGCGTACGGCGCCGCCGCCGGCCTCCTCGGTGACCAACTCCTCGGCGATCCACGCCGTGGGCATCCGGTCGCCGCGTTCGGGCGGGCCGCGGGCGCCGTGGAACGGGTGTTGTGGCGGGACCACCGCGGGTGGGGCGCGCTGCACACCGCCGTGTGCGCCGGCGGTGCCGTATCTCTTGCGGCCCTCGCCGCCACTTCCGTACGTACGTCCCGTACCGCCTCCATAGCGCTGACCGCCGCCGCCACCTGGGCCGTGGTCGGCGGGACTTCGCTCGGCCGCGAGGCCCGTGCTATCGGCGAGGCACTCGCCGCAGGAGACATCGAGACGGCCCGGGAACGGCTGCCGCACCTGTGCGGACGGGACCCCCAGGCGCTGGACGCCGACGGGATCGCCCGGGCCGTCGTCGAGTCCGTCGCCGAGAACACCTCCGACGCGGTGGTCGGCGCGCTGGTGTGGGGCGCCGCGGCAGGTGTGCCCGGGCTCGTCGGCTTCCGGGCCGTCAACACGCTGGATGCCATGGTCGGGCACAAGTCGCCCAAGTACCGGCGGTACGGCTGGGCTTCGGCACGGCTCGACGACGTGGCGGGGTGGCCGGGCGCCCGCCTGACCGCCGTGCTCGCGACCGTCGCGGGCAGCGATCCACGCGGGGCCGTACGCGCCTGGCGCGCTGACGCCGAACGGCACCCGAGCCCCAACGCCGGGCCCGTCGAGGCCTCGTTCGCGGGGGCGTTGGGAGTACGGCTGGGCGGAACGCTGTCGTACGGGGGGCGAGTTGAGCACCGGCCGGTACTCAACGGCGAGGGGCGGGCCGTGCGGGTCGACGACATCGAGCAGGCTGTGCGGCTCTCGCGGCGCGTGAGCCGGCTCGCACTCGGTGCGACCGTCGCCGGGCGGCTCGTCATGAGACGGCTCCTCACCGGTCGGCTCATCGCAAAGGGACGTACGTCATGAGTGGCGGCGGGCTGCTCGTCGCCGGAACCACCTCCGACGCCGGCAAGAGCGTCATCACCGCCGGGATCTGCCGGTGGCTGGTGCGCCAAGGGGTGAAAGTCGCCCCCTTCAAGGCGCAGAACATGTCCCTCAATTCGTTCGTCACACGCGAGGGCGCCGAGATCGGGCGCGCACAGGCCATGCAGGCACAGGCCGCACGCGTCGAGCCGACAGCGCTCATGAACCCCGTACTGCTGAAGCCGGGAAGTGACAGGAGCAGTCAGGTCGTCCTCATGGGCAAGCCCGTGGGCGAGTTGAGCGCGCGCGGCTACCACGGTGGCAGGCAGGAGAAGCTTCTCGGGACCGTGCTGGAGTGTCTGGCCGAGTTGCGGGGCACGTATGACGCGGTGATCTGCGAGGGGGCGGGCAGTCCCGCCGAGATCAATCTGCGGCGGACCGACATCGTGAACATGGGGATCGCCAGGAATGCCCGGCTCCCTGTGCTGGTGGTCGGTGACATCGACCGTGGCGGGGTCTTCGCGTCGTTCTTCGGGACGGTCGCTCTGCTGTCGCAGGAGGATCAGGCACTTGTCGCCGGGTTCCTGGTCAACAAGTTCCGCGGCGATGTGTCGCTGTTGGAGCCGGGGCTGGACATGCTCCACAACCTCACCGGTCGCTCCACATACGGCGTACTCCCCTTCCAGCATGGCCTCGGCATCGACGAGGAGGACGGGCTGCGCGTGTCACTGCGGGGCGCGGTGCGCGAGTCCGTGGTCGCTCCGCCCGTCGGGGAGGACGTCCTACGGGTTGCCGTCTGCGCGATCCCCCTGATGTCCAACTTCACCGACGTGGACGCTCTGGCCGCCGAACCCGGCGTCGTGGTGCGGTTCGTGGACCGCCCCGAGGAGTTGACCGACGCCGACCTCGTGGTGATCCCGGGGACCCGCGGGACGGTGCGCGCCCTGGAGTGGCTGCGGGAGCGCGGCCTCGCGGATGCGCTGATGCGCAGAGCCGCTGAGGGGCGGCCCGTCCTCGGCATCTGCGGCGGCTTCCAGGTGCTCGGCAAGCACATCGAGGACGAGGTCGAGTCACGCGCGGGTCATGTCGACGGACTCGGACTCCTCCCCGTACGCGTCCGGTTCGAGCGCGAGAAGACCCTCACCCGGCCCGTCGGCGAGGCGCTCGGCGAGCACGTCGAGGGGTACGAGATCCATCACGGCGTCGCCGAAGTCACCGGCGGAGCCCCCTTCTTGGACGGCTGCCGGGTCGGCGAGGTCTGGGGGACGCACTGGCACGGCTCGCTGGAGTCGGACGGTTTCCGGCGGGCCTTCCTGCGCGAGGTGGCGGTCGCCGCGGGCCGCCGTTTCGTACCGGCCGCCGACACCTCGTTCGCCGCGCTGCGCGAGGAACAGCTGGACCGGCTCGGCGATCTGATCGAGAACCACGCGGACACGGACGCGCTGTGGCGGCTCATCGAGTCGGGCGCGCCGTCAGGACTGCCCTTCATTCCACCGGGAGCGCCCGCATGAGCACAGTGCTGTTGTTGTCGACCGCCGATACGGATCTGCTGGCGGCCCGGGCCGCTTCCGGCGCCTCGTACCGGATCGGCAATCCGACCCGGGTGGATGTGGCGGAGGACCTTCCCGCGCTGCTCGAGGGCGCGGACATCGCCGTCGTACGCCTGCTGGGTGGCAAACGCGCCTGGGAGGACGGGCTCGCGGCGTTGAAGGCGTCCGGGATCCCGACGGTTCTGCTCGGCGGAGAGGCCGTCCCCGACGCGGAGTTGATGGCCGAGTCATCGGTGCCGGCCGGTGTCGTGGCGGAGGCGCTGCGGTACCTCGTCGAGGGTGGCCCCGGGAACCTCGCCGAGCTGGCCCGCTTCCTCTCCGACACCGTGCTGCTCACGGGAGAGGGCTTCGAAGAACCACGGAAGATGGCCGAGTACGGCGTCCACGGCGAGCGTCCGTACGCCGACGGCCGCCCCACCATCGGCGTGCTCTTCTACCGGGCCCACGAACTGTCCGGCAACACCGCCTTCGTGGACACCCTGTGCGACGCGATCGAGGCACGCGGCGCCAACGCCCTTCCCGTGTACTGCGGTTCGCTGCGCGGCGCCGACGAGGGCCTGTACGAGATCCTCGGGCGAGCCGACGCGCTGGTCGCCACGGTGCTCGCGGCGGGAGGCACGCACGCCTCGCAGGCCTCGGCGGGCGGTGACGAGGAGGCCTGGGACATCGGGGCGCTGGCCGATCTCAACATCCCTGTGCTGCAAGGGCTTTGCCTCACATCGTCGAAGCAGGCATGGGATGACTCCGATGCCGCCCTCTCCCCCATGGACGCGGCGATGCAGGTCGCGATCCCGGAGTTCGACGGTCGGATCGTCACGGTCCCGTTCTCCTTCAAGGAGCAAGGCCCTGACGACGTTCCGGTGTACGTCGCCGATCCGGAGCGGGCCGGGCGGGTGGCCGGAATCGCCGTACGGCACGCGCAGTTGAAGCACAAGCCGAACGACGAGAAAAAGCTCGCCCTCGTCTTCACCGCCTACCCGACGAAGCACTCGCGGGTCGGGAACGCGGTGGGCCTGGACACACCCGCATCGGCGGTACGGGTGCTGGATGCCTTGCGGGACGCCGGGTACGGGGTGAGCGGATACCCGGACAACGGCGACGAGTTGATCCACCGGCTCATCGCGGCCGGCGGTCACGACGTCGAGTGGTTGACGGAGGATCAGCTGGCCGCCGCGCCGGCGCGCGTACCGCTCGCCGACTACCAGGCGTGGTTCGACAAGCTCGACCCCGCGCTGCGGGAGGGGATGCTGGAGGCGTGGGGTGAGCCGCCGGGGTCGTTGTACGTCGACGGGGACGACATCGTGCTGGCCTCCCTCCAGTTCGGGAACGTCGTCGTGATGATCCAGCCGCCGCGCGGCTTCGGCGAGAACCCGATCGCGATCTACCACGACCCGGACATGCCGCCGTCGCACCACTACATGGCGGCGTACCGGTGGCTGGAAAACAGCTTCGGCGCCGACGCGATCGTGCACATGGGCAAGCACGGCACGATGGAATGGCTGCCGGGCAAGGGACTCGGTCTGAGCGGTGGTTGCGCACCGGACGCGGTGCTCGGCGACCTGCCGCTGATCTACCCCTTCATCGTCAACGACCCCGGCGAGGGCACCCAGGCCAAGCGCCGCGGTCACGCCACGGTCGTCGACCACCTGGTACCGCCGATGGCGCGAGCGGACACGTACGGGGATCTGGCGAAGCTGGAGCAGCTCCTCGACGAGTACGCGCTCGTGTCCGACTTGGACCCGACGAAGGCGCCCGCGGTGCGCGCGCAGATCTGGACGCTGGTCAAAGCGGCCGAGCTGCATCACGACCTGCATGTGGACGATCAGCCGGACGACGACGCATTCGACGAATTCGTCATGCACATCGACGGCTATCTGTGCGAGATCAAGGACGTGCAGATCCGGGACGGGCTGCACATCCTGGGCGGCGGTCCGGAGGGCGAACCGCGCGTCAATCTCGTACTCGCCGTGCTGCGGGCCTCACAGGTGTGGGGCGGCGCCGCGAACGCGCTGCCGGGCCTACGCGCCTCGTTCGCGTCTCATTTCGGCCTGATCGAGAAGGAGTTGCTCGCCGAGCCGGGCGCGCCGATGAAGGTGCCGGTCGAGCTGACGGACCTCGTCGAGGGTCCGTCCCGCACGGCTTCGGACGCGATCGACCTCCTGGAGATCCTGTGCCGCCGAGTCGCGGAGGGCATGGAGGAGCGCGGGTGGGACGTCACGGCCGTCCCCGCTCTCGTACGCGAGGTCGTCGGCTCCGAACTCCCCGACGCCGTGGCGGTGTTGGAGTTCGCGTGCCGTGAGGTCGTGCCGCGTCTCGCCCGTACGACGGACGAGATCGACCACATCCTCCGGGCCCTGGACGGCGGTTACGTCCCGGCTGGGCCGTCGGGTTCGCCCACGCGCGGGCTCGTGAACGTCCTGCCGACCGGCCGCAACTTCTACTCGGTCGACCCCAAGGCCATTCCTTCCAGGCTGAGTTGGGAGGTCGGGCAGTCGCTCGCGGACTCGCTCGTGCAGCGGTATCTGGCCGACACCGGTGAGTACCCGAAGTCGGTCGGCCTGACGGTCTGGGGTACGTCCGCGATGCGCACGCAGGGCGATGACATCGCGGAGATCCTGGCGCTGCTGGGGTGTCGGCCGGTGTGGGACGACGCGTCGCGGCGGGTGACGGGCTTCGAGGTGGTTCCGGTGGAGGAACTGGGCCGGCCGCGGATTGACGTCACGGTCCGTATCTCCGGGTTCTTCCGGGATGCGTTCCCGCATGTGGTGGGGCTGATCGATGACGCGGTGCGGACGGTGGCGGAGCTTGATGAGCCCGCGGACAGCAACTTCGTACGGGCGCATGTGGAGGAGGATGCCGCCGAGCACGGGGATCGGCGGCGGGCCACGGCTCGGATTTTCGGGTCGAAGCCGGGGGCTTATGGGGCGGGGTTGCTGCCGTTGATCGATGCGCGGAACTGGAGGAGCGACGCGGACCTCGCCGAGGTGTACGCGGTGTGGGGCGGTTATGCGTATGGGCGCGGGCTGGAGGGGCGGGCCGCGCGCGGGGACATGGAGACGTCGTTCAAGCGGATCGCTGTGGCGGCGAAAAACGTCGATACGCGTGAGCATGACTTGGTCGACGCGGACGACTACTTCCAGTACCACGGCGGGATGGTCGCCATGGTGCGGCATCTGACGGGGGCCAGTCCCGAGGCGTACGTGGGTGATTCGGCGACCCCGGACCAGGTGAAGACGCGGACTCTCGGCGAGGAGACCCATCGCGTTTTCCGGGCCCGGGTGGTCAATCCGCGCTGGATGAGCGCAATGAGAAGGCACGGCTACAAGGGCGCGTTCGAGATGGCGGCGACCGTCGACTACCTCTTCGGGTACGACGCCACGGCTGGCGTGGTCGACGACTGGATGTACGAGAAGTTGTCGGCCGAGTACGTCTTCGATCCGGAGAACCGGGCCTTCATGAAGCAGTCCAACCCCTGGGCCTTGAGGGGCATCACGGAACGCCTGCTCGAAGCAGCCGACCGGGGGCTGTGGGCGGAGCCGGACCAGGAGACCCTGGACCGGCTCCGGCAGACCTACCTCGAGCTCGAGGGCGATCTGGAGGGAGACGAGTGATCTCCCTGGGGACCCCCGCGTCGGCGGGGACAACCTGGCGCTTCCGCAACGCCGTCGGCGTAATCCAGGACCACCCCCGCGTCGGCGGGGACCAGAGCAACAGCCTGGTCAAAGCCGTGGCTCTCGGCACACCGTCTTCGCGCCAGCCACTCGAAGGAGTGATCCGCACATGAGCACGCCCTACCCGTTCACCGCAATTGTCGGGCAGGAGGACCTGCGGCTGGCGCTGCTGCTCAATGCGGTTTCACCCCAGGTTGGTGGCGTGCTCGTGCGCGGTGAGAAGGGGACTGCGAAGAGCACGGCTGTACGCGCGTTGTCGGCACTGCTGCCCGAGGTGGACGTCGTCCCTGGGTGCCGTTTCTCATGTGCCCCAGGCTCCCCCGACCCTGCATGTCCCGATGGGCCGCACGAGGCTGGCTCCGGCGCCTGGCGCCCGGCTTGGATGGTCGAACTGCCCGTTGGCGCCTCCGAGGACCGGCTCGTCGGCGCGCTGGACATCGAGCGTGCCCTCGCGGAGGGTGTGAAAGCCTTTGAACCCGGTCTCTTGGCTCAGGCTCACCGCGGGATTCTGTACGTCGACGAGGTCAATCTTCTGCACGACCACCTGGTCGATCTGCTGCTGGACGCGGCCGCAATGGGCGCCTCGTACGTGGAACGAGAGGGCGTCTCCGTGCGGCATGCCGCCCGGTTCCTCCTCGTCGGGACCATGAATCCGGAAGAGGGCGAACTGCGGCCACAGTTGCTCGACCGGTTCGGGCTGACGGTCGAAGTGGCGGCCTCTCGGGAGCCCGATCAGCGGGTGGAGGTCGTGCGCAGGCGGCTCGCGCACGACGACGATCCGGACGGATTCGCAGCACGCTGGGCCGACGAGGAATCCGCGGTACGTGCGCGGATCGTGGCCGCGCGTGAGCTGCTGCCGTCCGTACGGCTCGGCGACGGGGCGCTGAGGCAAATCGCGGCGACGTGTGCCGCGTTCGAAGTGGACGGCATGCGGGCCGACATCGTGATGGCGCGGACGGCCACGGCGCTGGCCGCGTGGGCCGGCCGTACCGACGTACTCGCGGAGGACGTACGGCAGGCCGCACTGCTCGCGTTGCCTCACCGTCGGCGCCGGTCGCCCTTCGACGCGCCCGGTCTCGACGAGGACAAGCTCGACGAAACGCTGGAGGAGTTCGGCGGCGGGGACGACTCCGGCGACGAGGATCCGGATCCGGACGGGCCCGGCGGTGGCGGGCAGCCGCCGCAGGACGGCCCGGACGGGGATGACTCCCCCGCCGCGGATGTTCCGGTGCAGGGCGAACCCTCGGAGGGCGACGGGCAGGCGCCGACAGCACCCGGCGGCGGTGAGCAGTCTCCCGCACGCGCTGCCGAGCCGTTTCGTACCAAGGCGCTGAGCGTGCCCGGACTCGGCGAGGGTGCTGCCGGGCGGCGGTCCCGGGCGCGGACCGAGCACGGGCGGACCACCGGGGCCCGGCGGCCCCAAGGGGCGCTCACCAAGCTGCACTTGGCGGCGACCGTGCAGGCCGCGGCCCCGCATCAGCGGGCTCGGGGACGGTCGGGGCCCGGCCTTGTCGTACGACGCGACGACCTGCGGCAGGCAACCAGAGAGGGCCGCGAATCCAATCTCGTCCTGTTCGTCGTGGACGCCTCCGGATCCATGGCCGCGCGGCAGCGGATGAGCGCGGTGAAGGGGGCCGTGCTGTCGCTGCTGCTCGACGCGTATCAACGGCGGGACAAGGTGGGGCTGGTGACCTTCCGGGGGAAGGACGCCGAGGTCGCGTTGCCGCCGACCTCGTCGGTGGACGCGGCGGCGGCCCGGCTGGAGTCGCTGCCGACGGGTGGGCGGACACCGCTGGCCGCTGGGTTGTTGAGGGCCCATGACGTGCTGCGGGTGGAGCGGCTCAGGGATCCCGCGCGGCGTTCACTCGTCGTCGTGGTGACGGACGGGCGGGCCACAGGTGGGACCGAGCCGGTCGCGCTCGCCGGTCGCGCGGCGCGGCTGTTCGCGGCCGACGGGGTCGCGTCCGTGGTCGTCGACTGCGAGTCGGGGCCGGTGCGGCTCGGGCTCGCGGGGCAGCTCGCGGGTGAACTCGGTGGTACGGCAGTCACGTTGGACGAGCTGCGGGCCGACTCGATCGCCGGGCTTGTCAGGGACGTTCAGGGCAGCAGGGGCAATGGCAGGAGGGCCGCGTAATGCCGCAAGGACAGCCGAGTGTCGTACCGGATGACGGATTGACGACTCGTCAGCGGAGGAATCGTCCTCTCGTCGTCGTGCATACGGGGATCGGCAAGGGCAAGTCCACCGCCGCCTTCGGGCTCGCGTTGCGGGCCTGGAATCAGGGGTGGCCGATCGGGGTGTTCCAGTTCGTGAAGTCGGCGAAGTGGAAGGTCGGCGAGGAGAACGCGCTCAGGGTCCTCGGTGCCTCCGGTGAGGGCGGGTCCGTCGACTGGCACAAGATGGGTGAGGGCTGGTCCTGGGTGCAGCGCGACTTCCAGATGGACAACGAGGAGAAGGCCCGCGAGGGGTGGGCGCAGGTCAAGCGGGACCTCGCTGCCGAGACGTACAAGCTGTATGTCCTTGATGAGTTCGCGTACCCCATGCACTGGGGGTGGGTGGATGTCGATGAGGTCCTGGCGGTGCTTCGGGATCGGCCGGGGACGCAGCATGTGGTGATCACCGGGCGGAACGCGCCCGAGAAGCTCCTCGACTTCGCCGATCTCGTCACCGACATGTCCAAGGTGAAGCATCCGATGGACGCCGGTCAGAAGGGACAGAGGGGCATCGAGTGGTGATTTCCGTCCCTCGGCTGGTCATTGCCGCGCCGTCTTCCGGCAGCGGCAAGACCACTGTTGCTACGGGGCTGATGGCGGCGTTCGCCTCGCGGGGGCTTGCCGTGTCTCCGCACAAGGTGGGGCCCGACTACATCGATCCCGGGTATCACTCGCTTGCCGCTGGGCGGGTGGGGCGGAATCTCGATGCGTATCTGTGTGGGGCGGAGTCGGTGGCTCCGTTGTTCGCCCATGGTGCGCGTGGGTGTGATGTCGCTGTTGTCGAGGGTGTGATGGGGCTGTACGACGGGGCCGCCGGGGAGGGGGAGTTGGCCTCCACCGCTCAGGTGGCGAAGTTGCTGCGGGCGCCGGTGGTGTTGGTCGTGGATGCGTCTTCGCAGGCTCGGTCGGTGGCTGCGTTGGTGCATGGGTTTGCTTCCTGGGATCCCGAGGTGCGGGTTGCCGGGGTGATTCTCAACAAGGTCGGGTCCGAGCGGCATGAGGTGATGTTGCGGGAGGCGTTGGACGAGTCGGGGGTGCCGGTGCTTGGCGTCCTGCGGCGGGCTCGGCAGGTGGGCACTCCTTCTCGGCACCTTGGGCTGGTGCCTGTTGCCGAGCGGCGGGCGGAGGCTGTTGAGGCGGTCGGTGCCATGGCCTCGCTGGTGCGGGAGGGGTGTGATCTGTCTGCGCTGCTTGCGGTGGCGCGTAGTGCGCCTGCGTTGTCGGGTGCGGGTTGGGATCCGGCTGAGGTGGTGGCCTGCGGCGCCTTCTCCCCAGCCCCGCCCCTTCCCGAAACTGGGGGCTCTGCCCCCAGACCCCCGTATCGGCCTGAACGGCCTCGTCCTCAAGCGCCGGACGGGCTGATTGGTGCCGGCCTGGGCTCAAAAGACCCGGCCAAGTCGAAGGCCCCCGCCGTCGCCGTCGCCGGAGGCCCCGCCTTCACCTTCTCCTACGCCGAGCACGCCGAACTGCTCGCCGCCGCCGGAGCCGAAGTCATCACCTTCGACCCGCTTCATGACGAGCAACTGCCGGACGGAACGGCCGGGTTGGTCATCGGAGGCGGGTTTCCGGAGGTGTACGCCGCCGAGCTGTCCGCCAACGAACCCCTGCGCAAAGCCATAGCCGACTTGGCGTTCAGCGGCGCTCCCGTCGCCGCCGAATGTGCCGGTCTCCTCTACCTCTCCCGTGAGCTCGACGGTCAGCCCATGTGCGGCGTGCTGGACGCGACCGCCCGTATGGACGAGCGGCTGACCCTCGGGTATCGGGACGCCGTGGCCGTGAGCGACAGCGTGCTCGCCGTAGCCGGGACACGGATGCGCGGGCACGAGTTTCACCGCACCGTCGTCGAGCCCGGCGCGGGGGTCGCTCCCGCCTGGGGGCTCCACGCTCCGCAGCGGCGGGTCGAAGGTTTCGTACAACAAGGTGTGCACGCGAGTTATCTGCACACGCACTGGGCGTCCGCACCCGGCGTCGCCCGTCGGTTCGTGGAAAGGTGCCGGACGTCATGAGCAGCAGACTGATCGGAGTCGGAGTGGGGCCCGGGGACCCGGAGCTCGTGACCGTCAAGGGGGTCAACGCTCTCCGCGCGGCGGACGTGGTCGTCGTTCCCGTCATGGCTGCATTTGATGGAAAAGACGGGGGCGAGCGCGGGCGCGCCGAGGCCACCGTGCTGCACTACGTGCCCGAGGAGAAGGTCGTACGGGTCGTGTTCGCGCTCAACGAGCGGTCGGACCGGGCGCGGCGCGAGGCTGCCTGGGATGCGGCCGGTGCACGGGTGGCCGAGCTGTTGCGCGCCCACGGAACGGTCGCCTTCGCGACCATCGGCGATCCGAACGTGTACTCCACGTTCACCTATCTCGCGCAGACCATCGAGGAGTTGGTCCCGGGTACGGTCGTCGAAACGGTGCCCGGTATCACCGCCATGCAGGATCTCGCCGCCCGCTCCGGTGCCGTACTGACCGAGGGCACCGAGCCGCTCACCCTCGTCCCCGTCACGGCCGGCTCCGCCGTGCTGAAGGATGCGCTGGGCGGTCCGGGCACGGTGGTGGCGTACAAGTTCGGCCGCCTCGCGGAGGAAGTGGCCGCCGCGCTGCGGGAGACCGGGCGGCTCGATGACGCGGTATGGGGTTCCGCACTGGGCCTGCCCGACGAGTCGATCCGCCCCGCGGCCGACCTGGACGGCACTCCCCTGCCCTACCTGTCCACCCTCATCGCCCCAGCTCAACGCAACGGCAAACGCGGCGGCAAGCTGTGACAACCGCAGTCGCTGATCACTCGTAGCCCTCGCAGGACTCGCAGAACCCATGGAGAGGACCCACCCCATGCCCGACGCCCCCACCCCCAAGGTGACCTTCGTCGGCGCCGGGCCCGGCGCAGCCGACCTGCTCACGTTCCGCGCGGCCGGCGCCATCGCCGAGGCCGACATCGTCATCTGGGCGGCCAGCCTGGTGCAGGAGGAGGTCCTGGAGCACGCGCGCGAAGGAGCGGAGATCCTCGACTCGGCGACCATGTCGCTCGAGGACGTCGTGGCCGTGTACGAGCGGGCCGCAGCGGAAGGCCTGAAGGTGGCCCGCATCCACTCCGGCGACCCGGCCCTGTGGGGCGGCACGCAGGAGCAAGTCGACCGGTGCAAGAACATCGGTATCGAGACCGAGATCATCCCTGGCGTCTCCTCCTTCTCCGCCGTCGCCGCCTTGGCGCAACGCGAGCTGACCATCCCCGAGATCGCCCAGTCCGTGATCCTCACCCGCCTCGGCGGCGGCAAGACGCCCATGCCGCCGGGCGAGGAGGTACGCGAGTTCGCCCGCCACGGCACCACCATGGCGCTGTTCCTGTCCGCCGCCCGCAGCGGCCAGCTCGTACGGGAGCTGCTGGAGGGCGGCTACCCGACGACGACGCCGGTCGTGGTCGCGTACCAGGCGACCTGGCCCGAGGAGCTGATCGTCAAGTGCACGATCGGCACGCTGGAGGAGACCGTCAAGGAGCACAAGCTGTGGAAGCACACGCTGTTCCTGGTCGGCCCGGCCCTCGACGCGCACGGCACACGCTCGCACCTCTACCACCCGGGCCACTTCCACGGCTTCCGCAAGGCGGACCCCGAGGCCCGTAAGGCGCTGCGTACGCGAGGTGCCACACCATGATCACAGTCGTCGGTACGGGAACGGGGTCGCCCCTTCCTCCGGACGCCGAGGCCAAGTTGGCCGGGGCGACGCTCGTCGTGGGCGCCCGTCGGCATCTGGCGGCGGCCCGCCTGCCGGACACGGCGGAACGGATCACCCTCGGTCCGCTGCCCCCCGCCCTCGACGCGATCGAGCAGCACCTGAAGAAGCCCGCGCACCACGCTGATCAACAGCGGGTCGTCGTACTGGCCTCCGGAGACCCTGGCTTCTTCGGCATCGTACGAGCGCTCGCCGACCGCTTCGGCGCCCACACCCTGGACGTGCGCCCCGCTGTCTCGTCCGTCGCGACCGCCTTCGCGCGCCTGGGTCTGACCTGGGACGACGCGGTCGTGGTGAGCGCCCACGGCCGGGACCCACGAACCGCGGTGAACGTCTGCCGGGCCCACCCCAAGGTGGCGGTGCTGACCGGCCCGGGCGCCGGGCCCGCGGAACTGGGCGCCGCGCTGCAATCGCAGTCGAGCGAGCGCGTCCTCGTCGTGGCCTCGGCCCTGGGCTCTGGCCCGGACGAGCGCGTCGAGCGGGTCACGCCCGCCGAGGCCGCCGCCCGCGACTGGGGAACGGCGGTCAGCGTCGTGCTGTGCCTCGACGAGTCACGCGCCCTCTCCCCCGTACGCACGATCGCCGGGCCACCGCCCGGGCCCACCCAATGGGCCTTGGACGAGGGCGAGTTCACGTACCGCGACTCGATGATCAGCAAGTTCGAGGTACGGGCCCTGGCGCTGGCCCGGCTCGGGCCTCGGCTCGGGGATCACGTCTGGGACATCGGCGCGGGCTCCGGCTCGGTCGCCGTGGAGTGCGCGCGGCTCGGGGCCGCCGTGACCGCTGTAGAGAAGAGTGGGGACGGCGTGGAGCGCGTACGGGCCAACGCAGCCGCGCATGGCGTCGACGTGACCGCCGTGCAGGGCGTCGCGCCCGCCGTACTGTCCGAACTCCCCGATCCCGACGCCGTGTTCATCGGCGGCGGCGGGCGTGAGCTGCCCGCGATCGTGACGGACTGCGCACGGCGGGCGCGGCGGGCAGTCGTGGTGGCGATGGCCGCGCTCGACCGGGTTCCGGCGGCACGGGAGGCGCTGCTGGCCGCCGGGTTCGACTGTGACGGCGTACTCCTGCAGTCGTCCCGGCTCGCGCCGCTGCCTGGGGACGTGACCCGGCTCGCGGCGACCAATCCCGTCTTTCTGCTGTGGGGCGTCAGGCCCCCGGCGCGTACCGAGGGAGTTGCTCAGTGATCGGCCTGATTTCGGCGACGGTGGCGGGTGCCAGGGCCCGTGAACGGGTGGCCGCGGCCTGGCCGGATCGCACCCGGGTGTACGACGGCCCGGTGGGCGATGCCGTGCGGCGGGCCTTCGCGGAGTGCGAGCAGTTGGTGTGCTTCCTGGCAACGGGGGCTGTTGTGCGGCTCGTTGCGCCGCTGTTGGAGGACAAGGCGTCCGACCCCGGGATCGTGTGCGTCGACGAGGGCGGACGGTTCGCCGTCTCGCTCGTCGGCGGGCACGGGGGCGGCGCCAATGAACTCGCGTGCGCGGTGGGTGAGTTGCTCGGCGCGCAGCCCGTGGTGACGACGGCGACGGACGCGGTCGGGGTGCCCGGCCTCGACACGCTCGGTTTTCCGGTCGAGGGGGAGGTCGCCGCCGTGTCGCGGGCCCTGCTGGATGGGGAGCCCGTCGCCCTGGAGGCGGAGGTGCCGTGGCCCCTGCCACCGCTTCCCATCACCCCGGCAGGTCAGTACACGATCCGCGTCAGCGACCGGCTGGCCGAGCCCGCCGCGCACGAAGTCGTCCTCCGCCCGCCGTCCCTCGTCGTCGGCGTCGGCGCTTCCAAGGGCGTGCCCATGGACGAGGTGTTGGCGAACATCGAGGACGCCCTGCGCGATGCCGGCCTCTCCGCGAAGTCCCTCGCGGAACTCGCCACCGTCGACGCCAAGGCCGACGAGCCCGGCATCGTGGAGGCAGCCGCCCGCCTCGGCGTTCCCCTGGTCACGTACTCCGCCGAGGAGCTGGCGGCCGTGGCCGTGCCCAACCCGTCGGACGCCCCGCTTGCCGCCGTCGGTACGCCCTCCGTGGCGGAGGCCGCCGCGCTCGTACGGGGCGGCGAACTCCTCGTACCCAAGCGGAAGTCGGCCGGACAGGCCGGACAGCCCGCGATGGCGACCTGTGCCGTCGTACGGCGTCCGTCCCGCGGCCGACTCGCCGTCGTCGGGCTCGGTCCCGGAGCGCGCGACCTCCTCACCCCACGCGCCAGGGACGAACTGCGCCGCGCCTCTGTGCTCGTCGGCCTCGACCAGTACGTCGACCAGATCCGCGACCTGCTCCGCCCCGGCACCCGGATCCTTCAGTCCGGGCTCGGTGCGGAGGAGGAACGGGCCCGAACCGCCGTGGCGGAGGCCCGACTTGGTCATGCGGTGGCGCTGATCGGCAGCGGGGACGCGGGTGTGTACGCGATGGCCTCGCCCGCGCTCGCGGAGGCGTCCGACGACATCGACGTGGTCGGAGTGCCGGGAGTGACCGCCGCGCTCGCGGCCGGGGCGATCCTGGGGGCGCCGCTCGGCCATGATCATGTGTCGATCAGCCTGTCCGACCTGCACACGCCGTGGGAGGTCATCGAGCGGCGGGTACGGGCCGCCGCGGAGGCGGACATCGTGGTGACGTTCTACAACCCCCGTAGCCGGGGCCGTGACTGGCAGCTTCCCAAGGCGCTCGCGGTCCTCGGCGAACACCGGGAGCCGACGACGCCCGTGGGTGTCGTACGCAACGCCTCGCGCCCGGACGAGTCCAGCCGCCTCACCACGCTCGCCGAACTCGACGCGGCCACCGTCGACATGATGACGGTCGTGACGGTGGGCAACACGGCGACCCGTGAGATCGCGGGCCGCATGGTCACGCCGCGCGGCTACCGCTGGCAGGAGGAGGCCAGGTGAACCGCGTCGTACACCCCATTGAGGCGGAGTCCTTCCGGCGGCTGCGCGCCCGGCTCGACACCTCGCACTTCCCACCGCTGACGCGGGCGGTCGTGGAGCGGGTGATCCACTCGGCGGCCGACCTCGCGTACGCGGACGATCTCGTCATGGACGAGGCCGCGTTGGAGAAGGCGCATGGCGCGCTGCACGACGGGGCGCCCGTCGTGGTGGACGTGGAAATGGTCGCGGCGGGAATCACCCGGCGCGAGACCGTGTGCCGGCTGAAGGACGCCGGGTCCGGTCCTGGGCTGACCCGTTCGGCGCATGCGATCCGGCTGGCGTACGAGCAGGTCGGGCCCGGTGCGCTGTGGGTGATCGGCTGCGCTCCGACCGCGCTGGAGGAGCTGCTGACGCTGGACGCCGCTCCGGCGCTCGTCATCGGTCTGCCCGTCGGTTTCGTCGGCGCGGCCGAGTCCAAGGCCGCGTTGCGGGAGAGCGGGCTGCCCGCCGTCAGCAACGTCTCCGAGAAGGGCGGTTCGGCGGTCGCCGCGGCGGCGCTGAACGCCCTGCTGTATCACCCCGTACCCCCATCGCACCCCGTACACCCCGTATCCGAGGCCTCTGCGCCCCTGAAGGAGAAACCGTGACCACGTCCCAGCCGCCCGCCCTGCTCATCGCCGGACACGGCACCCGGGACGACGCGGGCGCCGAGGCCTTCCGTGACTTCGTACGGGAGTTGGGCCGCCGCTCCCCTGAACTCCCCGTCGCGGGCGGCTTCATCGAGCTGTCCCCGCCGCCGCTCGGTGACGCCGTGACGGAGCTGGTCGAGCGAGGGGTACGCCGTTTCGCCGCCGTACCGCTGATGCTCGTGTCCGCCGGGCACGCCAAGGGCGATATTCCGGCGGCGCTGGCCCGTGAGAAGGAACGGCACCCAGGGATCTCGTACTCGTACGGGCGCCCGCTCGGCCCGCACCCCGCGCTGCTCACCGTCCTTGAGCGACGGCTCGACGAGGCGCTCGGGGCTACGGCTCGCACGCCCTTCGACCGGGCCGATGTCACCGTCCTCCTCGTCGGGCGCGGCTCGACCGACCCGGACGCCAACGCGGAGGTCCACAAGGCGGCGCGGCTGCTGTGGGAGGGGCGGGGGTACGCGGGCGTGGAGACGGCGTTCGTGTCGCTTGCGGCGCCGGATGTGCCGTCCGGCCTCGACCGCTGCGTGAGGCTGGGCGCCCGCCGGATCGTCGTGCTCCCCTACTTCCTCTTCACCGGCATCCTGCCGGACCGGGTGCGGCTGCAGACCGAGGGCTGGGCGGCGGCGCACCCGGAGATCGAGGTACGGTCGGCCGAAGTCATCGGCCCGGAACCGGAGTTGCTCGACCTGGTGATGGAGCGCTACCGGGAGGCCGTGGCCGGCGACCTCCGGATGAACTGCGACTCCTGCGTCTACCGCATCGCGCTGCCGGGCTTCGAGGACAAGGTGGGCATGCCGCAGCAGCCGCACTTCCACCCGGACGACGACGATCACCACCACGGTGATCACCACCACGGCCATGCACACTCCCATGCCCACTGAGGGAACCGAGGACCGGGCGCACGACCTCCGTCACCACGGTGACGCCGAGGTACGCGACGACGGCTCGGCCCTCGTCGACCTCGCCGTCAACGTCCGCGCCGACACGCCCCCGACGTGGCTGCGCGAGCGAATCGCCGAGTCGCTGACCGGGCTGGCCGCCTACCCGGACGGCCGGGCCGCGCGCGCGGCGGTGGCCGCCCGGCACGGGCTCCCCGTGGAACGCGTACTCCTCACGGCGGGCGCGGCGGAGGCCTTCGTGCTGCTCGCCCGCTCCCTGAAGGTACGTCAGCCGGTGGTGGTGCACCCGCAGTTCACCGAGCCGGAGGCGGCGTTGCGGGACGCGGGTCACACCGTGGACCGGGTGCTGCTGCGGGAGGAAGACGGCTTCCGCCTCGACCCGTCGGCCGTCCCCGAGGACGCGGACCTGGTGGTGATCGGCAACCCGACCAACCCCACGTCCGTCCTCCACCCGGCGGCCACGATCGCCGAACTCGCCCGCCCCGGGCGGACGTTGGTGATCGACGAGGCGTTCATGGACGCGGTACCGGGTGAGCGCGAGGCCCTTGCCGGACGTGTCGATGTCCCCGGCCTGGTGGTACTGCGCAGCCTCACGAAGACGTGGGGTCTGGCCGGGCTACGGATCGGCTACGTGCTCGCTCCTCCGGAGATGATCGCGGACCTGGAACGCGCCCAGCCTCTCTGGCCAGTCTCCACGCCGGCCCTCGCGGCGGCGGAGTCCTGCATGTCCCCGCGGGCCCTCGCGGAACAGTCCGACGCGGCCCGCCGGGTCGCTGCGGACCGGGCCCATCTCGTCGCGGGGCTCAAGGAGTTCGCCTCCGACGGGTTGGCTGTGGCCGAGCCCGCGGAGGGTCCCTTCGTCCTCGTACGACTCCCACGCGCGGCGGCCGTACGCCACCACCTGCGCACCCTCGGCTACGCGGTGCGCCGCGGGGACACGTTCCCGGGGCTGGGCGAGGAGTGGCTGCGGCTGGCGGTACGGGACCGGGCTACGGTGAACGGCTTCCTGCAGGCGCTGGACCGGGCGATGACGCTGGCGGGCCGCTGACGGTGGAGAGCTCTTCAGACGCGGCGGTGGTCGGCCATGTCGAAACGGGGCTCCTCGGTGCGGGTGCGCTTGACCTCGTAGAAGCCCGGCACACCGGCCATCAGCAGGAAGCCGTCCCATAGCCGTCCGGCCGTCTCCCCGGTGGGTGCCGGGGAGACGACCGGACCGAAGAAGCCGACCCGTTCGCCGTCCGTCCCGGTGACCGAGACCACCGGGGTGCCGACATCGCCGCCGGCCAGAGTGATGGCCTGGGCGTGTGAGGAGCGGACCGCCTCGTCGTAAGCGGTGGACTCGGCGACCTCGGCGATCTCCTGCGGCAGCCCGGCGTCAGCGAGGGCCGCCTCGAGGCCGCCCCAGTCGCCCTGAAGGTGGAAGCGAGTGCCCATCGCGGTGAAGAGGTCACCGAGCGCCTGCTGGCCGAACCGCTGATCCACCGCGGCGCACACCCGCACCGGCGCCCACATGTACTCCTCCCACTCGCCCTCCGGGTTGTCGTCCCGATGCTCGTTGAGCACCGAGAGGCTCATCAACCGCCAGCGGATGATCACCGGTCGGACCTTCGTCACCTCCACCATCCACCGTGAGGTGATCCACGTGTACGGGCAAACGGGGTCGAACCAGAAGTCGACGGTCCGCGGTTCGGTCATCTATTCGGCTCCTCGGTGGCCGGCTCGGGCTCGGATGACGGCGTCGCTCACTCTTGACCCTTCGTAGGGTGCCCCGGGCGTTCAACCCCTAGCCCGCCACCTTCCCGTTCAGCACCACCCTCCGCGGAGCGGCCAGCACCCGCACATCCGCCCGCGGATCCCCGTCGTACACCACAAAGTCCGCAGGCGCCCCCTCCTCCAGCCCGGGCCGCCCCAGCCACGCACGCGCCCCCCACGACGTGGCCGACAGCGCCTCGACCGGCGGAATCCCGGCGGTCACCAGCTCCGCCACCTCCCCGGCCACCAGCCCGTGGGCGAGTGAACCGCCGGCGTCGGTGCCGACGTACACCGGGATGCCCGCGTCGTACGCGGAGCGCACGGTGTCGTAGCGCCGCTCGTGGAGCCGTCGCATATGGGCGGACCAGCGCGGGAACTTGGACTCGGCGCCGTCCGCGAGGCGCGGGAACGTGGCGATGTTGACGAGGGTGGGGACGATGGCTACGCCGCGCGAGGCGAAGAGGGGGATGAGGTCCTCGGTCAGGCCCGTGGCGTGCTCGATGCAGTCGATGCCCGCCTCGACCAGGTCCCGCAGGGAGTCCTCGGCGAAGCAGTGCGCGGTGACGCGCGCGCCGAGGCGATGAGCCTCGGTGATGGCCGCCTCGACCGCGTCTCGCGGCCAGCAGGCGCTCAGGTCTCCCGTTCCGCGGTCGATCCAGTCGCCCACCAGCTTCACCCAGCCGTCACCACGCCGGGCCTCCTGGGCGACGTAGGCGACCAGGTCGTCGGGCTCGATCTCCCACGCGAAGTTACGGATGTAGCGGCGAGTGCGGGCGATGTGGCGGCCGGCCCGGATGATCTTCGGGAGGTCGTCGCGGTTGTCGATCCAGCGGGTGTCGGAGGGCGAACCGGCGTCCCGGATGAGGAGGGTGCCGGCGTCGCGGTCGGTCAGGGCCTGTTTCTCGGAGACGTCGTCCGGCACCGGGCCATGGGTGTCGAGCCCGACGTGGCAGTGCGCGTCGACGAGTCCGGGCAGCGCCCAGCCCTGGACGGTACGGACATCACGGGCGCCGACGGGACGCTCGTACGAGACTCTGCCGTCGATCACCCAGAGTTCGTCCCGGGCGTCGTCGGGGCCGACGAGCACCCGCCCCTTCACATGCAGCACCGCGTGGTCGCTCATGTGCTGCACTTTAGTCAGCCGGGTGCTAATCCCCCTTGCCCACCTGCTCGGAGACCTCTTCCTCCACATCGGCCATCGCGGGATCGAGCAGCCGGGACAAGAAGTGCCTCGTCCGCTCGTGGGCCGGGTTGCCGATGACCTGCTCGGGTGTGCCGTCCTCGACGATCGCGCCGTCGTCCATGAAGACGACCCGGTCGGCGACCTCGCGCGCGAAGGTCATCTCGTGCGTGACGACCATCATCGTCATGCCCTCGTTCGCGAGCATGCGCATCACCGCGAGCACGTCGCCGACGAGTTCGGGGTCGAGCGCGGAGGTGGGCTCGTCGAAGAGCATCACCTCGGGGCCCATGGCGAGCGCACGGGCGATCGCCACGCGCTGCTGCTGCCCGCCGGAGAGGGAGGAGGGATACGCGTCCGCCTTCTCGGAGAGGCCGACGCGCCGCAGGTTGTCGGCGGCCACCTTCGCCGCCTGCGCCTTGTCGCGGCCCAGTACGCGGCGCTGCGGCAGGGCGAGGTTCTCGGTCACCGACAGATGCGGGAAGAGGTTGAACTGCTGGAAGACCATGCCGATCCGGCGGCGTACGGCGTCGATGTCCACGTCGGGGTGGGTGACTTCGGTGCCACCGACGAAGACCTGGCCCTTGGTGGGCTCCTCCAGGAGGTTCACGCAGCGCAGCAGCGTGGACTTGCCGGAGCCGGACGGGCCGATGACGCACACGACCTCGCCGCGGCCGATCTCCAGGTCGATGCCGCGCAGCACCTCGTTGTCGCCGAAGGACTTGTGCAGACCGCGGACTTGGATCTCTGGCGTACCGCTCGTACCGCTCGTGCTGCTCACTTGGTGGCCTCCCCGGCCTTCGCCTCAAGACGGCGTACGACAAAACCGAGCGGGACCGTGACCAGCAGATAGCACAGGCCCGCGACCAGGATCGGCGTGGAGTTGGCGCTCTCGCTCGCCAAGTCCCGGCCGAACTTGGCGAGTTCGCGCTCCTCGAGGGTGACGCCGAGAAACAGCACCAGCGAGGAGTCCTTGAAGAGAAGGACGAGTTCGTTGGTGAGCGGCGGGATCACGATGCGGAACGCCTGCGGGATGACGATCGAGGCCATGGCGCGCGTATGCGAGAAGCCCAGCGAACGAGCCGCCTCCATCTGCCCTTTGGGCACCGCCTGGATGCCCGCACGGATCGTCTCCGCCATATACGCGGCGGCCACCAGACCGAGCGCGAGGGCGACCTTCCCGTACGTACCACCGGGGATCTCCGTGCCCGGGAAGGCCAGCGGCACGGCGACGCCCACGAAGATGAAGATCAGCAGGGCGGGCAGTCCGCGGAAGATCTCGATGTAGATGCCGGCGAGCCAGCGGTACGGACCCACCGGCGAGAGCCGCATGAGCGCGATGACCATGCCGAGGACGAGGCCGAAGGCGAAGCCGGACAACGTGTAGAGCACGGTGTTGCGCAGCGCCAGCGTGATGATGTCCGGGAACAGTTCCTTCGCCAGGTCGGCCTGGGCGAACTGGTTCTGCAGCCGGTCCCAGTCGGCCGTGACGCCGAGGGCGACCAGGGCGGCGACGAAGACCGCGTACTGGACGCCTCGCGAGACGACGCGCTTCTGACGTCTGGTCAGGCCCTGCTTGCGGGGCTGGACCTGGGTGTCGGCCTTGCTCATGAGGCGGCGGACGGGGAAGCGGAGGCGGCACTCTGGTCGTACGGGCCGATCCACTGCTCGTACAGCTTCTTGTACGTGCCGTCGGCCTTCGCGTCCCCCAGCGCCTTGTTGATGGCCTCGACGAGCTCGGTGTTGCCCTTCTTCACCGAGAAGCCGTACTGCTCACCGGTGTTGAGGTTGTCGACGACCTCGAAGGCGTCGGCGTTCGCCTTGTCCTTGAGCCAGCCCTGGACGACCGGGTAGTCGATGACGACGGCCTGGACCTGGCCGGTGCGCAGGCCGTTGAGCACCGCGTCGGAGCTCTCGAAGGAGACCGGGTCGAAGCCCTTGCTCTTCGCGTACTCCTCGCCCGTCGTCTGCGCCTGGGCGCCCAGCTTCTTGCCCTTCAGAGCGTCGAAGGAGCCGATGCCGCTCTTCTTGTCGACGAGGACGGCCTGGGTGGCGTCGAAGTACGGGTCGGAGAAGTCGACGTTCTTCTTGCGCTCCTCGGTGATCGTCATGCCGGCCGCGGCGAGGTCGCACTGCTCGGAGTTGAGGGACCCGCCAGTCTTGAAGTTCTCGAAGGGCTGGTCGAGGATCTCCTGCTTCACACCCAGGTCCTTGGCGACCAGGTCGATCAGCGAGACGTCGAAGCCCTGCACCTTGCCGTCGATCTCCGACTGGAAGGGCGGGTACGGCAGATGCGTGCAGGTCGTGAGCTGCCCCGCCTTGACAAGGCCGACCCCCTTGACGGTCTCGCCTCCCCCGTCGCCCGAGGAGCAGCCGGCCACGAGCAGCAGCCCGGCCATCGCGGTGGTGGCGGCCAGAATGCGGGTCCGGCGTCCGGGGACCGTGTTCACGGAGACCTCCTGTGAGGGGACTGAGGGTTCGATTATAAGGAAAGCTTTGAGTCACCCAAACCATTCCCATGGTCGCTGGGCGGTCCAGCCTCAGAACTCTCCGGTCGGGGGCGCAAGGGCCGCCGGTTACGCTCTCAACGACCTACCCCCGTGAGCGAAGAGAGCACCGCCATGACCCACCCGTTCCTGGACCTGGCGCCGCTGACCGCCGAGCGCTTCGCGGCGATAGAGGATCGCGTGGCGCGGCTGCTCTCCACCGAGCAGGACGTCGTGATCATGCAGGGCGAGGCGCTGCTTCCGCTGGAGGGCTGTATCCGGGGTGCGGCAGGGCCGGGGACGACGGCGCTGAACGTGATCACCGGTCCGTACGGGCAGACCTTCGGAGACTGGTTGCGTGACTGCGGTGCGACCGTGATCGATCTCGCCGTGCCGTTCCACACGGCGGTCACGGCCGCGCAGATACGGGAGGCGTTCGCGGCGCATCCGGAGATCGACTTCGTCTCGCTGGTCCACGCGGAGGCGGCGACCGGCAACACCAATCCCGTGGCGGAGATAGGTGAGGTCGTACGGGAGCACGGTGCGCTGTTCATGCTCGATGCCGTGGCCTCGGTGGGCGCCGAGCCGTCGCTGCCGGATGCGTGGGGTGTCGATCTGTGCGTCATCGGGGCGCAGAAGGCGATGGGCGGGCCCGCGGGGGTCTCGGCGGTGTCGGTGAGTTCGCGGGCGTGGGCACGGATGGCCGCGAACCCGCGGGCGCCGCGCCGCTCGTACCTCTCCCTCCTGGACTGGAAGGAGCGCTGGATCGACGGCGGCCGCAAGGCACTGCTGCACGCGCCGGCACAGCTGGAGATGCTCGCGCTCGAAGCGTGCGTGGAGCGGATCGAGGTGGAGGGGCTGGAAGCGGTGATGGCCCGGCATGCCACGGCCGCGGCGGCGACCCGGGCGGGGGCTCTCGCTCTGGGCGGCGGACTTGAACCCTACGTGTACGAGGCCGGGGACGCGGCGCCGGTTGCCACAACGTTGCGTACGCCTACGGGGGTTGACGCCTCGGAACTGGTCGCCAAGGCCCTGGCCGCCGATCCGGCTGCCCCACTGGCCGCGGGCGGCGGCGCCCTCGCGAAGGAGATGATCCGGGTGAACCACTACGGGCCGGACGCGACACCGGACGCGGTCACCTCCAGCCTGGCGGCACTGGGCGCTGCGCTGGCCGAGTCGGGGGTTTCGGTGGATGTGGAGGCAGCGCGTCGGACGGTGACGGAGGCTTGGGCCTAGCCCTTCAGGAGCGCCGGGGGATGTCGACTTGTTCTCGAACGGTCCAGTGTTCGGGAACACACCGCCTATTCAGGTGCGTGGGTGGATCGGCTCCCACCCGTCAGGAACCCCGTATGGATGGTCCAAATGCGCCCACAGCAGCGCCCCGTTCACCAGCCCAGGGATTTCTCTGTTCGGGCTCGGCCGTGTCATCAGCGGACCGGTCCCATGCTCCAGGGCATCTGCGACCGCCGCCAGAAACGATGCTACGGATGAGAACTCGACCGGGGCGTCGAGTTCCAGGCCCTCGTAAGAGGCCCATCGGCCGACACCTTCGGCAGCCGCATACAGGCCGGTGTCCGGGACGTCGTTGTCCGGTCCGAGCCAAGGAATCCATTCTGTGACGGGCCGGGGAACACCCGTGGCCCCCTCGGCGAGGGCTTCCCATCTGTCCCGGACCTGTATCGCCTCATCGGGACCCAGCAGCACGTAGTCGTCCAAGAAGGCGTCCGCCCGCAGATCGCCATCTTCATCGTTTGGGACGTCGACCCAGTCCACCCCGCCGCACAGCTGCCACAGCCCCTTCAGCTCCGCCGGGAAGCCGTGTCCGCAAAGTTCCTGCAGTCGATCCTGTGCCGCCTGGATGTCTTCCTTCTGCAGGCCCCGCCGTAACGCCTCGTGCGAGACCGGCGCATGCTCCCGCAGCCACGCCTCGATCCGCCCCCACGCCGCCACAACCCGCGCCACGTCCCTGTCTACGTTCTGAGTGTCGACCATGCCGACCCACACTAACCAGGAGTGGTGCCGGAGTCGCCGACACGGCCGCAGGGCGGTGGCCGACGCCCACGGCGACCGGGAAGTGCCGGCCGCGATCGGGTTCGTGGCCACGTCGGGGTGCGCCTGGCAGCAGCTGCTGTCCGCGTCGTTGGGGTGTCGATGGGGGTCATGCAGTGCTGCCCTGAACACCACCGGGAGAAATGCTCACGCCGTGGGACTCATGGAGGGCCAGAGACCTACGCCTGTGGTGCGCATCCGTTCTTGGGCTCCGCCCCCAGACCGGAACTGCGGCTGATGCGGACACGTCCTCCGCGGCATGATCAGAACGCACCGAACCGTCGAAACCCTGGTGATCAGGACCGCCCTGCCCGCCGAAGCCGCGGACGTGGCCGAGCTGCACGGGCGCGCCCGCACCACGTACTACCCGGACGGCCTGCCCGACGACGGCACCGACTGGCCCGCCGTCTGGCGCGACGCCATCGAGCGCCCTGACGGCCACGTGTTGTGCGCGTTACGCGCCACCCGTCTGGTGAGCATCGCCTCCTTCCGCACCGCCGAAGGCGCCCCGGCCGACTCGGTCAAGCTGTTCCAGTTCCATGTCGACCCCGGCCATTGGCGCTCCGGTATCGGCGCCGAGCTGCACGCGGCCTGCGTCGAGCAGTGGCGGGCCGACGGCAGACGGACGGCGACTCTCGAGGTGCACGTCGACAACCAGCGCGCTCAAGCCTTCTACGCCCGCCAGGGCTGGGTCCCCGATCCGGAGCAGCCGCCCCGCGAAGGCGACCACCACCTGTCGCTGACCTACGCGGTGAACGGGGAATGAAGCCCGCCGGTTGAACGTTCACACACCGAGCGGAGGGAGTCTTCGCGTACCCGTGCGACCTGGAGAGCCGAAGTCATGCGCGTCGAGATCTGGAGCGATATCGCCTGCCCCTGGTGCTACGTGGGCAAGGCCCGCTTCGAGAAGGCGCTTGACGCCTTCCCGCACCGGGACGAGGTCGAGGTGGTGCATCGTTCCTTCGAGCTCGACCCGAAGCGGGCCAAGGGTGACAACGAGTCCGTTCTGAAGATGCTCACCAAGAAGTACGGGATGAGCGAGGCGCAGGCTCGGGCGGGCGAGGAGAACCTGGGCTCGTTGGCCGCCGCCGTGGGGCTGGAGTACCGCACCGAGGGTCGCGATCACGGCAGCACCTTCGACATGCACCGGCTGCTGCACTTCGCCAAGGAGCAGGGCCGGCAGGACGAGCTGCTCCAGATCCTGTACCGGGCGAACTTCGTCGAGGAGCGGTCCCTGTACGTGGACGCCGACGCGTATCTGATCGAGCTGGCCGTCGAGGCGGGTCTCGACGCGGACGCCGCTCGCAAGGTGCTCGCCGACCCGGACGCGTACGCCGATGAGGTCCGGGCCGACGAGCGTGAGGCCGCCGAGCTCGGCGCGAACGGCGTTCCCTTCTTCGTCCTCGACCGCAAGTACGGTGTCTCGGGCGCCCAGCCCGTCGAGGCCTTCGGGCAGGCGCTGGAGCAGGCGTGGGGCAACCGCTCGCCGCTGAAGCTGATCCAGGACGGCGACGCGGACGCCTGCGGTCCTGACGGATGCGCGGTGCCGCAGCCCTGAGAGACCGCGGCAGCGCTGAGAAACCGCGCAGGTCGGGGCCTACGTATAAGCGTTCCTTAGCGGGATCACGTAAAAATACGCAATGGACGAGGGGATGCCGAGGGCCCACAGTGGTTCCATGGAGACCTTCGAGAGCCTCGTCCGTGCCGAGTTCGCCCCGAAGAACACTTTTCTGAACACCGCGAGCAGCGGGCTGCTGCCCGCCCGTACCGTCGCCGCCCTCCAGGAGGCCGTGGCGCTCCGGGCTGACGGCAGTCCGCTGGACCCGCTGTTCGCCGACGTCGAGGCTGCCCGGGCTTCCTTCGCCCGGCTGGCCGGCGTCCCGGTCGGGCGGGTGGCGGCCGGGGCCTCGGTCAGCGCCTACACCGGGCTTGTCGCTGCCTCGCTGCCCGCGGGCGCCGAAGTCCTCACCGCCGAGGACGACTTCGCGTCCGTCGTGAACCCCTTCCATGTCCGCGCGGACCTCAAGGTGCGGGCCGTACCCCTGGAACGGCTCGCCGAGTCCGTCCGGCCCGGCACCGCGCTCGTCGCGGTCAGCGCCGCGCAGTCCGCCGACGGCCGGATCGCCGACCTGCCCGCGCTGCGCGAGGCGGCCCGGGAGCACGGGGCCCGGACGTACGTCGACTTCTCGCAGGCGGCCGGCTGGCTGCCGATGGAGGCCGGGGCGTACGACTACACCGCCTCCGTCTGCTACAAGTGGCTGCTCGGCCCGCACGGCGCGGGCTTCCTCGTCGTGCCGGAGGACTTCGGCGGGCTCACGCCCATCCTGGCCGGCTGGGTCGCCGGGGAGAACCCCTGGGACAGCTGCTACGGCCCGGTGACCGAACTCGCCCACTCCGCCCGGCGGTTCGATCTGCCCCCCGCTCTCTTCAGCTACGCCGGGCTGCGCCGCTCCCTCGAGCTCATCGAGGAACTCGGCGTCGACGCCGTACACGCCCATGACCTCGCCCTCGCCGACCGCTTCCGGGCGGGGCTCACCGGCCTCGGCCACGAAGCCCTGCCCGCGCCCGGCTCGGCGATCGTGTCCGTGCCCGGCCTCGGCCACCGTCAGCCCGAGCTGGACAAGGCCGGGATCCAGGTCTCCAACCGCGCGGGCAACCTGCGTGCCTCCTTCCACCTCTACAACACGCCCGCCGACGTCGACCGCCTGCTGGACGTCCTGTCTTCCTGAACCACTGGCGCGGGCCCGGCGGGGACGCTAGGAAGGGCATCAGGGGGTGGTGCCGTTGGAGACCACGGGGACGTCCGTCCAACCGGCCGCCGACGTGGAGTTGCAGCGGCGGCTGGTGTACGGCGACGAGTCCGCGCTGACCGAGGCGTACGCCGCGTACAGCGGGCTCGTCCGCGCAGTGGCCGTCCGGGTGACGCGCAGCCCGGCCGCCGCCGAGGATGTGGCGCAGGAGGTCTTCGCCCAGCTGTGGGGCAGGCCGTACGGGTTCGACGCGCGCCGTGGCTCGCTGCGTACCTGGCTGTCCGTGCTGGCGCACCGGCGGGCCGTGGACTGGGTGCGCAGCGAGGCCCGGCATCGCAAGGCCGCCGGCGCCGACGACTCGGCACTGCAGGCGATCCCCGACACGGCGCCGGGCCCGGACGAGACGGTCGTCGACCGCGAGCGCTCGCTCCTGCTGCACTCCGCGCTCGCCGAACTCCCGCAGTCCCAGCGGGAGGTGGTGCACCTCGCGTATTTCGCGGGCCGCACCTACCGCCAGGCCGCCGTCGAACTCGGCATTCCGGAAGGCACCGCCAAGACCCGGCTGCGCTCCGCCTTGCGCAAGCTGGCCGAGTCCATGGCGGACCCACCGGATCCGGCCTTGGAAAGGGGCGCATGATGGATGCGGCCGGGAAGCAGGGCGGAAAGCTGGGAAGGGAGGTGTGCGGTGACCACTGATCACGATGGTGTACGTGAGCTCCTGGGGGCCTGGGCCTTCGGCGCGTTGCGGCCGGAGGAGGAGAAGGCGGTGCCGCCGCATCTCGCCGAGTGCGCGAGCTGCGCGGCGGAGGCGGAACGGCTGCGGGAGACGGTACGGCTGCTGGACGGGCCACGAGGAACGGCCATGAGCAACGGTTCGGGAGAGTCGGGGGGCGTACTCGCCCTCGCGCTGCGCGCCCGGCCCGCCGTGCCGCGGGTCGCCGCGCACGCGGCCCCGTACGCCGCCGCCGTCGCCGGACTCCAGGCGCTGGTGCGGGAGTTGGACGGCCGCTGGGGCACGCCGGTCGTGCACGACTGGGACGCGCACGCGACACTCGCGCATCTCCTCGCCGCCGACGAGCCGTTGGCGCTGCGCCTTGGCCTCGACGCGCGCGTGCCCGCCTCGCCGGTCCCGGAGGGGACGAGCTGGGAGGAGGCCTGGAACGCGCGTACCGCCGACGTCATCGCGTACGAGCGGCAGCGCAGCCCCGAGGAGACAGTGACCGCGTGGGCCGCGCAGGCCGCCGCGCTGCTGGCCACGCCCGAGGCCCGGGATCCCGAACGCGCCGCGCTCGCCACGACGTTGATGGGAATCCGGCTGCCCGTCGCCGATCACTTCCTCGTGCGGGCCTTCGAGGCGTGGATCCACACGGACGACATCGGCCGCGCGCTCGGTCTCGCCGTACCGCCGCCGCCCGAGGAGCACCTCTGGCGGCTGGTCCGGCTCGCCGTCCGTATCCTCGGCATGGCGCTGGGGACCACGGCGCCCCCGGTGCTGTTCGCGGTGGCCGGCGGCGAGAACGCCCAGTGGGTGCTCGGCTCCGAGGACGAACCCGTACGGGCCGAACTCGTCCTGGAACCCGTCGACTTCTGCCTCCTCGTCGGCGGACGGTACGCACCCGCCGAGGTCCCGAGGGGTGCGACGGGCGACGAGGGCGCCGTACGGAACGTACTGGAACGGGCCGCTTCGCTGTCCTGGCTGTAGACGCACGAGGGGGCGGCACCCTCAGCGAGGGTGCCGCCCCATCAGCCGTACGTCACTTCACCTGTACGTCACTTGACGGGCGTGAAGTCCCGCGCCCCGATGAACTCGGGCCGGCGCACCGGTGCCGCGAACGGCTCCACCGCCTCGTTCTCCACGCTGTTGAACACGATGAAGACGTTCGACCGCGGGAACGGGGTGATGTTGTCCCCCGATCCGTGCATGCAGTTGCAGTCGAACCAGGTCGCCGAGCCGGCCCGCCCCGTGAAGAGCTTGATGCCGTGCGCCTGGGCGAACTTGGTGAGCGCCTCGTCGGAGGGCGTGCCCGCGTCCTGCATCTGCAGCGACATCTTGTAGTTGTCCTTCGGCGTGGCACCCGCACAGCCGAGGAACGTCTTGTGGGACCCCGGCATGATCATGAGGCCGCCGTTGGTGTCGTAGTTCTCGGTCAGTGCGATCGAGACGGACACGGTGCGCATGTTCGGCAGGCCGTCCTCAGCGTGCCAGGTCTCGAAGTCCGAGTGCCAGTAGAAGCCGCTCGCTCCGAAGCCCGGCTTGACGTTGATCCGCGACTGGTGGACGTACACGTCCGAGCCGAGGATCTGCCGGGCGCGGCCCACGACCCGCTCGTCGCGCACGAGCCGCGCGAAGACCTCGCTGATCTTGTGGACCTCGAAGACCGAACGGATCTCCTGCGACTTCGGCTCGATGATCGAGCGCTCGTCGGCGCGGATCGCCGGGTCGCTCACCAGGCGTTCCAACTCGCCCCGGTAGACGGCCACTTCCTCGTCGCCGATGAGCTGCTCGATGGCGAGGAAGCCATCGCGCTCGTACGACTGGAGGTCGGCCGCCTCGATCGGTCCTGGCGTGCCCGGCTCGCTCCACACCACGGGGTCCTGGCGGGGTACGGCCGTCTCGGTGGCGCCGCGGCTCGGGTACAGGTCGGTGAGCGTGGTCATGGTTCTCAGACCTCCTCGGTCAGCAGTGGGTAAACGCCGTTCTCGTCATGGTCCTCCCGTCCGGTCACCGGCGGATTGAAGACGCAGAGGCAGCGGAAGTCCTCCTTGATCTTCATCGTGTGCTTCTCGTGGCCGTCGAGGAGGTACATGGTGCCGGGGGTGATGGTGAACTTCTCCCCGGTCTCGTCGTTGGTGAGCTCGGCCTCGCCCTCTACGCAGACGACGGCCTCGATGTGGTTGGCGTACCACATCGACGTCTCCGTACCGGCGTACAGGATCGTCTCGTGCAGGGAGAAGCCGACCTTCTCCTTGGCGAGGACGATGCGTTTGCTCTCCCAGGTGCCCGACGCGGACTTGACGTGCCGGTCGGTGCCTTCGAGGTCCTTGAACGAACGGACAATCACGGTGGTGCAGTGCCTCCTTCAGGCTGCGGGCAGTTGCGGTTACGCCGTCTCGCGGACGGCGCGGGCGAGGGTGCGCAGGCCCTCGTCCAGCTCGTCGGGCGTGATGGTGAGCGCCGGGAGGAGCTTGACGACCTCGCTCTCCGGGCCCGACGTCTCGATGAGCAGGCCGAGTTCGAAAGCCCGCTGGGCGATGCGGCCCGCGCGCTCCTTGTCGTGGAACTCGATGCCCCAGACAAGGCCGCGGCCCCGGTACTCCTTGATGTCGGCGAGGTTCTCCTCGCATACGGCGATCAGCACCTGCTCGATCTGCTCGCCGCGGGCCCTGGTCTGCTTCTCCATGGCCGGCCCGTCGGACCAGTACGTCTCAAGGGCCGCCGCGGCCGTCACGAAAGCGGGGTTGTTGCCGCGGAACGTGCCGTTGTGCTCGCCCGGCTCCCAGATGTCCAGCTCGGGCTTGAACAGGGTCAGCGCCATGGGCAGTCCGTAGCCGCTGATGGACTTGGAGACGGTCACGATGTCCGGCGTGATGCCCGCCTCCTCGAAGGAGAAGAACGCGCCGGTACGGCCGCAGCCCATCTGGATGTCGTCGACGATGAGCAGCATGTCCTGACGCTCGCACAGCTCGGCCAGGGCCTGCAGCCACTCGGGGCGCGCGACGTTGATGCCGCCCTCGCCCTGCACGGTCTCGACGATCACCGCGGCGGGCTGGTTGAGACCGGAGCCCTGGTCCTCGAGGAGTCGCTCGAACCACAGGAAGTCCGGGACCTGGCCGTCGAAGTAGTTGTCGAACGGCATCGGCGTGCCGTGCACCAGCGGGATGCCCGCCCCGGCCCGCTTGAAGGCGTTGCCGGTCACGGCAAGCGAACCGAGCGACATCCCGTGGAAGGCGTTGGTGAAGGAGACGATCGCCTCCCGGCCCTTCACCTTCCGGGCGAGCTTCAGCGCGGACTCGACGGCGTTGGTGCCCGTCGGGCCCGGGAACATGACCTTGTACGGCAGGTCGCGCGGGCGCAGCACGATGTTCTGGAACGACTCGAGGAAGGCGCGTTTGGCGGTCGTCGACATGTCGAGACCGTGGGTGACGCCGTCGCGCTCCAGGTAGTCGATGAGGGCGCGTTTGAGTACGGCGTTGTTGTGGCCGTAGTTGAGTGACCCGGCACCGGCGAAGAAGTCCAGGTACTCGTGGCCGTCCTCGTCGTACATGCGGCTGCCCTGCGCGCGGTCGAAGATGGTGGGCCAGCCGCGGCAGTAGCTGCGCACCTCCGACTCCAGGGTCTGGAAGACGCTCAGATCGGGCTGGGTGATGGTCACAGCGAATCTCCTCCTGGGAGATGAAGTCTTGGGGGGTGAACCGGGTGGTCAGGCCCGGTCGTTCGGATCTTCTGGATCTGCTGGTCGGATCGGCCGTGGTCGGTCGGTTCGGTCCGTAGGCCGGCTGGTTGGCCGGTCGCTCAGTCGGCCTGGTCGGCTCTGAGCGCTCGGTCAGCCGGTCGGAGGTTCAGCGGTCCTATGCGGTACAGCACCTCGGGGTCGTGCGGGCCGTCCGGGAACTGCGCTGTGTCGAACAGCACTTCACGCTCGACGTTCGCTCCGTGGCGTGCGGCGTACGAGGTGAACAGGCGCTCGGAGGCCGTGTTGCCCGGGGTGATCGTGGTCTCGACGGTTTCGAGGCCGCGGTCGTGGGCTACTCGTGCCGTGAGTCCGTCCAGCAGGGCGGCGGCGAGGCCGCGTCCGCGGTACGCGGCGTCGACGGCCACCTGCCAGACGAGCAGGGTGCCCGGCTGGTCGGGCCGGACGTACCCGGTGATGAAACCGACCGGCATCCCCTCCTTGTCGCGCGCCACCACCGAGGTGCCGGCGAAGTCACGGCACCACAGCAGGTAGCTGTACGAGGAGTTCAGGTCGAGGGTTCTGGAGTCCTTGGCGATGCGCCAGAGCGCGGCCCCGTCCACCACCTCCGGACGGTCGATCCGCAGCCCCTCCGGCATTTCCAGGAATTCCGCTTGCAGGTCTGCTTGTGCGGCGGTCATGCGGATTAAATTTACCGAGAGAAAGCTGAAATCGCATCGCCGGATGGGGTTACATGAGCGCCGCTTCTATGTTATCGCGCGGGCGCGGATGCCGCGCGTTGAGACGGCAGGAACAACCTGTTTGTCCGGAAAATACGGGAGGAAGCGGGCGCCTTGTGTGTTGCGTCACAGATACGTAACCACCACGAGACCTGCCCGAATTACGAGGTTGACGTTCACGGAATCTTAGTGTTTAGCCTCGGAAAAAGCGGGCAGAAGAAGACGGGAAGCTGCACTCGAACAAGCACTGGGTGGACGGCGAAATAAAGGCGGAATGAATTCTTCAATTACGCGCCGGTGACTCCGTCGATACGCTCTCTGACAATGTCCGCGTGGCCGTTGTGGCGGGCGTACTCCTCGATCATGTGGATGAGGATCCAGCGCAGGCTGACCTCCAGCCCGGCCATCGGGCCGCCGGCGATCCGTCCGGTGTCGTCCAGCGACCGCCCCACGCACAGCTCCTGCCCCCGGGCGATCTCCCGCCGCCAGTTCGCCAGCGCCTCGTCGAGCCTGCGCTCCGGTGCGAGGGCGTAGCCGCCGGACACGGCTCCGAGCTTGTCCCCGTACACGGCCGGCACGTCGAGGCCGGCGAACACCCGCTGGAACCAGTTCCGTTCGACCTCGGCAAGATGCTGGACCAGCCCGAGCAGAGTCAGCTCCGACGGCTCGGCGGAGGCCAGTCGCAGCTGCTCGTCGTCCAGCCCTCGGCATTTCAGCTCCAGCGTGGCCCGGTGAAAAGCGAGCCAGCTCTCCAGCATGGGCCGCTCCGGCCCGGTCAGGAGCGGGATGGGGCGGCCGTCGGGCAGGGTCTGGGTCTGATGTGTGTCGGTGGCCATGCTGGGCAGCATGGCACGGGGGCCCGGCGATGCGGGAGGGGCGAAATCCCGCCGACAGGAATCAGCTGCCGTCCCGCAGATCCGCCGGCCAGTCCGGGAGGAACTCGATGCTGTCGTACGTGACCACACACCCCTCCCCCATCGGCGACTGAGTCATAAAGCCGACGAGGGCCGCTCCGGAGGCCTTCTCGTCGGCCAGGGTGAACAGGCGCACGAAGGTCCAGCGCTTGCCGTCCTTAGAGGCGTGGAAGGCGAAGGCACGGCCCGTGCGGCTGATCCGCAGCCAGACCGAACTTCCTTCCACGGGCCAGGAGTTGGCGTCGTCGGAGTGGCCACGGGTGACCACCGTGCACACGGTCGGCACATCCGGCGAGTTCTCCAGGCAGAGCTTGGCCCACTCCCGCTCGGCGACGTGTACGTACAGCACGCCCGCGTCGAAGGCCCCGGCAAAGCCGACCGTGACACGGGCGATCAGCTGGAAGTCCCCCTCCGGCGCCCCGAGCAGCCGAGGCGCGTCGGCCGCGGGGTCCAGCGCCTCACCGGTGGGCGGCACGAAGCGATCCTGCCGCGCCCCCGCCCATCCGGTGAGCACCCCGTCCTCGTACGACCAGTGCCCGTCGGGGCCGTAACTGCGGAGCGGGAAGGGAAGTTCGGGTATTTCGAGGTCCATGCGGTGAGTCTCCCAGGTCCACGACCGCACCTCGAAAGGGGCGCGGCACTGTCAGAGCATGCGGCACAGGCAGCGCCCCGTCAGGGGCTCGACACTGTGACAGCATGCGGCCACAACAGCGCCCCGTCAGGGGCGCGGGGAACTGCGCGACCAGCCACAGCGGGCCCGCAGCCCGCACTCAATCGCACCGCCTACGGCGCTACCCGCAGCCCCCGCACCCAGCGGAGCGCAACCGCACCCAGCGGAGCGCTACCGCTCGAGGCGGCCGTTGAAGCGCCGCGGCAGCCCCAGCGGGTTGTCATCGCGCAACTCGGCGGGCAGAAGCGCCTCAGGCGCGTTCTGATACGCCACCGGCCGCAGCCACCGCTCAATAGCCGTACCGCCCACAGACGTGGACGTCGACGTGGTCGCGGGGTACGGCCCACCGTGATGCTGGGCCGGAGCCACAGCGACACCGGTAGGCCAGCCGTTCACGAGCACACGCCCCGCGAGCGGCGTGAGCTCGGCGAGGAGCTCTGCACCACGCCCCTCCCCCGCAGCCTCCTCGGCAGAGAGGTGCACGGTCGCCGTGAGGTTCCCCGGCAGCCGCGAAAGCACCGCCTCGGCCTCCGAGTCGTCCTCGTACCGCGCGACCACCGTGATCGGCCCGAAGCACTCCTCCAGGAGCAGATCGTGCTCCCCCTCGGCGGCGAGCCTGCGCGCCGGCACGGTCAGGAACCCGGGGCTCACCGTGTGCTCGCTCCCCGCGCCCGGCGTCACCGGGGCGTCCACGTCCGGAAGTTCGGCCCGCTCGGCGACCCCCGCGACAAAGTTGTCGCGCATCCGGTGGTCCAGCAGCACACCGGCGTCGGTGTCGCTGACCGCGTCGGTGAGGGACTTCAGCAGCCGGTCACCCGCCGCGCCCGTCGGCGCGAGAACGAGCCCCGGCTTCACGCAGAACTGGCCGACACCCAGCGTCATGGAGCCCGCGAGCCCCGTACCGATCGCCTCGGCACGCTCGGCGGCGGCGGCCTCGGTGATGACGACGGGGTTCAGCGAGCCCAGCTCGCCGTGGAACGGGATCGGCACGGGCCGGGCGGCAGCCGCGTCGAAGAGGGCACGACCGCCCCGTACGGAACCGGTGAAACCGGCCGCCGACACCAGCGGATGCTTGACCAGCTCGACGCCCGCCTCGAAGCCGTGCACGAGCCCGACGACCCCCTTGGGGATGTCGTGCTGCTCGGCGGCCCGCCGCAGCGTCGCCGCGACCAGCTCGGACAGCCCCGGGTGGTCGGGGTGCGCCTTGACGACGACCGGGCAGCCCGCGGCGAGCGCGCTCGCGGTGTCGCCGCCCGCGACCGAGAAGGCGAAGGGGAAGTTCGAGGCCGAGTAGACGGCGACGACACCCAGCGGCACCTTGTAGCGGCGCAGGTCCGGGATCGGCGGCGTCGCGGTGTCGTCGGGGTGGTTGATCACGACGTCGAGGAACGCGCCCTCGTCGACGATGTCCGCGAAGGCCCGCAACTGGTAGCAGGTACGGGCGAGTTCACCGGTGAGCCGGACCGGGCCGAGCGCGGTCTCCGCGTCCGCGGCCTCCACGAGGTGCTCCTTGGCGCCTTCGAGCAGTTCCGCGGCGCTGCGAAGGAAGGCCGAGCGGACCGTGCGGTCGGCAAGGGCTCCCCGGGCGGCGTGAGCCGCGCGGACCGCCGTGTCCACCTCCTGGGCTGTGGCTTCCACCGCAACCTGTTCACGCTGCTTCCCGGTTCGGGGGTCGACACTCCAGACTGGTGCTGCTGCCACCGCGGGTTCCTCCAGAAGATGTGATGCCGCAGTTCTTATGTGATGCCGCAGTTCTTGTGTCACTCACCAGGGCGTTCGATATGTTGAACACTGTCTCTGATGGTGAATATGTCTCGGAGACTATTTCCCGTCGAACGAAGGGGTCAAGGGCGATGTCGGCAGGCGAGACAGGCGGCGGGGCGCAGGTCAAGTCCGCAGTGCGGACTGTGGAACTACTCGAGTTCTTCGCCGGCCGACCAGGAATGCATTCCCTGGCCGCCGTACAGGAGGCCGTAGGTTACCCCAAGTCCAGTTTGTATATGTTGCTCCGTACGCTCGTCGAGCTCGGCTGGGTCGAGACGGACGCGACGGGCACGCGGTACGGCATCGGAGTGCGCGCCCTCCTCGTCGGTACGTCCTACATCGACGGCGACGAGGTGGTGGCCGTGGCCAGACCGACCCTCGACCGGCTCTCCGACGACACTACGGAGACGATCCACCTGGCGCGGCTCGACGGCACGAATGTGGTGTATCTCGCCACCCGCCAGTCCCAGCACTATCTCCGCCCCTTCACGCGCGTGGGCCGCCGGCTGCCCGCCCACTCCACCTCGCTCGGCAAGGCGCTGCTGGCCACGCACACGGACGAACAGGTACGCAAGCTGCTGCCGGAGACACTCCCCGCGCTGACCGAGCACACGATCACCGACCGGGAGAAGCTGATCGAGGAGCTGCATCAGGTACGGGAGCAGGGCTTCGCGGTGGACCGCGAGGAGAACACGCTGGGGCTGCGCTGCTTCGGCGTCGCGATTCCGTACCGTACGCCCGCGCGCGACGCCATCAGCTGCTCCGTACCGGTGGCGCGGCTGACACCCGCGCACGAGCAGATGGTGAAGGACGCCCTGTTCGACGCCCGCGACCGGCTGACGCTCGCCACCCGGAGGCTCTGACATGGAGATCGTGCTCCGCGAGGTCCACGACAGCGATCTGCCGGTGTTCTTCCGGCAGATGAACGATCCCGAGGCCGCCCGGATGGCCGCGTTCACGGTCAAGGATCCGGCCGACTGGGATGCCTTCGACGCCCACTGGAAGCGGATCCGCGCCTCCTCCGACGTGGTCCCTCGCACGGTCCTCGCCGACGGCGACGTCGTGGGCAGCGCGTCGGTGTACGGCGAGCCGGGCGAGCGCGAGGTGACGTACTGGATCGACCGCATGTACTGGGGCCGCGGCATCGCCACGCGCGCCTTGCGGGCCCTGCTCGCCGAGGTCCCCGAGCGCCCGCTGCACGCCCGCGCCGCCGCGGACAACGCGGGTTCGCGCCGTGTCCTGGAGAAGTGCGGCTTCCGCGTGACCGCGCAGGCCAGGGGGTATGCGAACGCGCGTGGGGAGGAAATCGACGAGGTGGTCCTCACCCTGGACGGCTGATCCGCGCACCCTCGCGCGGTTCATGAAGCTCGGATGAGAAAACCGGGCCGACGGGAACGAATCCCCGCATCCCGCTCGTCTTTCAGAACGCGATGAACACGACGATCAGACGGGCCTCCGTCTTCACGCTGCTGCTCGTGTTCGCTCTGCTGGTCAGGGCGACCTGGGTGCAGTTCTACGACGGCACGGCACTCGCGGAGAACAAGGAAAACCGGCGGAACGTGATCGAGCAGTACGCGTACCCGCTCGGGAACATCATCGTGGCCGGCGACGCGATCACCGGATCCGAGGAGACGGACAGCGGCGACCTCAAGTACCAGCGGACGTACAAGGACGGCGCGTTGTATTCGGCGGTCACGGGCTACAGCTCGCAGGTGTACGGGGCGACGCAGCTGGAGGGCGTCTACCAGGACCTGCTCGACGGCACGGACAACCGGCTGAAGAACCCGGTGGACACGGTCACCGGCAAGCGTGCCGACCCGGGTGACGTGGTCACGACGATCGACCCGGATGTGCAGAAGGCCGCGTACGACGCGCTGGGCGACACGAAGGGCGCGGCCGTCGCCATCGACCCGACGAACGGCAAGATCCTCGGTGTCGTGTCGACCCCTTCGTACGACCCCTCCGAGATCAGCGGCTCCGACGACTCCGCCGCCTGGGAGAAGCTGACGAAGGATCCCGACAAGCCGATGACGAACCGGGCGCTGCGCCAGCCGCTGCCGCCGGGCTCGACGTTCAAGCTGGTCGTGGCGGCTGCCGCGCTGGAGGACGGGCTGTACTCGTCGGTGGACGAGAAGACGGACAGCCCGAACCCGTACCCGCTGCCGAACTCGACCAGCGTGCTGGACAACGAGAACCCGTCGGCGCCCTGTGAGGACGCCACGATCCGGGTGGCGTTGCAGTACTCGTGCAACAACGTCTTCGGGAAGATGGCCGTCGACCTGGGCCAGGACAAGGTCAAGGAGATGGCGGAGAAGTTCGGCTTCAACGACGCGGAGCAGGACGTTCCGGTGCGGGCGTACGAGAGCGTCTATCCGTCCGGCATGGACGAGGCGCAGACGGCGCTGTCGGGCATCGGGCAGTTCGACGTCACGGCGACGCCGTTGCAGATGGCCATGGTGTCGGCGGCCATCGCCAATGGCGGTGAGCTGGTCTCGCCGCACATGGTGTCGCAGATCAGCGACGCGAGCGGCAATGTGCTGGAGAACTACGACGACAACACGGACACGAAGGAGATCGTCAGCTCGTCCACGGCCGAGCAGTTGCAGTCCGCGATGCAGACGGTCGTCGACGAGGGCACGGGTACGAACGCGCAGATCTCCGGCGCGACGGTGGGCGGCAAGACGGGTACGGCCCAGCACGGCGAGAACAACAGCCAGACGCCGTATGCCTGGTTCACGTCGTACGCCAAGGACGGCTCCACGGGCAAGGAAGTCGCCGTCGCCGTGATCATCGAGCAGTCGAATGCGGCTCGGTCAGAAGTCAGCGGCAACGGGCTGGCCGCGCCGGTCGCGAAGGCCATGATGGAGGCGGCGCTGCAGCAGAACTAAGCGGCCTCGGGGAAGGCCCCGGCCCGTTGAATCCTCCGGGCCGGGGCCTTCGCATGTCAGGGCCTCAGGGGCCTCAGACGCCCAGCAGTTGCTCGATCGGGTCGATCGCGAAGTACACCAGGAACAGTGCCGACGCGCCCCACAGCAGCCAGTGGACCTCGCGCGCCTTCCCCAGAACGCTCTTGATGAGGACGTAAGCGACGAAGCCCGCCCCGATGCCGTTGGTGATCGAGTACGTGAACGGCATCACGGCGATCGTCAGGAACGCGGGGATGGCGATCTCGTACTTGTCCCAGTCGATGTGCTTGACCTGAGTCATCATCAGGAAGCCGACCGCGACGAGGGCGGGGGCCGCGGCCTGGAGCGGGACGATGGTCAGCAGCGGGGTCATGAACAGGGCCAGGGCGAACAGTCCGCCGGTGACCAGGTTGGCGAAGCCCGTACGCGCGCCCTCGCCGACGCCCGCCGCCGACTCGATGTACGAGGTCGAGGAGGAGGCGGAGGCCGCACCGCCCGCGACCGCGGCGGCACCGTCGATCAGCAGCACGCGGCCGAGGTTGGGGACCTTGCCGTCCTCGTCCAGCAGCCCGGCCTCGGCGCTGATGCCGACGACCGTGCCCATGGTGTCGAAGAAGTCCGACAGGATCAGCGTGAAGACCAGCAGGACGACGGTGATCGCGCCGGCCTCACCGAAGGCGCCGAACAGGCTGAAGTCGCCGATCAGCCCGAAGTCGGGGGTGTCGACCAGCTTCTCGGGCCAGTCGGGCGTGGTCAGGCCCCAACTCTTGATGTCGGCCGCCGAGTTGATGATGATCGCCAGGATCGTCATGGCGACGATGCTGATCAGGATCGCGCCCTTGACCTTGCGGGCGAGCAGCCCGATGGTCAGCAGCACCCCGAGGCAGAAGACGAGCATCGGCCAGCCGGTCAGCGCGCCGGTGGCGCCCAACTGCACGGGCACCGTGGTGTTCGCCACGTCCGGGATGCGGGTCACGAACCCGGCGTCGACGAAGCCGATGAACGCGATGAACAGGCCTATGCCGACGCTGATCGCCTGCTTCATGGGCTGGGGTATCGCGTGCATGACGGCCTCGCGCAGGCCCGTCACCACCAGCACACAGATCAGCAGGCCCTCGAGGACGATCAGGCCCATCGCGTCGGCCCAGCTCATCAGCGGGGCGATCTGGAAGGCGACGACGGCGTTGAGGCCGAGCCCGGCCGCGAGCGCGAGCGGCAGATTGCCGCCGACGCCCATGATGACGGTCATCACGGCGGCCACCAGGGCGGTGGCGGTGACCAGTTGGACGCTGTCGAGCCGCTGCCCGAACTTGTCCTCGGCGCTGCCCAGGATGATGGGGTTCAGGACAAGGATGTAGGCCATCGTGAAGAACGTGGCGAAACCGCCGCGGATCTCCCGGGCGAAGGTGGATCCCCTGGCAGAGATCTTGAAGAACCGGTCGACGCTGTTCGCCGGGGGTGGTGCGGCACTCGGCCGGTCGGTCACCTTCTGTGCTCCGGACATGCGGATGCTCCTCGTTACTGCGTGCTGGGTGTGCGGATGCTGGCTGGATTGTTCCTCGTATTGATCCGCGTTCGGGTTTTCTCCGTGTTACGGAATGGGGTTCGGCCTACCGCACGACCTTCGAAGTCCCGTACGGACGCCTGCTACTCTCTCGAATCTCACCCCACAGGAGCACTATTCCTTCACGGGTGACACACGGGGTCCGTATACGCACTCGCAGGCACAGCGCACGCAGGTCAACCGTACTGTCCGGATTCAGCAGGGGAGAGGTCACCCGTGGGCACGGTCGTCGACGACGCAGCCTCCGTGGAGTTCCACGACTTCTTCGAGCGGCACTATGCCGAACTGGCGCGGCTGGCCCATCTGTTGACCGGTGAGTCGGACGCCGCCGACGATCTGGCGGCGGACGCGCTGCTCGCCATGTGGCACCGCTGGGACCGGGTGCGGGCGGCGGACCATCCGGTGGCGTACGCGCGCGGAGTGGTCGCCAATCTGGCGCGCAGCCGGATCCGCAGCGCGGTGCGCGAGCGCAGACGCATCACGCTGTTCTGGTCGCAGCGCGAGGAGAGCAGCGAGAACCCGGACGTGCCGACCGTGGTCGATGTCCAGGGGGCGCTGCGCAGTCTGCCGTTCCGCAAGCGGGCATGTGTGGTGCTACGGCATGCTTTCGACCTCTCGGAGAAGGACACCGCGCTCGCCCTCGGTATCTCGGTCGGTACGGTGAAGAGCCAGACGTCGAAGGGGATGGCCGAGTTGCAGCGGTTGCTGGGCAGTGCGGACGGCCCGAGCCACGTGCACGCGGCGGTGCTGCGCACCGGTGGCACCGGAGGGAGGAACCCGTGACCGGGCGGCGCGATACGCATGACAAGGTGCGCGCCCGGCTGCGTGATGCGGCCGGCGCTCATGAGCCCGACCGGGCGCGCATCCTGGCCCGCATCGAGCGCGGCATGGCGGATGCCGAGACCTCCCGGCGCCCTGCGCAGCGGCCCCAGGTGCTCGGCTGGGCGCGGGTCGTCGGCGCCACGGCCGCTGTCGCGGGCGTGCTCGCGGTGGGCGGCTATGCGGCGGCGTCCGCGCTGAAGGAGGACGACAAGGCCCAGCAGACCGTCGCGGTCACGCCGACTCCCGAGCCGTCGCCGGAGGAGTCAAGCCGTGGCGAGATCTCCCCGGACGCGACGAGTTCCCCGCGTCCCGAGCAGCCGACCGAGGCCGAGTCACCGCCGGTCAAGCCGCCCGAGCCGCCCCCGGCCGTCACTCCGCCCGCGGACGCGGGCACCGAGGAGGGCCCGCTGTGGTCGGACGGCTCGGTCGATCCGCACAGCAACGACTTCTGGGCGCAGAGCAATGTGACCGTGAAGTCGGAGGAGCAACTCACCTCGCTGACCGTCGAGTTGCGCATCAAGCAGACCGGCGGGGTCAACTCGGCGGGTGCCTGGCGTTCGCTGCCCGAGGGCGACTTCGAGCTGACGGTCGGTGAGCGGGACGGTTTCCTCGTCTACACATGGGTGCTCAAGGAGGGCCGTACGGTCCCGGCCGGTGAGTTCGTGTTCGCCGGGCAGTACGACCATGACCGGGGCGGCCGTGACGCCGGCGACGACCGGTACGCGGCCACCGCGGTGTCCGACGGCCAACAGGTGGCCGTGCAAGGCGACTTCGCGAGCCAGGACTCCGATGACGAGGACTCATGACCGGCGGCTGACGACGACTCATGACCGGCAGCTCATGACGGGCGGTTCGGAAAGCTCATAACGAGCGGCCGCTGCAAAAAAGTTCCGAGGACCGGCAACCCCTTCCTACCGGGTGGCAACCAGAGAGACGCAAGGTCTCTCCCCCCACTCAAGGAACGGGACATGAGTTCAGAAACACAGCAGCGCGCACGCCACCGCCGCAAGCTCAACCGGACACACGCCGTGATCGGCGGCCTGTCCGCGTTAGGCCTGACCGGGGCCGCGGTCTTCGCCAGCGCCTTAATGTCGTCGGCGAACGCGGCCGCCGAGTGGCCGACCCCCAACGGCAGCCAGGCGGTCTCCAAGACGATCTCGGTGAGCGGTGTCCGGGACGGCGGCATGAAGCGCTTCTACGGCAGCGGTGATCTGGCCGGTGACGGTCAGGAAGAGGGCGGGGACCCGATCTTCGAGCTCGCGGACGGCGCGACGCTGAAGAACGTCGTCATCGGCAAGCCCGGCGCCGACGGCGTCCACTGCAAGGGCACCTGCACGCTGCAGAACGTCTGGTGGGAGGACGTCGGCGAGGACGCCGCGACGTTCCGCGGCGGCAACTCGGCCACCTTCATCGTCAAGGGCGGCGGCGCGAAGCACGCCGCGGACAAGGTCCTCCAGCACAACGGCGGCGGCAAGCTCGTCGTCTCGAACTTCGTGGTGGAGGACTTCAAGACCCTCTACCGCTCCTGCGGCAACTGCTCGACGCAGTACAAGCGCAGCGTGATCTTCAACGGCCTGGATGTGACCGCTCCCGGCGGGCGTCTGGTCGGCATCAACAGCAACTACGGCGACTCCGCGGCCCTGCGCAAGGTCACGATCACCGGCGACAGCGGCAAGAAGATCGTGCCGTGCCAGAAGTACAAGGGCAACAACTCCGGTGACGAGCCTCAGGAAGCGGGCTCGGACGCGGATGGAACGCACTGCAACTACAAGCCATCAGACATCACGTACAAGTAGCCACGTGACCCAGCACCTGGAGCACCACTCTTGAGCACGCACAGAAAGCACCTCACCCGTCGCCGGCTGCTTGCCGCGTCCGCCGTGGGCGTGGCCGGTTCCGGCGCGGCGGTCGCGGCCGGCACCGGCTTGCTCTCCTCGGCGTCGGCCGCGACCTTCGGCCACTCCGACGACGGCAAGAACCATGTGATCGACACCGGCGCCTCCCTCGTCTTCAAGGTCTCCAAGTCGACCGGCGATCTGACCTCGCTGGCCTACAAGGGCAAGGAGTACGAGGGCTACGGCGGCAAGCACTCCCACGTGGAGTCGGGGCTCGGCGCGTCGACCGTGACCATCAAGCAGTCCGGGAACACGATCCTGGTCAGCGTGGTGCACGGCACGCTCAAGCACTACTACGCGGCGCGCAAGGGCCAGAACAACGTCTACATGTGGACGAACAAGGCCGACACGTCGTTCACGGCGACCCGCTACATCGCCCGGATCAAGGCCGGGATCTTCCCCAACGAGGGTCCCGACTCCTGGGTGGAGGCGGCCGATACGGTCATCGAGGCCGGTGACGTGTGGAAGAAGTCGAACGGCCAGACCCGCTCCAAGCACTACTCGGGCATGCGGGTCATGGACTACGACTACGTCGGCTACACCACCGGCTCGGTGGGGCTCTGGATGGTCCGCTCCAACCACGAGAAGGCGTCGGGCGGCCCGTTCTACCGCTCGCTGCTGCGCCACTCGAACGACGGCGGCGTGGGCCTGTACGAGATCCTGCACTACAACCAGTCGCAGACCGAGGCGATGCGCTTCGGTCTGCAGGGTCCGTACGTCCTGTCCTTCACCGACGGTGGTACGCCGGCGTCGTCGCTGTTCGCGAAGAACCTCGACACCTCGTGGGTGGACGGTCTCGGCATCTCCGGCTGGGTCGGCAGGTCCGGCCGCGGCAAGGTGTCGGGCGTCGGTCTGAAGGGCATGGACGCCGACTACGCGTACACCGTGGGCTTCGCCAACGACGACGCGCAGTACTGGGCGAAGGCCGCTTCGGGCACGGGTGCTTTCAGTTGCGCGGGCATGCTGCCGGGGACGTACACGCTCACTGTCTTCAAGGGTGAACTGGCCGTGCACACCCGGGAGGTGAAGGTGACGGCGGGCGGTACCACGGCCCTGAACACCCTCACCGTCAGCGACGACCCGAGCAGCGCCGACACGATCTGGCGGCTCGGGAACTGGGACGGTACGCCCGGCGAGTTCAAGAACGCCAAGCTGATGACGTACGCGCATCCGTCCGACGTGCGCGCGTCGAAGTGGACGGGCAACGTCACCATCGGCAGCGGTGACGCGGCCGCGTCGTTCCCGGCGTACATGTGGAAGGACGTCAACGACGGCATTCTCGTGTACTTCAAGCTGACCGCCGCCCAGGCCGCCGCCGCGCACACCCTGCGCATCGGTGTGACCACCGCCCTCATCAACGGGCGTCCGCGTGTGACGGTCAACGACTGGGTGTCGGCGCTCCCCTCGGCGCCGAAGCAGCCCGCGACGCGGTCACTCACCACGGGTTCGTACCGGGGCAACAACCACACGTTCACGTACAACGTGCCGGCGAGCGCGTGGAAGTCGGACACCAGTCAGTACAACGTGCTGAAGCTGAACATCGTCAGCGGCTCCACCGGGTCCGCTTTCCTCAGCCCGGGCACGTCGTTCGACTGCATGGATCTGCTGGCCTGAGCCCCCCACGCGGGCCAGTAGCAAGGGGAACGCCCCCGCCGGACTGGGAGGTCTCGGCGGGGGCGTTCTCATGGGCCCGTGGGGGGAGTGCGGGGATCAGTTCATCGTCGAACCGATGGTGGTGGAGCCCGTCGTCAGGAACGTCGTCGCGGGCAGCGAGCCGTTCGGCTTGCGGGTGCCGTACGCGGTGGACGCCTTCGTGGACTTGACGGCCGGGCCGGCGATGCCCTTGTCCCAGTTGTTGCCCGCGGAGACGGTGGACGGGCCGAGCTTGCTCAGACCGCCCTTGTTGCGCACCGCGAGGTTCTTGCCGAGCCGGGCCTTGCCGGTGGCGAAGTAGTAGCCGGAGCCGGCGTTGGCGTACGCGGTGTTGCGGTTCAGGCTCATGGCACCGGTGTTGGAGTTCTCGGTGAAGCCGTGCTTCGTGTTGTTCCAGGCCGCGTTGTAGGTGACGACGTGGGCGACCGAGGCGCCTCCGCCGCCGAGCTTGAAGCCGTTGCCGTTGCCCTCGAAGTCCGGGTCCTTCCAGCGGTTCCTGCCGTTTCCGTACGCCCAGGAGTGCTCGATGGTGACCGGGCTGGAGAACTGCCACAGGTCGAGTCCGTCGTCCGAGTTGTTGTAGAGGCGGGCGCCGGTGATCTTGTTGCCGGTGCCGGAGCCGAACTTGACGGCGATCCCGTCGGCGTTCTGGCCGTGGCCCGACGGGTCGTAGTTGCCGTAACTGTCCAGGTTCCGCACGAGGTTGTTGGTGGTGCCGTCGCCGCGCAGGGTGAAGCCGGAGTCGCCGTTGTGCGCGGTGACGAGGTTCTTGAACACTCCGCCGACGGAGGAGGTGGCGACGAAGCCCTGGGCCGGCGAGTTCTGCCAGGTGATGTTCGCGACGGTCCAGTGGTCGCCGTGGATCCCGGCCAGCCAGGAGCCGTCGGGCAGCTTCGAGCCGTCGATCCGCACCTTCGCCCCGGCCGCGGCCTGGAGCGTGATACGGGCCGAACTGGTGCCGTTCGCCGAGGACTTGAGGGTCCGCGTCGGGTAGTACGTGCCGCCGCGCACCTGGATGACGGTGCCGGCGGTGGCGGTCTTGACGGCGGCTTCCAGCTGAGCGGTGCTGGACACGGTGACCGTCTTGGTGGGGGCGGCGGCGCTGGCTCCGTCCTCCGAGAGGCCGAGGTGGACGCCGCCCGCCCCCGCGGCGACGGACACCGCGGCGGCGATGGAGAGGGTGCGGGTCCTGCGGTGGCGTCCAGTGCTCTGAAGCACGGGGCGTTCCTTTCCGGGGAGTCGAGGACTGGCGGCGAGCTGGGCCCGCCTTTGAAACCAAGTCGCCGCCATGGCCGGAAAAGGTTGCCGGGCCCACGCGAAAAGCAATCGAAACTTTCGATCACCCCGGTCCCGGTCGCACCGATTGACGCACCGTCCCCCACTGGTGAAACTCCAGGGCAGTTCAGCCCAACAGAAACCACCAGACTCCCACAGGATGTGTCATGCGACCCCGCACCGCCCGCACGCTCCTGACATCCCTGACAGCGCTGCTCGCCCTGTTCCTGAGCCTGCTGGCAGCCCCGCCAAGTCCAGCACAAACCGGAGCACAGCCCACGGAGAGAGCCACGCAGAAGGCCAAGCAGACGTACGCGGGCTATCTCTTCGCCTACTTCACCGGTGAGGGCACGGCCGACGGCGAGCAGATCCGCTATGCCCTCAGCCGCGGCAACGACCCGCTGCACTGGCGGGAGTTGAACGCCGGGAAGCCGGTGCTCACCTCCACCATCGGTGAGAAGGGCCTGCGGGACCCGTTCGTGATCCGCGCCCCCGAGGGCGACAAGTTCTACATGATCGCGACCGATCTGCGTATGTACCAGAACAGCAGCGGCAGTTGGGACGACGTCCAGCGCCACGGCAGCAAGTCCATCATGGTCTGGGAGTCCACGGACCTGGTGAACTGGACCGACCAGCGCCTGGTGAAGGTCTCCCCCGACAACGCGGGCAACACCTGGGCCCCTGAGGCCTATTGGGACGAGACGCTCGGCGAGTTCGTCGTCTTCTGGGCCTCGAAGCTGTACGCCGACGACGACCCGGACCACACGGGCTCGACGTACAACAAAATGATGTACGCGACCACGAAGGACTTCCGCACCTTCAGCGAGCCCAAGGTCTGGAACGACCCGGGCTACTCGGTCATCGACTCAACGGTCGTGAACCACAAGGGCACTTACTACCGCTACACCAAGGACGAGCGCGACCCGAACTCCTCCAGCCCCTGCGCGAAGTACATCACCGGGGAGAAGTCGAAGACGCTGACCTCCACGAAGTACGACTTCGTCGCGGACTGCATCGGCAACGGGGCGATGGACCGCGGTGAGGGCCCGACGGTGTTCAAGTCCAACACCGAGGAGAAGTGGTACCTGTTCATCGACGAGTACGGCGGCCGGGGCTACCTCCCCTTCGAGACCACCGACCTCGACTCGGGCAAGTGGACCCCGTCGCAGAACTACCAGCTGCCCACCAGCCCGCGGCACGGCACGGTCATGCCGGTGACGCAGAAGGAGTACGACCGGCTGCTGGCCGCGTATCCCGCGAGTCCCACTTCGATCGTGGACGTGACGGCGAAGAACCAGGAGGGGTACGCGATCGTCACGGAGGGCGCCAACAAGGTCGTCCTGCCGATGGAGCCGGACGCCGATCTCAGGCGCCTCGCCCCGAAGCTGGCGGTCGGCGCGGGCGCCAAGGTCAGCCCGGCCTCGGGTACGCGCCGCGACTTCCGCAAGCCGCAGACGTACACCGTGACGGCGGCGGACGGGACGAGCCGCAAGTGGACGGTCGAGGCGGTACCGACCCGCAGTCCCGTCCTGCCCGGCCTTTACGCGGACCCCGACGTCAAGTACATGAACGGCCGTTACTGGATCTACCCGACGACAGACGGCTTCCCGGGCTGGAGCGGGACCAAGTTCAAGGCCTTCTCATCAAAGGATCTGGTGCACTGGAAGGACCATGGCGAGATCCTCGACCTGGGCCCTGACGTGTCCTGGGCCGACAAGAACGCCTGGGCGCCGGCGATCGCGGAGCGCGACGGCAAGTACTACTTCTACTTCTGCGCCGAGCAGCAGATCGGCGTCGCGGTCGCGGACTCCCCCGCCGGCCCGTTCAAGGACGTGCTGGGCAAGCCGCTGGTCGCCAAGGGGGGCCAGTTCCAGGGCCAGATGATCGACCCCTCGGTCTTCACGGACGACGACGGGCAGTCGTACCTCTACTGGGGCAACGGGCGCGGATACGTCGTCCCGCTGAACGACGACATGGTGTCGTTCGACGCGACGAAGGCGAAGGACATCACCCCGGAGAACTTCCGCGAGGGCGCCTTCGTGGTGAAACGGAAGGGGACGTACTACTACATGTGGTCCGAGGACGACACACGCAGCGAGAACTACCACGTCGCGTACGCCACCGGCCCCTCCCCGCTCGGCCCGTGGACCAAGAAGGGCACGATCCTGTCCAAGCGCCCGGAGTACGGCATCAAGGCCACCGGCCACCACTCGGTGGTGAACGCCCCCGGCACGGACGACTGGTACATGGTCTACCACCGCTTCGCCCTGAACGGCCCCGGCAAGTCGGGCGGCGACGGCACACACCGCGAGACCACCATCGACCGCATGGAGTTCGCGGCCGACGGCACGATCAAGCCGGTGGTGCCGACGCTGGAGTCGATCAGGCCGGTACGGAAGTAACGGAGCAAGGGAAGTTAGGTCCAGTGCAGTACCGCGCCCCTTTGGGGGCGCGGGGCTGTATTAATTTGCGGCTCCGCCGCGTGGGCGCGACAAGCCACAACGAACCCGCAGTTTCGAACCGGCCTCCCAGCGGAGCGCTTTGTCACAGGACGGCGTCGAGCCACGCGTAGACCTCGTCCTGCATACGGTCGTTGAAGACGTGGCCCGACTCGGGCCACGTCTTCAACCGCAACCGCTCCTCGGCCCGGCAAGCGCGCCAAACGGAGCGCATCTTGCCGTACGCCACCCGCACCCCTTCCGGAGGAAACAGCGTGTCCAAGCCGCCGTTGAAGAACAACAACGGCTTAGGCGCGGCGATGCTCGCCACATCCGGGATGTCGAGGTGGCGGGCAAGCCCGGGGTGGAGCATGTGGAACGCGGACTGCCCACGCAGCGTGTTGTTGCCGGGCACCATCATCTCCTTGAGCCCGGTCATCCAGCACACGCTCACCCCGGCCGCGATGTCGTCACTGAGCGCGGCGGTCTGCCAGGCCCGGTAGGCGCCCATGGAGAAGCCGAGGGCCGCGACGCGCCGCCGGTCCACGCGGTCGAGGCCGGCCAGGAAACGGGCGGCGCGTACGTCCTCGCGGGCCATGAGCCCGGCGGGGGACGAGCCGAGGTTGTACAAGTTGCTGGCGAGCGCCTGCTGTTGCTCGTAGACGAGGGGTCCGCGGTCGCCCCAGCCGAGGGCGTCCACGGCGAGTACGACGTACCCGCGCCGGGCCAGCTCGTCGCCGACGAACCGCCCGCTGAAGCACCGGTCCGCCCACTCCAGCGCGGACGGCAGCCGGGCCTCGCCGTCGTACCAGGGTCTGACCAGCTTCTCCTTCCCGATGTCGAACTTCGAGCCGTGGTCGTGGAGGAGCAGCACGGCGGGGAAGGGGCCGGTGCCGTGCGGGGTGAGCAGGGCGCCGCGCACCCGGCCGTACCGGGTGAGGCCGAAGGTGACGAGCTCGCGCGTATACCCGTCGGCCTCGGTGCGATCGCCGAACTCGGGCGCGTACGCGGTGTCGTCGCGACCGGCGACGAGCAGTTCCTCGACCTTGGCGCGGGCGGTGCGGCGCCAGGCCCGGAAGTCGCGGATCGGGGAGTTGCCCCAGGCGAGGGGGAAGCGGAGCTCGTCCTTGAGGGCGGGGTAGAAGTCGGGGAGGTTGCCTTCGACGATGCCTCCTGCTGTGCCTGTCGCCGCCGGGCCCGCCGCCGCTGCGCCGACCGGTGACTCGGCGGCGAGGGCGGGCCCGGACATACCGGACTGTGCGCTCCACAGCGCGGCGCCCGCTCCCGCGACGAAGGCCCGCCTCCCGACCGGAGCCCGGTCACCGTCGCCGCGCATAGGGCCTCCAGTCCCCGAGGTACGTCTCACGGGTGTGCAACTGAGCCTGCTCATCCGTCAGTTGGGGCCGGTTCCCCGGAACGAGGATCTCGGCACCGGGTCCCGTGTTGCGGTACTCGGCGAACCGCTGGTCCTGCCAGGGGAAGCCGGAGGACATGTTGGTGTACGGCACGGCCGCGTCGATGCCCGGGCCCATCCAGGTGTCGCGGACCACGAGGGCAGGCCGGGCCGTGGTGTCGGAACTCGGCACCCAGGGCCGGGCCAGCTTGTACGCCCCGTCCTCCGCGCCGCTGGTGATACGGCACTTCACGGCCAGGTAGCCATACGGGTTGGCACCGGCCGTGGACGGCGCGAACACCATGCCCTTGGGCGTGAAGCCGACGTCCCGGTCCAGCGTGTGGAAGCGGCAGTGCTCGTACACGGCGGTGGCCCGACCGAAGACGAAGTCGACGTCGCCCTCGGCGTAGCAGTGCGCGAAGTACTGCCGGGCGAAGGTGCCGAGCGCCATCGAGTCGGCGTACAGCGTGTCCTGATGCCCGAGGAACCGGCACCGCAGGAACGCCGAGCGGTCGCCCTGCACCTTGATGGCGACGGCCTGGGTGCCGGTGATCTCGGGGTGGTCGGCGCGGAGCCAGTCGTTGGCGAAGGTGATGTCCCGCGCGGTGAACCCGTCGGCCTGCACGGTGGTGGTGGCGGACCCGCTGGTGCCGTAGGTGCCGCCGCCTGGCTTGGGCGTGCCGGCCGCGTTGTCGTACACGATCACGACGTCGCGGGGGTCCTCCGAGGCGCCGATCCAGGTCGCCTCCGTCCGGGTGCGGTCGACGGCGACCGTCTCCCGGTAGGTGCCGGGTGCCAGGACCAGTGTCCAGCCGCTGCCGGTCGCGGCGGTCACGGCGGCCTGTACGGAGGTGAAGTCGCCCTGGCCGCGCGGGTCGACGTACAGGGTCTTCGGGGTGCGGCGGGCGGCCGGTGACCCGTACCGGCCGAACGGGCGCTTTCTGCCGTCGGCCCGAGCGGGAGCCGCCGTGAGGGCGAGGGCGGCGCCCGTTCCGGTGGCCGCAAGGAGGAAGCCCCTTCTGGACAGTGGGAGTTGGACGTAAGGCGCGGGCATGCGGGTGCTCCTTCGATGTGCGGCTCGTGCGGGGGCCGGCCGGGGCGGCGCACCCCACGGTGACGGTGCGGTGCGGGCGACCCCGGCCGTTTTTCGGGAACGTCAGCGGATGCGTCCCGCACCCGCGCCGTGGCCGACGATCCCCGGCACGGCCCGCGGCGAGTCGACCTTCTTACGCAGCGTCGGCGTCCAGCCGGCGCCCCGCTGCAACGTCTCCTCGGGGATCTCCGCGTTGTGCACGGCGATCAGGTCCGTCAGCTTCCCGTTGACGTAGTTCTTCTCGGCGGTCAGCGGGGCCTCGCTCCACTTCTTCAGCGCCTTGCCGACGCTGGTGCCGGGCGGCAGCGAGATGGCGTTGTCGGTGGCGTGGAGCTGTGAGGAGATGCCGACGCCGAAGATGTAGTAGTCGTCCTTCTGTTCCTCGGTCACCACGTAGTGGTTGTTGTAGACGTCGACCTGTCCGAACCGCACACGCGGGGACCGCTGGAGGATCCCGTCGAAGCGGTTGTGGTGCATGGTGACCTTGAGCTTGCCGGCGTCGATGGCGGCGAGGCCGTCGCCGTTCCCGATCAGCATGTTCTTGTCGTGGTTCTCGTAGCGGTTCCAGGACACGGTCACGTAGTTGGAGCCGCGCACGATGTCCGTCAGGCCGTCGTGCTGCTGGAAGACCTTGCCGAAGTAGACCGGCCGCTCGCTGTCGGGGTAGCGCCCGTCGGTGAACGTGTTGTGGTCGAGCCACACGTGGTCGCTGCCGTAGACGACCACGGTGTCGTACTCGGAGTTCCAGTTGCCGGTCTTGTTGTCGTCGGTCGGGTCCCACTTGGGGAAGCAGTCGAGCGGGGCCTCGATGGTGAGGTTGCGCATGATGACGTTCGAGACGCCCAGGATCTGGAGGCTGCCGCCGAGGATGCCGGAGTTCCTGCCGACGCCGACGATGGTGGTGTTGCTGGGGATGAAGGCCTTGATCGCCGAGTCCTGGTTGGCCATGGATGCGACCCGCGCGTCCTCTTGCGGGCCCTTGGCGATCTCGTCGTTGCCGTAGACGGCCGGGTCGTAGTCCTTCAGGTACTGCTGGAGGTCGTACCCCCCGGTGACGAAGGCCTCGCAGCCCTCGGAGACGGCGTCGATCATGCCCTTGACCTTGATGATCTTGGGCGCGTCGCCACCGTCCTTCAGCGCGGCCTTGAACTCCGCCCAGGTGGTGACGGTGTAGACGTGCGCGGCGTCGGCGGCGGATCCACCGGTGGTGCCGGCGCCCTCCGAGCCCCACCCGTCGCCGGCGGCGAGGGTCTCGCGACCGAGGTCGCGGGGCTTGGCCTGGGCGGTGGGGCCGGTGAGGGTGAGAACGAGGGCGGTGCAGCCCACGACAGCGGTAATGGCATGGGCATGCCAGTTGCGGGTACGCATGAGTGCGGGTTCCTTCCAAATATGCGGGTACGGGGGGCGCCCCTCAGGGGCGCGGGGCTGGGTCAATATGCGGCTCCGCCGCGCGGGCGCGACAAGCCACAACGGACCCGCGGTGACAAACCGGCCGCAGTGGACCTGCCTTACAGCGGAGGGCCTACGCCTTCGGCCAAGTGATCCACGCCTCCGGAATCTCGTCGCCCAGACGACGCACGTCCCGGTGCGCAAGCACCCGGCGGCGCAGCAGCTCAGCGGCCACGAGCCGAGCCACGGCAATCGCCCCCGGAGGGTTGAAGTGTGTGTTGTCCTGCTCGGAAGCGGTCCAGTTGAAGTACTTCTTCGTCTCCTCGACGCCGAGCTTCTGCCACAGCGCGAGCGACAACGCCTCGATGTCGAGTAGAGCGACGCCCTCCTGGGCGCCGAGAGCCCGCATCGAGGCCGGATAGTCGCCGTGCGTGGGCACGGTGTTCCCGTCGGCGTCGAACTTCCTGCGCTCCACGGAGGTGGCGAGCACGGCCCGCGCTCCACGGGCCCGCGCCCCGTCGACGTACTGACGGAGGTAGTCCTGGTACGTCGTCCAGGGCTCCGTGTACCGCGTGGGGTCGGCGGTCTTCGAGTCGTTGTGACCGAACTGCACGAGAAGGAGGTCTCCGGGCCGGATCGCCCCGAGGATGACGTCGAGGCGCCCCTCGTCGACGAAGCTCTTCGAACTCCGGCCGTTCACCGCGTGATTGGAGACCTGTAGGTCACGGCGCAGAAAGAACGGGAGGGCCATACCCCACCCGGTCTCGGGCGCGGCGTCGGCGTACTTCTGAGCGGCGGTGGAATCACCGGCGATAAAGAGGGTCCGCCCAGCACCACGCTTTGGCGTAGCGGCAACGGCGGGCCCGCTCGCGGCAACGGCGAGCGGAACGGCGGCAAGAGCAGCCGTACTGACCTGTCTACGGGTGAGCGACACGACGGTGTGCCTTTCTCAACAGGCTTGCGGGATAAGTACGTTCAGCGGTGCCTTTCAACGTGGGGGGCTACCCCGCGCCCCAAAGGGGCGCGGGGAACTATGCGAGTACTAGCCCTTCTGCTCGTTCCACTCCGCCTGAGCCTCATTGAGCTGCTCGGCGAACGTGTCCAGGAACTCCTTGGCGCTCGTGTCCCCGTTCATCACCTTCTGGAACGCGGGCTCGTTGTCGGCCTTGCTGAGGTTGTTCCAGTCCGGCAGGTAGTACGGCAGCTGAACGATGGTCGTGGAACCGTCACTGAGCGCGTCGGCCGCGAGCTTGGTCGGCTCGGCCTCGGAGACCCACGCGTCCTTCGCGGCATCGGTGTTGGCCGGCACCTGCCCCGCCGACTGGTTGAACTTGGAGTTCTCCGCGTGCGAGGTGGCGAACTCGATGAACTTCCAGGCGGCCTCCTTGTTCTTGGAGCTCTTGAACAGGCCGAGGCCGTCGACCGGGTTGGAGACCTGGACCCGCTTGTCGCCGGGACCGATCGGCTGCGGGATGCCCCGGAACTTCTCGACGCCGAACGCCTTCACGTGGTCCTGGTAGGAACCCAGGTTGTGGTTCAGCATGCCGATGCTGCCGGAGTCGAACTGGGAGACCATCTTGGTGAAGTCGTTGTTGAGGTCGGCAGCCGGAGTGACCTTCTTGTAGAGGCCGACGTACTTCTCCAGCGCCTCCACGTTCTTCGGGTCGTTGACCGTGGTCTTCTCACCGCTGGAGTCCCAGAAGGACGTGATGCCGGACTGCCCGTACATCGCGTCCAGCGCCTGGGCGATGGACCCGGCGCCACCACGGATGGTGTAGCCGAACTCGTTCTTGCCCTTGTTGGTGAGCTTCTCCGCGGCCTCGTAGAACTTGTCCCAGGTGCTCGGCTCGTCCAGGCCTGCCTTCTCGAACAGGTCGGTCCGGTAGTAGAGGACACCGTTGTTGGCGGAGGTCGGGATCGAGTACAGCTTGTCGTCGTCGCCGCCGGCGGACTTCAGCGACTTGACCATGTCCTCGTTGAGCTTGCCGTTGAGGGAGGACTTGCTGAGGCGGTCGTCCAGCGGCTCCAGCGCGTTCTGGGCGGCGAAACCGGCGAGCATGGCCGCGCCGGCGCCGCCGACGTCCGGCAGGCCTCCGCCCTGGATGGAGGTGTCGACCTTGGACTGGTACTCGGTGGCGGCGACCCCGACGTACTCGACCTTGATGTCCGGGTTCGCCTTCTCGAAGTCGGCGATGATCTCCTTCCAGATGTCGGTGCGGACACCGCCGTTGTTGTCCCAGAAGACGATCTCGCCCTTGCCGCTGCCCTCCTCACCCTTGTCGCCCGCTGCCCCGCTGCCGTCGTCACCGCAGGCGGTGGCGGTCAGCGCGAGCACGACACTCACGGCGGCGGCCGTGGCGATACGCCGTCCGCCCCTGCTGCTCCTGCGAATACTGATCTTCATGGTCGGCTCTCTTCTTCTGGATCCGTCGAGCTGTGAAGTTGTGGGGGTTTGTGGGCACACGGCTCGGTGACCGTGAGCATCGGGTTCAGGTGGCGGCCTTTCACGTACCGGCCCTTCATGTGCCGATCCGCGCTTGAGGTCCGGAGAACTTCTTCACGAGCGCGGGCACGGCGACGGCCGGGTGGAGCTCGTACTTGTAGAAGTCCTGCGGGTCGAAGGCCGCGCCCCACGCCTCATGCCGCCCGCTGGTGTTCTTCAGGATCGATCCGCGCTGCACCAACTCGGCGGTGGCATCGGCCTGGTAGGGATGCTGGACGTCCTTGTAGTAGCTGTTCTCGATGACCATCTTGGTCTTGCCGCGCGACCAGTTGCCGTACGTCCACACCGGGTCGCCCGGATCGGCCTGCGCGGTCAGGTAGTTGTTGTAGAGGTGCGCGTAGGCGCAGTTGTCGGCGGAAGGGTTGCGCTGTTTCGTACCGCTGAACAGGTTGTGGTCGATGGTGATCTGGGTCTTGACGTTCGTCGTCCAGCCGATGCCGATGGTCTTGTTGTTGTTCTCGAAGCGGTTGTAGGAGACGGTGACGTACTCGCTGTCCTTGCGGACGTCCAACTGGCCGTCGCAGATCCGCGAGAAGCGGTTGTGGTCGACCCAGACGTGGTGGACGGTGTCCATCTGGATGCCGTCGAAGTCGGTGTCCTTGCAGTCCCAGTTGCCCTCGACGTACGAGTCGCGGATCGTCAGGTTGCGGATGATCACGTTGTGGGTGCCGGGCTTGAGGTTCAGCTCGCCCTGGACGAGCTCCCCCGTGGTGCCCACGCCGATGATGGTCTTGTCCGAGGCGACGACGACGTTCGCGCCGAACGGCTCGGCCTTGATCGTGCCGGCGACCCGGATGACGTACGGCTCCTCGGCCGCCGCGTACCGCTCCAGGTCGGCCTGGGTGGTCACGGTGACGACCTTGCCGCCGGCGCCTCCCGTCGTACCGCCGTCGAGGGAGGCGAAACCGTGCGCCTTGTCGGTCCAGCGAGGCGCTGCCGTGCCACTGGTCGCCGCATCGGTCGCGGCTTCGGCCGGGGTGATGGCTCCCAGCCCCAGTGAGGCCACCAGGGCGGCGACCGTGACCAGGGCCTTGCCCAGGCCCGGTCTCGACCCCGGTTCCGGTCCCGGCAAGCGCTTGCTACGGAGGTGCGTCATTGCGGCTCCCAACAGGCGTACACATGAAGTGAGTTCAGGAAGTCGGTCGTGCGGTGATGCGGAACTGCGTGAACGTGGCCGCGCCAGCGTGTCCCCCGCCGGTCGGCGCGAGTGCGAACAGGCCGAGCAGGGCGCCGACCCAGCGCCAGGGCGTGGCGGTGAAGACCGGCCCGGAGGGCTGCCACCCCTCCCCCACGTCGTACGAGAAGCGGCAGCGCGCCCCCTCGCCGAGCTCGATCCGCAGCCGCGCCCGTCCCTCGGGGGCGAGCCGTGGATGCGCGGCGTCCCGCTCCCGCTCCGCGACGGACTCGGCGAACCGGTGCACGAGATGCACCATCCCGTCGGTGCCCCGCTGGAGCCCGATCCAGCTGAACGCGTCGCCGAGGACGGCGAGTCCGGCCCGGGCGCCGGGCGCCTCGCCGGACAGGGCGAGTTCGACCTCGACGGTGGCGGGGGTCCCGGGCAGGCGTTGCGTGAGCACGTTCGGCAGCTTGCGCAGATCGTGCGCGTCGGCCGTCCGTACGCAGGTCAGCCGTAGCCCGTCGCCCGCGTGCCAAGTCGCCCAGCCGTCCTGCGGGTTGGCGGTCCACTGCCACTGGCGCCCGAAGCGTCCGCCGGGAAAGTCGTCGTCGGTGGCCGGCGCGGACGGCGGCTGAGGCGGCAGGTCGGGCTTCTTGTGTACGTCGACGGGGGCGCCCTCGTCGCCCAGTACGGGCCAGCCGTCCGCACCCCAGCGCATCGGCTGGAGGTGGACGACCCGCCCGTACGCGCCCCGCTCCTGGAAGTGGACGAACCAGTCCTCACCGGGCGGGGTGCGCACCCAGCCGCCCTGGTGCGGGCCGTTGACGTCGGTGTCGCCCTGCTCCAGCACGATCCGTTCCTCGTACGGCCCGAAGAAGCCGCGTGAGCGGAAGGCGCCCTGCCAGCCGGTCGTCACTCCCCCGGCGGGCGCGAAGATCCAGAACCAGCCGTCGTGCCGGTACAGCTTCGGCCCTTCGAGGGTGAACCAGCCGGGGATGCGGTCGCCGTCGACGATCACCTTGCCCTCGTCGAGCAGGCCGGTGGCGTCGGGCCGCATGCGATGGCCGGTGAGCCGGTTCTTGATGCCGGAGCGGGACTTGGCCCAGGCGTGCACGAGATATGCCTCGTCGGTCTCCTCGTCCCACAGGGGGCAGGCGTCGATGAGTCCCTTGCCCTCCTTGAGCAGGTGGGGGCGGGTCCAAGGGCCGCGTATCTGGGGGGCATTGATCTGGTAGATGCCGTGGTCGGGGTCGCCCCAGAAGATCCAGAACCGGTCGTCGTGATGCCGTAAGGACGGCGCCCACACTCCGCAGTCGTGCCGGGGAGTCCTGAACTCCTTTGCCGGTTCGAGGAGTTGGAGTGCGTGTCCGACAAGCGTCCAGTTGACCAGGTCGCGGGAGTGCAGCAGCGGCAGGCCGGGGGCGCGGCCGAAGCTGGAGGCGGTCATGTAGTAGTCGTCGCCGACGCGGATCAGGTCGGGGTCGGACCAGTCGGCGTTCAGGACGGGGTTGCGGTAGGTCCCGTCGCCGAGGTCGGAGGTGAGGGCGGGTGCGCTCTGGATGCTCATGGGCTCACCGCCTTGCGGACGAGCGCGGCCGTCTCGCCCCGGCCGAGGCGGCCGTCGGCGACGACGGTGACGATCCGGCGTACGACGGTGTCGCCTGCCGCGATCTCCAGGCGCTCGTCGTGCGCGAGGGACGAGCCGACGCCCGGGTACTCGGCGGTGCGCACGAACCACGGGTCGCGGCGGGTCTGTTCGGTGGCGCCGGCGAACACCAGGGTCCAGGTGGCGCCCGCGAGGGCGAGCCAGTCGGCGCGCTGGCCGTGCACCGCGTCCTCGCCCTCGGTGTCGTGGGTGAACACGGCGGGCGACTCGGCCTCCTTGCGGGCGCGCCAGAAGAAGCCGCCGTATGCCGCGCCGGGGCGTCCGTTCGTGGCCGGGCTGCCGATCGACAGGGACCCGTCCGTCGTGTTGGTGAGGGAGAACGTGAAGTCCAACGCCCAGGCGGCGTCGGTGAGTTCGGTGGCGGCGACGGTACGCCGCTCGCGCAGCAGCTCGCCGCCCGCGGCCACCCAGCGCAGCTCCTCCACGAAGCCGTCCGGGTCCCTCAGCTGGAAGCCCGCGTGCCGCTGGGCGCCGTGGTTGTCGAGCTCGGTGGGGCCCTGGTCGCGGACGAAGGTGCGTCCGCCCCAGAAGTTGTTCCCCTCGACGTCGGGAACGGCGACACCGACGCCGAGGTGGTGTACGTGGTCGGCCGGGCTCAGCTCGGTGACCGCCGTGCCCGCCAGGGTGGTGACCGGGTGCAGATACGGACGCGGCGAGAGCTTCGGCGGCAGTTCGGGCCGGGTGATGTAACGGCCGACGGGACGGCCCGCGATACGCAGGACCAGGGAGTCGTTCGTCATGTGCTCACCTCGTTCGGGAGCGCCCAGGAGGCGCCCAGCTCGGAGTAGAGACAGAGGGTGTCGGCGGCGGCCCTGACCAGTGCGTCGATGCCGCGGACGACCCGGCGGTTCTCTTCGGGCAGCAGGTACCAGTCGTCCTCGGCGAGTGCGATGGGATCCGGCGCCTGCCGGATCGCTTCGACGACCCGCATGAACGCGCCCGTCGAGTCGGGCGCGACCAGCAGCTCGGCCCGGCCTTCGAGGTGCTCGACCAGGTTCTCCAGCAGGTCGGTCCTGCCGTACTCGGTCTCCTCCGGGCCGTGCCCCGACCGCTGTACGAGCACGCGGTCCTGCTTGTACCAGAAGGTGATCCGGCCGCTGGTGCCGTGCACGAGGACGTACGGCTCGTCGGGCCGCTCGGCGCACAGGGTCGCGGCGACGGTGACCCGCCGGCCGGCCGCGGTGGTGACGCGTACGCACGAGGTGTCGTCGGACTCGATGGCGTTGGCGCGCAGCAGTTCGGCCTCGATGGCGGTGATGTCCTCGGCGCGGGTGGCGCCGTCGAGCGCGAGCGCGGTGACGACGGCGTGTGCGAGGGGGTTGGTCAGCGCGCCGTCGACGACATCGGCGCCGTTCAGCGTGCGGCGTCCCGCCCAGGGCGCGCGGCGGTAGTACTCCTCGGCGCGGGCCCAGGCACCGGCCGCCCCGATCCCGGTCACCTCGCCGATCGCGCCCTCGGCGACCAGTTCCCGGATCGCGGGCACGGCGCCCGAGCCGAGCGACTGGAACCCGATCTGGCACACCACCCCGGCCGCCGCGACCCCGTCGGCCATCCGGCGGAACTCGGCGTACGACGGCGCGGGCGGCTTCTCCAGCAGCAGGTGTACGCCCTTGCCGGCGGCGATCAGTGCCAGGTCGGTGTGGGTGTGGATCGGCGTGCAGATCACGGCGATCGCGGCACCGGTGGAGTCCAGCAGGGCCCCGAAGTCGGCGGACTGCTCCGGCAGTTGACCCGCGGCGGCGAAGGTGTCCAGCTCCTCCTCGGTGAGCGGCGTCAGTTCGCAGATTCCGGCGAGGCGTACGAGGCCCTTGTCCTGGAGGCGGCGGATGTTCCGCAGATGCCAGGAGCCGTGGCCGCGCGCGCCCGCGAGGACGATCGGCACGGGTGTGGTCATGGGATCCTCCCCGCTCCCGCACCGCGTGCCTGGGCGGCCAACAGCCCGCAGGCGAGGGCGACTTGGAGGACGCGGCGCCCTCTTCTCGTACGCGGCAGCAAGGTGCGTACTTCCCTCATCCCTTCACCGCCCCGGCGCTGAAGCCTGTGATCAGCCACTTCTGGATGAAGGCGAAGACGATCACGACGGGTACGGCGGCGATGATGCCGCCCGCGGCGAGTGCGCCCAGGTCGACGCTGTCGGCGCTCATCAGGCTGTTGAGTCCGACGGGGATCGTCTGCTTGTCCTGGTTGCTGAGGAACATCAGGGCGAACAGGAAGTGGTTCCAGGAGTGCACGAAGGCGAAGGAGCCGACGGCGATCAACCCGGGCCGCAGCAGCGGCAGGACGACGACGCGGAAGCCGGTGAGACGGGTGCAGCCGTCGACCCAGGCGGCCTCTTCGAGGGAGTACGGGACGTTCCGGATGAAGCCGCTGATCAGGATCATCGACAGCGGCAGCTGGAAGACGGTCTCGGCGATGATGACGCTGCCGAGCGAATTGATCATCTGGAGCTCGGCGAAGATCTGGAACAGCGGGACCAGGAGCAGCGCGCCGGGCACGAACTGGGAGCAGAGCAGGGCCAGCATGAAGGCGCGCTTGATCTTGAAGTTGAAGCGGGCGAGCGCGTAGCCGCCGGCGAGCGCGACCAGCGTGGTCATCACGAGGGTGGCGATGCCGACGTAGACGCTGTTCTCGAAGTAGGTCCCGAAGCTGCGCTCCGTCCACACCTTCTCGAAGTGCTCGAAGGTCATGGGCCAGGGCACGAGGGAGGTCGAGCCGGGCTCGCGCAGGGCGAACAGGAGGATCCAGTAGAAGGGGACGAGCGTGAAGACCAGGTAGATGCCGAGGGGGAAGTAGATCTGCCAGCGTGGGACTTCGTCCCAGGCGCGGCGTCGCTTGGCCGGGCGCTGCGGTGCGGGGGCCTCGTCCTCGGGAGCGGGCGCCGCCATGGTGGCCTGTGTGGTGCTCACTTGTCGTCACCTCCGAACTTGCTCAGCCGCAGATAGACCATCGAGCAGAAGAGCAGAATCACGAATGCCACCGTGGTCAGGGCCGATGCGTAGCCGAAGTTGTGGGCGTCGACGCTGGTGTTGGCGATGTAGAGCGGGAGTGTCGTCGTCTCGCCCGCGGGTCCGCCGCCGGTGAGGGTGTAGAGCAGGTCGACGTTGTTGAACTCCCACACCGCGCGCAGCAGCGTGGACAGGATGATGGCGTCCTTGAGGTGCGGCAGTGTGATGTGGAGGAACTGCTTGAAGCGGCTGGCCCCGTCGACCTCGGCGGCCTCGTACAGGTCCTTCGAGACGGACTGGAGGTCGGCGAGGATGAGGATCGCGAAGAAGGGGACGCCGCGCCAGAGATCGGCGACCACCGCCGCCGGGAAGACGGTTGAGGTGTCGGACAGCCAGCTCGTGCCGTACTCCCCGATCCCCATGTCGGCGAGATAACGGGTGATGCCTGTCTGGGAGTTGTAGAGCAGCACCCAGATCGCGGAGGTGAGCACCCCGGAGACGGCCCACGGCGAGAACACCATGGCACGGCCGAGCGACCGCCCCACGAAGGTCTGGTTGACGATCAGCGCGAGCGCCAGACCGAACAGCAGTTGCAGCCCGACCTCGACGACGACCCACTTGGCGCTGAAGATCAGCGTGTCCCAGAACAGCGGGTCCTCGGTGAAGGCGTACACGAAGTTCTCGAAGCCCGCGTAGCCGTTCCGCCAGGGCTTGGTGGGGTTGTAGTCCTGCAGGCTGTAGTAGAAGACGCTCAGCACCGGGTAGGCGATGAAGCCCAGCATCAGCAGTCCCGCCGGGGCGATCAGCAGATACGGGAGCCTGCGTGGCGTGGCTGAGCCGCGGCGCCGCCGGGGTGGCGCGGGCTTTTTCGCCACGGCTGCGGCTTGGGCCATGACTGTTCTCCGTTCTCGGGGGTGCGGGTGGTGCTGTGCGCGCTCGTCCTTTGCGCTTGGTGCGTTGTGCTTCTGCGGCTTGGTGCGCTGTACTTCTTGTGCGCTGTGCTTCGCTCAGCCCGCGTACGGGTCCGGCACCTTGCCCGGCTTGGCCAGGAAGGCGAAGTCGCAGCCGGTGTCGGCCTGGGTGATCTGTTCGTTGTAGAGCGCTCCGTAACCGCGCTCGTACCGCTCGGGCGGCGGCGTCCAGGCCGCCCTGCGTTGCTCCAACTCGTCGTCGTTCACGTTGAGTTGAAGGGTCCGCGCCTCTACATCGAGGGTGATGGTGTCCCCTGTCCGTACGAGGGCGAGCGGTCCGCCGATGTACGACTCGGGCGCCACGTGCAGCACACACGCGCCGTAACTGGTGCCGCTCATCCGGGCGTCGGAGATCCGCACCATGTCCCGTACGCCCTGCTTCAGCAGATGGTCGGGGATGGGCAGCATGCCGTACTCGGGCATGCCCGGGCCGCCCTTGGGACCGGAGTTGCGCAGCACCAGCACGCTGTCGGCGGTGATGCCCAACTCCGGGTCGTTGATGGTGCGTTGCATGGTCTTGTAGTCGTCGAAGACGACTGCCGGACCGGTGTGCTTGAGCAGATGCGGCTCAGCGGCGATGTGCTTGATGACGGCGCCGTCGGGGCAGAGGTTGCCGCGCAGGACCGCGACCCCGCCCTCGTCCGCGACCGGGTTGTGGCGCGGGCGGATCACGTCGTCGTTGTGCACCTGAGCTGATGCGAGCTGCTCGCGCATGCTGTCGTGGGACACCGTCGGCCGGTCCAGGTGCAGCAGATCGGTGATCCGTGACAGGAAGCCGGGCAGCCCGCCCGCGAAGTGGAAGTCCTCCATCAGGTACGTCCGGCCGCCGGGCCGTACGTTCGCCAGCACCGGCACCGTACGGGCGATCCGGTCGAAGTCGTCCAGCGTGAGCCGTACGCCTGCCCGCCCGGCCATGGCGATCAGATGGATGACGGCGTTCGTGGAACCGCCAAGACCCAGGACGGTCGTCACGGCGTCGTCGAAGGCCTCTTGGGTGAGGAGGTCGGACAACTTCCGGTCCTTGCGGACGAGTTCGACGATCCTCAGGCCACTGGCGGCGGCCATCCGGTCGTGCCCGGAGTCGACGGCGGGGATGCTGGACGCACCCGGCACGGTGACACCGAGGGCCTCGGCGGCGGCCGTCAGCGTCGACGCCGTACCCATGGTCATGCAGTGGCCCGGCGAGCGGGCGAGGCCGCTCTCCAGCTCGGTCATCTCGCAGTCGCCGATGAGCCCGGCCCGCTTGTCGTCCCAGTACTTCCACATGTCGGTGCCGGAGCCCAGGACTTCGTTGCGCCAGTGGCCCGGCAGCATGGGCCCGGCGGGCACGAAGACGGCCGGCAGATCGACGGACGCGGCGCCCATGAGCAGGGCGGGCGTGGACTTGTCGCAGCCGCCCATCAGCACGGCCCCGTCCACGGGATAGGACCGCAGCAGCTCCTCGGTCTCCATCGCGAGCATGTTGCGGTAGAGCATCGGGGTGGGCTTCTGGAAGGTCTCGGAGAGGGTGGAGACCGGGAATTCGAGGGGGAAGCCGCCGGCCTGCCACACTCCGCGCTTGACCGCCTGGGCGCGGTCCCGCAGATGGACGTGGCAGGGGTTGATGTCGGACCACGTGTTGAGGATCGCGATGACCGGCTTGCCCAGGTGCTCCTCGGGGAGGTAGCCGAGCTGGCGGGTGCGGGCCCGGTGGCTGAAGGACCGCAGGCCTTCGGTCCCGTACCACTGGTGGCTGCGCAACTCCCTTGCGCCGTCGGCTGTTTCGTCCGGGCCTGCTGTTGGGCTTCTGTCGGTCATATGGACCACCCCGCCGCTATGGCGGCGACTTCGGCGCGCTCGGGCTCGGGCAGCAGGCGGCTCGGCGGCCGGACCTCGCGACGGCACAGGCCCAGCGAGGCGAGGGCCTCCTTGACCACCGTCACGTTGTTGGCGGAGCCGTTGGCCGCGCGCAGTTCCTCGAACCGGCGGATCTGCTCCCACACCTTCATGGCGCCTGCGTAGTCGCCTGATCGAAGCGCTTCGATCATGTTCAGCGAAACGGACGGGGCGACGTTCACAAGACCCGAGGTGAAGCCGGTCGCGCCCGCCGAGAAGTACGAGGGCGCGTACGGCTCGGCGAGCCCCGCGACCCAGACGAAGCGGTCGAGTCCCGCGTCCCGCGCGAAGGCGGCGAAGCGGGCCGCGTCCGGCACGGCGTACTTCACGCCGATGACGTTCGGGCAGTCGTCGGCCAGTTCGGCGAGCCGGGCGCCGAGGAGTTGCGCGTTGCGGATGTACGGGACGACGCCCAGCTCGGGGACGGCCTCGGCGATCGCCCGGTGGTAGTCGACCCAGCCGCCCTGCGCGACGTACGGGTGCACCGGCTGATGGACCATCACCATCTGGGCCCCGCAGTCGCGGGCGTGCCGCGCGGAGGCGACGGCGGTCGGTACATCGTGCCCGACGCCGACCAGGATGACGGCCCGCTCGCCCGCCTCGTCGATGGTCAACTCCGTGACCAGGCGGCGCTCTTGTGGGCTCAGTGCGTAGAACTCGCCGGTGTTGCCGTTCGGCGTGAGGGTGCGTACGCCGCCCTCGATCAGGCGGCGCAGCAGGGCGCGGTGGCTGTCCTGGTCGACGGTGCCGTCCTCGGCGAACGGGGTCACCGGGATCGCCACCACATCGGCCAGCGCCGCCCGCTCCGTCTCGAACGTCGCGCTGCTCACTTCTGCTCACCCTCTCCCTGGGCCTCGGGGAAGGCCCGGTGCACGAACGACGCGATGTGCGAGTGCAGGGCGCGGGCCGCGCCGTCCGAGTCGCCCTCGAGGGCGAGCCTCAGGATCTCCCGGTGCTCGCCGGCCTCCCGCTCCCAGGAGGGGTTGGCGGCCCAGGCGACCGCGGAGACCAGTGCGGCCTGGTCGCGCACCTCGTCGAGCATCCGGCCGAGCAGCGGGTTGCCGCAGGGGACGTACAGGGCGCGGTGGAACTCCCGGTTGGCCAGGGAGCGCTGGGCGGTGTCGGTGGCGGCGTCCGCGCGTTCCAGCGCCTCGCGCGCCGTGTCGAGGGAGGCGCCGCGCTGCACGGAACGGCGCAGGGCCTCCGGCTCCAGGAGCAGCCGCACGTCGTACACCTCGCGCGCCATGTCCGCGTCCACCATGCGCACCGTGACGCCCTTGTACTGGTTCATCACGACGAGCCCCGTGCCGGCCAGGGTCTTCAGCGCCTCCCGCACCGGGGTCTTGGACACCCCGAACTGCGCGGCCAGCTCCGTCTCGACCAGGGCCTGACCGGGCGTCAACTGCCCGGTGAGGATGCGGTGTTTGATCCCCTCCAGCACGTACTGCGTGCGGGACGGGATCGGCGTGGGCACAGAGGTCATGCGCGCCTCTCGGATCTCATCGATCACTTCACGTGTCGGATCACGGGATCGGATACGCGTATCTCACGTATCTGATCTCGCGTATCGCGTCTCATATATGACGTACGAAGTACGACGCGTTGAAGGTAGGAGCGCGCTGATGTTTCGTCAACGGTTCTGACAGAAGTTGTTTGCGTTGACGCTCAAGAGATACCGAGGCCGGGCTCGCCCTGGGGTGCGGAACCTTTCGCTCAGGCCCCTGCGGTGCAGCTCAGACGCTCAGCCCCTTGCCGTCCAACTCGGATCGCGGCCGCTCAGGCCGATCGCCCGGTCAAGGAGAGGGGCCTCGTCCGGTACGGGCACCGGCGGGCCGAAGATTTCGGAGCCGTCCGGTTCCTCGGCTGCGGGGGCGAGGAAGTCGTGGGACGCCTGGAGGGCCGCGGTGTCGGGGGCGTAGTGCTGGCCGGTGGCCCGCGCCAAGTCCCAGCCGTGGATGACGAGTTCGTTGGTGGCGACGAGGCCCGCGATCTCGCCGGGGAGGTCGACGCCGCCTGCCCGGGTGTCGCCGGTCCAGGCGGACGGATCCCGCCAGGCCTCGGCCAGTTCGGCGAGGAGCTTGGGGAGTTCGGCGCGCCAGTCGGGCGTGACGTCCGGCAGGGAGGAGCCGGGGTCCGTGTCTGTCGTCGGTCCCAGGTCCTTTCGGCCGGCGTCCCGGAAGGCCCGCGTCAGACCGACCAGGTGGCCCAGAAGATTGCGTACGGCGTACTCCGGACAGGGCGTCGGAGCGCCCAGCTGCTCCTCGCCCACGCCCTCCGCGAGACGCGCCACGATGAGGGCCTGCGGCCCCAGATCAAGGGTCGTCGATGTCCTACCAGCCATGCTCGGCTCCTCTTCTGGTCACGGGGTCACGGGGTCGCCGGGTTGCGGTCCGACTTGTAGCCCCGTCATGTAGACCGTCGGCCGTACGAAAAGTCATCGCACCCGCTCCCGAGATCATGCTCAGGAAGCTGGTCAGGCCTTCGAGCTGCCGCGATGCTCGGGGTATCCGGGACGCTCGGTGTCCGGGACCGCGAAGGGGAGCCACGCCATGAAGGCGATCGTTCAGGATGCGTACGGATCAGCAGACCTTCTGCGACTGCGCGACATCGACCGCCCCGTACCCCGCGACGACGAGGTGCTGGTCGAGGTACGCGCGGCCGGCGTCGGCCCCGAGGTGTGGCACCTCATGACGGGTCGGCCCTATGTGGCCCGCGTCGCCCTGGGAGTCCGTAAGCCCAAGAATCCCGTACGGGGCTGGGACGGCGCCGGACGGGTCGAGGCGGTCGGTGCGAAGGTGACCGACTTCAAGCCGGGCGACGAGGTCTTCGGCAACTGCGAGGGCTCGTTCGCCGAGTACGCGTGCGCCAAGGCCGAAAAGCTCGCGCTCAAGCCCGCCAACCTCAGCTTCGAGCAGGCCGCCGCCCTCCCCGTCTCCGGCATGACCGCCCTCCAGGCCCTGAGCGGCAAGTCCCGCCCGCAGCCCGGCCAACGGGTCCTGGTCATCGGCGCCTCCGGCGGCGTGGGAACGTACGCCGTCCAGCTCGCCACGATGTACGGCGCCGAGGTCACCGGCGTCTGCGGCCCCACAGCCGCGGACTTCGTCCGCTCCCAGGGCGCCGCCCACGTCATCGACTACACCCACGAGGACATCACCGACAGCCCCCACCGCTACGACGTCATCATCGACAACGCGGGCCTCCGCCCCCTGCCTGTCCTCCGCCGCGCCCTCACCCCACGCGGCACCCTCGTCATCGTCGGCGGCGAGGGCGGCACCGGCTTCTTCGGCGGCATGAGCCGCGGCCTCCGGGCCGTCCTGCTCTCCCCCTTCATCGCCCAGAACCTCCGCAACCTCATCTCCATCGCCCGCCGCGAGGACCTCCTGACCCTGAAGGACCTCGCCGAGAAGGGCAAGATCACTCCGGCGATCGACCGCACGTATCCGCTGTCCGAGGCGGCTGCTGCCCTTCGCCACCTGGAGAAGGGGCATCCTCGGGGCAAGCTGGTCGTCACCGTCTGACGGCCCGATCAGAAGGTCGCTCCTGCACGGATGCCTGGCCGGCTCTCAGCCGCTCAGGCCCAGCTCACCCGCGCGCACCCCGGCCTGGAACCGCGAGCCCGCGTCGAGGGCGTTGAGCAGTTCGGCGACGCGGCGACGGTAGGTCCGCACGGACATGCCGAGCTCTCGCGCGGCCGTCTCGTCGGTGGCGCCCGATCCCAGCGCGCGCAGGACCGCCCGGCTCTCAACATCGAGCTGGGGCTGCTCGCCGCGCAGGAAGGCCTTGAGGTCGGTGGCCGTCTCCCAGGCTGCTTCGAACAGCGCGTACACCCCGCCGACCAGGGTGGGTGCGGTGGTCATGGTGTACTCACGGCCGCCAGGGGCGTTCAGGCCGGCGAGGATCGCGAACCGACGGTCGATGATGATCGTCTCGTGCGGGAGAGCGGTGACGGCGATCCGCACCAGGGCGCCCTTGCCGACGAGCTCGCCCAAGTGCTCGCGGCTGCGCTCGTCAGCCAGCGCGGCCGGACTCAACAACTTGCGGATCTGCCGTGTGCCACCGTTCCGCATCCGGGCGCGGGCGGCCTGCCGGGCGTCCGGGCGAGGCCAGGTGTTGAGATCGCGGGCGGCACAGATGAACTCCTCGCGGACCGAGGAGAACAGGTGCTCGGTGCGAGCGAGGAGCTCCAGTTCACCGCGGATCGTCACGATCTCTGCCACGCCGCCATTCTGCCCGATGGCAGCAAGCTGCCACGGGCTCGCAGCCCGAACGCCCCGCCACCCAGGCTGAGTTCATGAGCAATGACTTCCGCCTTGGTGGCGATCTTCTGACCAACCGGATCGGCTTCGGGGCCATGCGCCTGCCCACGAACAGCTTCCGTGGCCCGGCCCGCGATCCCGAGACCGGTCGCGCCGTCCTGCGCCGAGCCGTTGCACTCAGCGTCAACCACATCGACACCGCCGCCTTCTACACCAGCGGCGACGGCACCGTTCGCGCCAACGCCCTGATCCGAGAAACCCTTCACCCCTACCCGGCTGACCTGGTCATCGCCACCAAGGTCGGTCCGGCCCGCACCCCCGACGGCGGCCTGGCCGAGACCACCGACCCCGCAGGCCTGCGACCGCTGGTCGAAGAGAACCTCGAAACCCTCGGCGTGGACCGTCTCGATCTGGTCTACCTGCGCATCGGGGGCATAGCGCCGCCGCCGCACGGCGAATCCGTCGCCGAACGCTTCGAGGCGCTGGCCGCGATGCGCGAGGAGGGCCTGATCCGCCACCTCGGCCTGAGCAACGTCGACACCGGCCACCTCGCCGAGGCCCGTGCGATCGCACCCGTGACAGCCGTCCAGAACCACTTCCACACCGCCAAGCGCGATGACACGGAGGTCCTGAACGCCTGCGAGGAGGCCGGCATCGCCTACGTACCGTTCTTCCCGCTGGGCGGCGGCCTGAGCGACCTCGCCGATGACCGCATCGCTAAGGTCGCGGAACGGCATGGCGCCACGGTCCCTCAGATCGCCCTGGCCTGGCTGCTCGCCTCCTCCCCCGTCACCCTGGCCATCCCCGGCACCGGCTCCCTCGCCCACCTGGAGGAGAACACCGCCGCCGGGTCGATCTCCCTGACCCAAGAGGATCTCTCCGACCTCACCTGACGCGAGGACCACTCCACCCTCCTCGGCTCCGCAGGATGCCGCCACGCCCTTTCCGGGCCGCGCATGCCCGGACCGCGCGCCACCGGCCGGATTCGGCACCAGTTGAAGTGGCCTCGGGTATTGGCTTGCTGCGGCTCCGCCCGTGGACGCACGAGAACGTGCAGGTCGAGTCACTCAGGCAGATCTTCTGTGGCAGGGTCCTTCATCCCTGCGTCTCGCAGTACTCGCGTAACGAACATGGCCTTCCCGTTGGTATAGGCGTTCCGGTTTGTGGGGTTCTCCCGGGCGAGACGCTCCTTGAGCTCTTGGTACTCGGTGGCCAACTCAGGATCCCGTCGCAACGCGTCTCGGAAGGCGGTCAGGGCACGAGCGTGTGGATGGCCGTGCGGGACCACGTGGAGGTGGTGCGTCCGTAGTTCAGGTCGTGGTCGCAGGAACCACAACCGGCTGTCTCCTCTCGGATCGTCCGGCCAGGCGAGCCACCCGTCCGCAGAGAGAACCTGCACCATCGCCTCACGCTCACCGAGCGAGCCAACGGGCGCGAGGATGTCCACGATGGGCTTCGCCCGCAGCCCGGGGACCGCCGTCGACCCGATGTGCTCCACCGGTGCCACCAGCCACCGCGCGAGCACCCTGGAGACCCTGCCGCGCTGTACCTCGAACAGCTCTGTCCACCGTGGATCGTGATCGACAATCCCAACCGCCATGTCAGCCACGCCCAGAACCTAACCGCGCAGACTCCGGCCCCCGCGCTGCCCTCTGGAAGCTGAAAAGAGATCGCGATCCAGTCCTGGCCGGGGCCACCGCAAAACGTCACGGTCAGCGGAAGCGTCCCGCGCAGCCGACCGTGACACCGGAACTGCTCGCGCAGGCGACATGAGGTGACTCCGGCGGATGAGTGGCGGCAGGCGTCGTTCACGAAGCGGGTCGCGAGATCACTGAGCTGACTGCGGCGATGCGGTGGGCCAGGTCGCCGGCGGGGATGTCGATGAGCTCGTAGCCGAACGTGCGGTAGCTCTGTTCGTGGATCTTTTCGAAGACCAGCGACTCCTGGAAACTGATCCGCCGGGCCGTGGTGGGCTCGCAGAACCCCAGATTGCGGACGAAGAGCACCTGTCGCTCGTAGACCCCTTCCGAGGTGATCCGTTCGAGCTCCGCGGCCAGTGCCCGGGACACCGGCCACCCCAAGTAGGTGGCGAGTGCGTGGGTGCAGACCGGTGACCGATCGAACACCTGGACAGAGTCGGTGGCGGTGGCCTCCAGTTGTCGCTGTCGCTGCAGAGCGACGATCTCGTCGATGAAGGACGCCCGTGTCCATGGCTCGTCCTCGCCCTGCCCCTGTGCTTGTGCGATGACCGCGGTTGCCGCCTCCTCGACGACCCCGTGGCCGAGCTCGGCCAGGCGCCGCAGGATCGATGTCTTGCCCGCGCCCGGCGTGCCGGTGAGAACGTACCGCCGCATGATCGAAAGCCTTTCGTGCGTGTCGAGACAGGCCCCACTGGTCCCCGACCGGGTCTCAGGTGGAGGCGTCGAGCCAGTGGAGCCCTGGGGATGGAGGGTGGGGCAGAGGCGGATCCTCGAACGGCTCACATGCCGGAGATGCCTGATACCCGAGGCGTTGAGCAAGGCGGCCATGGCCAGGTTGCTCAACGTCATGCGTGCCTTCAGTACAGCCTGCTGACCACGGTCTCGGCAACCACCTCTCGGCGACCGGTCAGTACGAACGGTTCAGAATCAGACGTAGGCGTCCACATATGTTCGCGCAGAGGCGGGGTCTGAGGGGCCACGGCCAGGTGCCGGAGGCGAACGACGTGGTACTCCCAGCGACGCCCATCCGGCTGCTGGACGTCCACCAGACAGAGATTCACCCAAGGGTTCGTGTAGATCTGTCACTCACCGTGGGTTTTCCACTCCATGCCTGCGGCCCCTCTCGATCGGTCTCGGATGAGGAGAACACGACCAGTGACCAGCGGCAATCGCATAGGACCGCCCAAGTTTGGAAGCGAACGCGACATGTTGCGGGCTTTCCTCGACTATCACCGCGCGACCCTCGCCGTGAAGTGCGAGGGGCTGACCGACGAGGAGTTGCGGCAGCAGTCGATGCCGCCGTCCACGCTTTCGCTGCTCGGGCTGGTGCGGCACATGGCGGAGGTGGAGCGTGCCTGGTTCCGGCGGGTGTTCGAGGACAACGACGCGCCCATGGTGTGGTCCGACAAGATCGACTTCCAGGCGGCGTACGACGCGAGCTCGTCGACCAGGGACGAGGCGTTCGGGGCCTGGGAGGCCGAGGTGGAGAACTCGCGCCGTATCGAGCGGGAGGCCGAGTCCCTGGACCAGGCCGGGTATCAGCCGAGATGGGGCGAGGAGGTGTCGCTGCGGATGGTGATGGTGCACGTGCTCCTGGAGTACGGCCGCCACAATGGGCACGCGGACTTTCTGCGTGAGGGTGTCGACGGGACCGTGGGCGCCTGAGTCCGCAGGAGCCACCAATCTTGCTGGGGATGTCGAATACGGCGGTTCCCGATCGACGTGAGTGTGAAGGCAGCACATCCCAGGACTTGAGGAGCACCCGATCGTGACCGTAACCGCGGATATGGCCATCTCCCTCGACGGCTACGTCGCCGGCCCCAACGTCGCCCTTGACAACCCCGGAGGCGACGGCGCCGAGGCGATCTTCGAGTGGATCCACAACCTGGCGAGCTGGCGGGAGCGCCAGGGCATGACCGGCGGGGAGGAGAACCGCGACTCCGAGCTGATGCGCGAGTGGTTCGATGCCACCGGAGCGGTGGTCATGGGTCGGATGATGTACGACACGGGCGAGGAGTTCTGGGGCGACAACCCGCCGTTCAGAGCCCCGGTCTTCGTGCTCACCCACCGCCCCCGGCCGACCCTGGTCAAGGAGGGCGGCACCACCTTCACCTTCGTCACCGACGGCATCCACAGCGCCCTCGACCAGGCGAAGGCCGCCGCCGGGGACAGGAACGTCGACATCGCGGGCGGGGCGAGCACGGTGCAGCAGTACCTCGGGGAGGGGCTCATCGACGAGCTGCAGCTACACGTGGTGCCCGCGCTCCTCGGCGCGGGACTGCGGCTCTTCGAGGGACTGGGCGGCGGGCGGCGGAACCTCGAGCCGGTCAGGGTGGTCGACACGCCCCTCGCCACCCACCTGAAGTACCGCTTCGTGAAGTGACCCGGCACGGATGAGGTTCGGCCCCGGCAGCCCGCTACTGCTGCCGGGGCCGAGGGCTTTCGGCGGTCCCGGCCGTTTCTGGATGTTGGTCAAGTCCCCTACGGAAACCCGGAATCCGGGCCGGACGCTCCAGGGTCGATCCAGCAACGGGCACGGGATCGCTGGGCCGCCCACCGCCCTCCGCCGTCCGTCAGGGGCTCAGCTGCCACAGTGCATCCATGGGCAGAGCCCGGATCCGGTCACCGAACGGCAGGGTCTGCTGTCCCGTGTAGAGGACGTAGCCGGCTACGAACCGGTCTCCGAGCAGGTTGGCGAGATTGCGCAGCCCCGAAAGGTCCTCGGTGCGTACGGTGGCGCCTGCCTTGACCTCGACGCCGATCACATCGCCTCGCGGCGTCTCGATGACCGCGTCCACCTCTACCTTGTCCTTGGTCCGGTAGTGGAAGAGGCGGCCTTCCTGCTCGGACCAGGTCAGCTGGCGGGCGAGCTCCATGACGACGAGGTTCTCCAGCATGGCACCGGCGGCGCCGTCGGGCTCGGCGAGCCGGGAAGCGTCCTGGCCCGTCAGATGGCAGGCAATCCCTGTGTCGACGAAGGCAAGTTTGCCCGTACCCACAGCCCTTCCCGTCAGCTCGGAGGTCCAGGCGGGAATGGTCTTGATCAGGAAGACCGAGGCGAGCAGTTCCAGGTAGCGCACCAGCGTGGTGCGGGGAATACCGGAGGCGCTGGCGAGCGCTGCGGGAACCAACAACCCTCCCGTGCGCCCGGCAAGGAGACCGAGGAGTTTCAGGATCTCGCCGTGCCGCTCGATGCTGGCGAGCTCCAGGACATCACGTTCGATCAGTGTCGAAAGGTAGGCGTTGAAGAACGCGGTCCGGCGGCGGGGCGTGCGCTTGACGGCCTCGGGGAATCCGCCGACGACCGCACGGTCCAGATAGTCGCGCTTACGCAGAGGGGATGTGCGGCTGAGGCCGGGGCCGTGGGTGAACGCCGCGTCGACGAACCGGTCCGGCCCGCCGCTGAGCTCCCCCTGCGAGAACGGCCACAGTTCGATGATCTCCATACGGCCGGGCAGCGCGTCCGGCAGCGTCCGCATGGCAAGGATCCGTGAGGATCCGGTCAGCAGGAAGCGCCCCGGTGTCGGATCGAGGTCGACGGCCACCTTGATCGCACTGAGGAGCTCCGGCGCGAACTGGATTTCGTCGATGAGCATCATCGAGTCGTGCTCGACGAATCCGGTGGGATCATCCTTCGCGGCACGCAGGGTCGCTGCGTCGTCGAGCAGACGCAGGACGGGGTCGTCCCGGTGCGCGGCGGTCAGGCGGGTCAAGGTCGACTTCCCCGCTTGACGGGCGCCGTTGACCAGCACCACGCGAGTGTCGTCGAGCGCTTCCGCGACGAGGTTCTCGGCATGGCGCCGAACCAGATCATTGCGAGTTGCCATGCATCACAGAGTGCCACCACCATCAAGATCAATGGTCACTTAGACGGATTACTGATGGACATGTAGTCGGATGAGTGATGGGCATTCGGACGGGCGATGGCCCATCGATCAATCGACCGCACTTGGTGCGTCGTCGGCGTCAACGGCCGTACGACGCCCATCTGGCCAGGCCTGGACTCCTCGGCATCCGGCCATACCGCTTCCACCGGCAAAGCCCAGCACCTCACCATGGACCTGCGCCAACTCGGTCTCGCCCGGGCCGCAGTCCGCCTGCACGCCGACACCTCGCCGACCGACGGCGCCCTGCGGACGACCACCCTGTGCGGATCCCGGTTCGATCCGGCCACCGCACCCTCGACGGGTTCCCTACCCGTGCCGCACACGGGAAAAGCGTTTGTCTCCGCGGGGAGTCGCGCCGGAACATGACAGGTCGTGACGACTCCCGACGACGCTCCCTCTCCCCCGTCCGCCGCCGGACGCTTACGCGCGCTGCTGCCGGACCTGGCCCCATGGCGGACCTCCCCCGACTTCCGACGGCTCTGGGTCGCCGGAATCGTCACCAACTTCGGCAGCTTCCTGACCTTCGTGGCGCTTCCGGTGCAGATGAAAGAGCTCACGGGATCCGCGGTGGCCGTCGGCGCGATCGGCGCCGCGGAACTCGTACCGCTGATCGTCTTCGGTCTGTACGGCGGCGCTCTGGCCGACGCCCTGGACAAACGCAAGCTGATCCTCTGGACGGAGGCGGGGCAGGCACTGCTCAGCGCCGGTCTGCTGCTCAACGCGCTGCTGCCGCATCCGATGGTGTGGCCGCTGTACGCGGTGGCCGCACTGTCCGCCGCGCTCGTCGCGGTCCAGCGGCCCGCGCTGGACGCGCTCGTGCCGCGCATCGTCGCGCACGAGCACCTCCCGGCGGCCGCCGCACTCAACTCCCTGCGCTGGACGGTCGGCGGCGTCGCGGGCCCGGCCGTCGCGGGCCTCGTCGTGGCGTACGCGGGGCTCGGCTGGGCCTACGCCGCGGACCTCGCCACCTTCGCGATCTCGGTCGTCCTGGCCATCGGCCTGGCCGCGTCACCGGCCGCTCACGAGGCGGCCAAACCCTCCCTGCGGTCCATCGCGGAGGGCGCACGCTACGCGTGGAGCCGCAAGGAGCTCCTGGGCACCTACACGATCGACCTGGCCGCCATGTTCCTGGCCTTCCCCCTCGCCGTGCTCCCCTTCCTCGCGGACGACCTGGGCGCCGAGTGGTCCCTGGGCCTCATGTACGCGTCGCTCCCGGCCGGCTCGCTCCTGGTCAGCCTCACCAGCGGCTGGACCTCACGGATCCACCGCCACGGCCGGATGGTGGTCCTGGCGGCGGCATGCTGGGGCCTGGCGATGGTGGCCGCGGGCGCGGCCCCCAACGTCTGGCTGGTGCTCGGCTTCCTCACCCTGGCCGGCGGCTTCGACATGATCAGCGGAATCTTCCGCGCGGCCATGTGGAACCAGACGATCCCGGACGAGCTGCGCGGCCGCCTGGCCGGCATCGAACTCCTCTCCTACTCGGTCGGCCCCCAGCTGGGGCAGGTCCGGGCAGGCACCATGGCCGCCTGGACGACCGTACGAACCTCGATCTGGTCCGGCGGCGTGTTGTGCGTGGCAGCGGTAGGGGCTCTGGCCCTGTGCCTCCCGAAGCTCATGACCTACGACGTACGAACGAACGAGCACGCGGCAAGGCTGAGACAGACCCGTGAGGCAGCCACGCCCGCGGGGCGCGCTCAGTCGCCATCGCTGCCCAATTAAGGCAGTCGCCCGATCCCTTGCACGGGTCCTTAGCCCCAAGATGACGAGCCATGACGACATCGGCATCGAATGCGCCATGGACGGTGACCCGTGTCCTGAGGGACCGCAACGCGGGCCTCTACCTGGGCGGAGTCGTGGTCTCCGGGTTCGGCACGTCGGCGATGTGGCTGGTGGCCGGGATCTGGGTGAAGGAGCTGACCGGCTCGGACGGGCTGGCCGCCCTCTGTGTCTTCGCGCTCTGGGCGCCCACACTGATCGGTCCCCTCCTGGGCACGCTCGCCGACCGCACCCGCCGCAGACCGCTGCTGGTGTGGACGAACCTGGGGCTGGCCGCGCTCCTTCTGTCCCTCCTCGCCGTCGACTCCCCGGGCACCCTCTGGATCCTCTTCGCGGTGCTGCTCGTGTACGGCGCGACCGGCGTCGTCCACGACGCGGCGGAGTCGGCCCTGGTCGCCACGGCGGTCGACGAGCGGCTCCTCGGCGATTTCAACGGCCTGCGGATGTCGGCCAACGAGGGCATGAAGCTGGTCGCCCCGCTCGCCGGAGCGGGTCTGTACGCGGCCTTCGGGGGCGCCGGCGTCGCACTCCTGGACGCACTCACCTTCGTCCTGGCCGCGGGTCTCTACACCCTCCTGCGGGTACGCGAGCCGAAGCCGCTCCCGGCCCCGGCCTCGGCCGACTGGCGCACCCAGACAGCCGACGGCGCCCGCTACCTCTGGCGCCACGAGACACTGCGCCCCCTCGTCGTCGCGGGCGGCACGACCATGCTCTTCGCGGGCCTCAACGGCGCGACGATCTACGCGGTGGCCGAAGGCCTGGGCCACTCCCCCGCGTATGTAGGTCTTCTGTACGCCGTCCAGGGCGCCGGTTCGGTGGCCGTCGGCCTGGCCTCGGGCCCGCTCCTCCGCCGCCTGGGCGCACACCGGTTCGCGGGGTACGGCATCGCGCTCACCGCCCTGGCCGTGGCGGCTCGCGCGCTCCCGTACGACGCGGTGGCCCTCGTCTCGTCCGCGGCCGTGGGCGTAGGCCTCCCGTGCGTGCTGATCGCGGCCCTCACCGCGGTTCAGCGCGAGACACCGGACGACCTCCTGGGCCGTACGACCGCGACCGCCAACACGCTGATCTTCGCCCCGAACGCGGTGGGACTCGCGCTGGGCGCGGGCCTGGTCGAACTGGTCGATTACCAGGTGCTGTTGGTGACGCTCGGACTGATCCGGCTGGTGACGGTCGTACCGTTGCTCAGGCGTCAGCCGAGCCGCGCGAGCGCCTCCGCCACGAGTGACAGGTCCTCGTCGGACGCCAACCCCGCGTGATACAGCCGTACTTCGGTGGCTCTCCGCTCGACCGCCCGCGCCACGTCCTCCGCGAGCGTGCCCGGGCTGCCGCCCATCCCGCTCACGACGGGGAAATTGGCCGCCAGCACACTCCTCTCAACAGCCTGCTCGGCGAAGGGAGTCAGCAACTCGGGCCCTCCGGCACACGGCACGACCACGCCGTCGGCCACCGACAGGATGTGCGCGGGATCCACGCCGACGTTCGCGCCGACGTGGTACGAGGCCGGGTCCGCGTGCAGCAGGATCTGGAACCCATCGGGAGCGGCCGCGCGTACGGCGGCGACGGCCTCCGTCTGGAGGGAGCGGGCGACGGAGTCCCGCCACGCGCGCGTGGCCACTGCGAGTTCGGCGCCGAGCAGCTTCTCCACCGCTTCCCAGACTCCGGTGGGTGCCTCGCCCCGCCAGACGGGTTCCAGGGCGCGCCGGACCGAGGCCGCCAACTCGTCAGGGGCCAGGCCCAGTTGCGTATAGCCGTCGCGGCAGGAGGGGCAGAAGCACAGCGACATCAGGTATTGGCCGGCGTCCCCGAGTTCCACGCCGGCCGTCTTGTCGTGGGCGTGGAGATGCGCGAGGCCGTACCAGCCGAGGGACTCCAGCTCCGTCCCCGAGGCGCCGGGCCGCACCGCCGCCTCCGCGGCGAGGTCGACCAGGTACGCGCGCGTGTCGGGCTGTGCGATGCAGGGCGCCCAGGGATAGCGGTCTCCGTAGGCGTTGACCACGGAGGTGTCCGGGAACTCCTCCCCCATACGGGAGTTGTGCGCGAGCACCACCCAGGTGTGTACGTCGAGTCCCGACTCCGCGAGGGACGCGGCAGCCTGCCCGTACGCGTCCCCGGGGGCCCAGTCCCCGGCGGCGTACGGCCGCAGCCGGCGCCCCTCCCAGCGCGGGCCGGGCGGGTAGAGCACGGCCGCGTGCCGGGCGGTGACGATGCGGTGCCGGGGGTGGCGGGGGGTCAGTGCGCGCGTGGAGTGGTAGGCGGAGGCGAGCGTCGCCTGGCGTACGCCCAGGTCGGCGATGCGCGCGGCGGACTCGGGGTCGCCGTTGACGTCCCACGGGTAGACGAAGGTGGACGTCTTCAGAGACCTCTTCGCAGACCCTGCCGCCTGGCTCACTTGTCCTCCTGGAGAAGCGCCTCGCCCCGCTCGATCAGCTGGGCGAGCTGCTTGACGTGGTCGTCGTTCGGCTCGTGCAGCGGCGGCCGTACCTCGCCCACGTCGAGACCCCGCAGCCGTACGCCCGCCTTGACGAGTGAGACAGCGTATCCGCGGCCCTGGGCGCGCAGTTCGACGAAGGGCCGGTAGAAGCCGTCGAGCAGGCGGTTCGCGGTGGTGTCGTCACCGGAGTTGAGCGCCTTGTGGAAGGCGAGGGCGAGCTCGGGGGCGAAGCAGAAGACCGCCGACGAGTACAGCGTGATGCCGATGCCGCGGTAGGCGAGGCCCGTGAGCTCGGCGGTCGGCAGTCCGTTGAAGTAGAGGAATTCGCCCGGGACTTCGGCGCGTACCGCGCTCACGATGCGCTGCATCAGATCGAGGTCGCCGACGCCGTCCTTGAAGCCGATGATGCCCTCGGTGCGGGCCAGTGAGACGACCGTCTCGGGCGTGAACACGGCGTTGTCGCGCTGGTAGACGATGACCTCGAGTGAGGTGGCGCGGGCCAGCTCCGTGTAGTGCCGCAGCAGCCCCTCCTGTCCGGCGACGACGAGATACGGCGGCATGGCGAGCAGCCCGTCCGCCCCGGCCTCCTCGGCGAGCTTCGCGTACCGCACGGCGAGCGCGGTTCCGTACCCGGCGCCCGCGATCACCGGCACGCGCCCCGCCGTCTCCTCGACGGCCGCGCGTACGCAGTCCTGGAACTCCTCGGGCGTGAGCGCGTGGAACTCCCCGGTCCCGCAGCAGGCGAAGACGGCGGCGGCCCCGGCCTCGACACCTCGCCGGACATGCGCGCGGTACACGTCGAGGTCGACGGCACCGTCAGGGCCGTACGCGGTGACGGGGAAGAACAGCGGCCCGCTCGGGACACTGAGGCGAGCGGCAAGGGGCGCTGACGTCACGGGCTCTCCCTAGGCATGCACGCACACGCCGACCGTGCACGTTTCCGATCCACGTTTCTGATCCACGTCCATATTTCTGAACACATACACGCTAGAGCGCCTCTTCGGGGGTGGTCAAGCGGGCGAAGTGGCAAGACAGTCGCAAGACAGGAGCGACATACGAGCAATCACGGTGCAGATTTCCCGACCCCGCGCGACACTTGACGCGGCCCGACGGCGATCCATAGTTTGTCCATGGATGTGAATGCCGTACACGATGACGGCTGTTGATTCAAGGAGACCCGAGGATGCCCGCTCCCCGCACCGTTCTGCTCACCGGCGCCGCCGGCGGCCTCGGCACCCTGATGCGGGGACTGCTGCCCGCGTACGGGTACGAGTTGCGGCTCCTCGACCTGCGCCCCATCGAGGGCGAGCCGGACGCGGTCACCGCGGACCTCGGCGACAAGGAGGCCCTGCGCGAGGCCGTGCGGGGCGTCGACGCGATCATCCACCTCGCGGGCATCTCCCTGGAATCCACCTTCGACAAGATCCTCAAGGCGAACATCGAGGGCACGTACAACCTCTACGAGGCCGCCCGCGAGGAGGGCATCCGGCGCATCGTCTTCGCCTCCTCCAACCACGCGGTCGGCTTCACCCCGCGCCCGCGGGGCGACGCACCCCATGACCCGAGCACGCTGATCCCCATCGACACCCCGCGCCGCCCGGACACCTTCTACGGCCTTTCGAAGTCGTTCGGCGAGGACCTGGCGCAGTTCTACTGGGACAAGCACGGCATGGAGACCGTCTCCGTACGGATCGGCTCCTGCTTCCTGGAGCCCACCAGCGTGCGCATGCTGTCGGTGTGGATGAGCCCCGGCGACGGCGCCCGCCTCTTCCACGCGGCCCTGACCGCCGAGGACGTCCGGCACACAGTCGTCTACGGCTCGTCCGCGAACACCCGCCTGTGGTGGGACCTCTCCACCGCCCGGGCACTGGGTTACGAGCCGCAGGACGACTCCGAGCAGTACGCCGAGAAGCTCATCGCCGAGCAGGGCGAGCTGGACCCGGAGAACCCGGACCACGACTACCTGGGCGGCCACTTCGTGACCAAGCCGCCGATCTGGCCGTACTGACGTCACACGGCACGGCGAAAAGCGCGTACACAGGGCGGGCGGGCACCGAACGGGCCCGCCCGTTCGGTATTTCGGGCACGGACACTGCCCGAACTCACGCCACGTTCCGCTTCTTCCCAGGTCCGGAGCGGGCACCGGCAGAGGAAAACGGTCAGACACGGGCAGCATCGGGCGCGGAACAGACCTGGTCAGCGCCGCATACCCGCTGTAGAACTTCCCCCATGGGTCGGTAGGGCCCGAACGGGCAGCAAGCAGGGGAAGCAGGTGTCGGCCATGACCGCGGAAGAACGCCAGCGGGAGATCGTCCTGGCCGCCCGCCGCACCGGTTCGGTCGACGTGAACGCGCTCGCCGCCGAGCTGGGCGTCGCCAAGGAGACCGTACGGCGCGACCTGCGCGCCCTGGAGGACCACGGCCTGGTACGCCGCACGCACGGCGGCGCCTACCCCGTGGAGAGCGCCGGATTCGAGACGACCCTCGCCTTCCGCGCCACCAGCCACGTACCCGAGAAGCGCCGGATCGCGGCCGCCGCGGCCGAGCTGCTCGGGGACGCCGAGACGGTCTTCGTCGACGAGGGCTTCACCCCCCAGCTCATCGCCGAGTCACTGCCCCGGGACCGGCCACTGACCGTGGTCACCGCGTCCCTGCCGGCCGCGGGATCCCTCGCCGAGTCCGAGAACATCTCGGTCCTGCTGCTCGGCGGCCGGGTACGGCACGGCACGCTGGCGACCGTCGACCACTGGACCACGAAGATGCTCGCCGGCTTCGTCATCGACCTGGCGTTCATCGGCGCCAACGGCATCTCCCGCGAACACGGCCTCACCACCCCCGACCCGGCCGTCAGCGAGGTCAAGTCGCAGGCGATCCGGGCCGCCCGCCGGACCGTGTTCGCCGGCGTGCACACCAAGTTCGGCGCGGTCAGCTTCTGCCGCTTCGCGGAGATCAGTGTCCTGGAGGCGATCGTCACCAGCACTCTCCTCCCCACGTCCGAGGCGCACCGCTACTCACTGCAGGGCCCACAGGTCATCCGAGTCTGAAAACCCAACTGACCCCTGCCCCCCCGCTGAGTCGGCACGAAAACCAAACCGACTCAGTTCGAAAACCAAATCAACTCGGTACGAAATCCAAACCAACCCCCTACGTAGCATCGCACTCCCCCGAGCCATCCCATTTGCACCAAATATCCAGGAGCGATCCATGCGAACCCAGAGCCGACGGAGGCCGCGCGCGCTACTCGCCGCGACCGCCGCAGGGACGCTGCTCGCCCCGCTGCTCTCCGGCTGCTGGACCGGAGCGGGCGGAGCCGGTTCCGGCGGCAACTCCATCAACGTCCTCATGGTCAACAACCCGCAGATGGTGGAGCTGCAGAAGCTCACCGCCGCCCACTTCACCAAGGAGACCGGCATCAAGGTGAACTTCACCGTGCTGCCGGAGAACGACGTCCGCGACAAGATCAGCCAGGACTTCGCCAACCAGGCCGGCCAGTACGACGTCGCCACCCTCAGCAACTACGAGATACCGATCTACGCCAAGAACGGCTGGCTGCACGAGATGAACTCGTACGTCGCCAAGGACAGCACGTACGACGAGAAGGACGTCCTCAAGCCGATGCGGCAGTCCCTCACCGCCGAGGACGGCAAGCTCTACGGACAGCCCTTCTACGGCGAGTCGTCCTTCCTGATGTACCGCAAGGACGTGTTCGCCGAGAAGGGCCTGACGATGCCCGAGCGCCCGACCTGGACGCAGGTGGCCGACCTCGCCGCCAAGGCCGACGGCGCCGAGTCGGGCATGAAGGGCATCTGTCTGCGCGGCCTGCCGGGCTGGGGCGAGATCATGGCGCCGCTCACCACGGTCGTGAACACCTTCGGCGGCACCTGGTTCGACAAGGACTGGAAGGCGCAGCTGAACTCCCCCGAGTTCGAGAAGGCGACGAAGTTCTACGTGGACCTCGTGCGCGAACACGGTGAGGCCGGCGCCGCCCAGTCCGGCTTCGCCGAGTGCCTCAACAACATGACCCAGGGCAAGGTCGCCATGTGGTACGACGCCACATCTGCCGCCGGCTCCCTGGAGTCCGCCAACTCCCCCGTCAAGGGCAAGATCGGCTACGTACCCGCCCCCGTCGAGAAGACCGAGTCCTCCGGCTGGCTCTACACCTGGGCCTGGGGCATCCAGGACGCGTCCCGGAACCCGGACAAGGCCTGGAAGTTCGTCTCCTGGGCGTCCAGCAAGGAGTACGAGCAGCTGGTCGGCGACGAGATCGGCTGGTCCAACGTCCCGGCCGGCAAGCGGGCGTCGACGTACACGAACCCCGCCTACGCCAAGGAGGCCGCCGCCTTCCAGGAGATGACGAAGGACGCCATCGAGGGCGCGCGGCCCAACGACCCCGGAGTGCAGCCGCGACCGGCCCCCGGCATCCAGTTCGTCGGCATCCCCGAGTTCACCGACCTCGGCACCAAGGTCTCGCAGGAGATCAGCGCGGCCATCGCCGGGCGTCAGTCCGTCGAGTCGGCCCTGAACAAGTCGCAAGAGCTCGCCGAGGAGATCTCCGAGGAGTACGAGGGACGATGACCGCCACGACGACAGCTCCGATAGCCGCCACACCCGTACGCACGGAGAAGCCCCCCTCGGGCCGACTGCGCGCCTGGGCGACCAGGGCCCCGCTCCTGCCCGCCCTGATCTTCATGATCGCCGTGACCCAACTCCCGTTCGTGGCCACGCTGGTGATCTCCTTCTTCGACTGGAACTCGCTCTATCCGGACGCCCGGGAATTCGCGGGCTTCGCCAACTACTCCGAGGTCCTGACCGACGCGGACCTGCGCCAGTCGGTCTTCACCACGATCCTGCTGACTGCGGCCGTGGTCCTGGCCAGCCTCGTCATCGGCCTCGCCCTGGCCCTCCTCCTGGACCGCAAGTTCCGGGGCCGCGGCATCGTCCGTACGCTCCTGATCGCGCCGTTCCTAGTGGTCCCGGTCGCCGCGGCCCTCCTGTGGAAGCACGTCCTCTACAACCCGGAGTACGGCCTGCTCAACGGCCTGCTGCACTACGTGGGCGGCCCTCAGCCGGACTGGATCTCCAACACTCCGCTGCTCGCCGTCGAGGCCTCACTGATCTGGCAGTGGACGCCCTTCATGATGCTGATCCTGCTGGCGGGCCTGCAGAGCCGCGACCACCAGCAGATCGAGGCGGCGAAGGTGGACGGCGCGAGCGACTGGCAGGTCTTCCGCTACCTGACGCTCCCCCACCTGCGCCGCTACCTCGAACTGGGCGCCCTGCTGGGGTCGATCTACATCGTCCAGAACTTCGACGCGGTCTTCACCATCACGTCCGGCGGCCTGGGCACCGCCAACCTGCCCTACACCGTCTACCAGAGCTTCTACCAGGCCCACGAGAACGGCCTCGCCTCCGCGGCCGGCGTCCTCGTCGTCATCGGCTCGATCATCATCGCGACCTTCGCGCTGCGCGTGGTCTCGTCCCTGTTCCGTGAGGAGGTGTCCCGCGCATGAGTGCCACCGCGATACGACTGCGTCCCCGCCGTACCCGGGGAGCTGGCCTGGGTGTGCTGGCCTGGCTGCTCGGTCTGCTGTTCTTCCTGCCCATCGCGTGGATGGCCCTGACGTCCTTCCACTCCGAGGAGGACGCCGCCACCAATCCCCCGTCCTTCGCCGCCGCCCTCACGCTCGACGGCTACCGCGAGTTCTTCGGCACGGGCGGTGGCGCGAGCCCCTGGCCCGCGCTCATCAACTCGACGGTGGCATCGGTGGTTTCGACGCTCTTCGTGCTCCTGCTGGCTCTCCCGGCGGCGTACGCACTCTCCATCCGCCCGGTGAAGAAGTGGACGGACGTCCTGTTCTTCTTCCTCTCCACGAAGATGCTGCCGGTGGTGGCGGGCCTCCTGCCGATCTACCTCTTCGCGAGGAATACCGGACTGCTGGACAACATCTGGCTCCTGGTCATCCTCTACACGTCGATGAACCTGCCGATCGCGGTGTGGATGATGCAGTCGTTCCTCGCCGAGGTCCCGGTCGCGATCATCGAGGCGGCACAGATCGACGGCGCGAGGCTGCCGACGATCCTGGCGCGCGTGGTGGCCCCCATCGCTCTCCCGGGCATCGCGGCCACGGCCCTGATCTGCTTCATCTTCAGCTGGAACGAGCTGCTGTTCGCGAGGGTGCTGACGGGCGTCGTAGCCGAGACAGCCCCCGTCTTCCTCACCGGCTTCATCACCAGCCAGGGCCTGTTCCTGGCGAAGGTGTGCGCCGCTTCGCTCGTCATCTCCCTGCCGGTGCTCGCCGCGGGGTTCGCCGCCCAGGACAAACTGGTCCAGGGCCTGTCGCTGGGAGCCGTGAAATGAAGGCCGCCGTCATCGAGTCCGTGGGCCGCGCCGTCGTCGCCGAGGTCCCGGACCCGACGCCAGGGCCCCGCGAGGTCGTCGTCGAGGTCGCGGCCTGCGGCCTGTGCGGCACCGATCTGCACATCCTGCAGGGCGAGTTCGCGCCCAAACTGCCGATCGTGCCGGGGCACGAGTTCGCGGGCGAAGTGGTCGGGGTGGGCACCCAGGTCACGGAACTGTCGGTGGGCGACCGGGTGGCGGTGGACCCGTCCCTGTACTGCTACGAGTGCCGGTACTGCCGTACGGGCCACAACAACCTCTGCGAGCGCTGGGCAGCGATAGGCGTGACCACGGCGGGCGGCGCGGCGCAGTACGCCGTCGCCCCGGTGGCCAACTGCGTCAAGCTCCCCGAGCACGTACGCACCCAGGACGCGGCCCTCGTCGAGCCGCTGTCCTGCGCGGTACGCGGCTACGACGTCCTGCAGTCGCGCCTCGGCGCCCATGTGCTGATCTATGGGTCCGGGACGATGGGCCTGATGATGCTGGAGCTCGCCAAGCGGACGGGGGCGGCGAGTGTGGACGTGGTCGACCTGAACCCGGCCCGTCTGGCAACGGCTCAACAGCTGGGCGTCTCGGCGTCGGCCGCGACCCCCGACGAACTGAACCGCCCCCAAGGCTGGGACCTGGTCATCGACGCCACCGGCAACGCGGCGGCGATCCAGGACGGCCTCGACCGGGTGGCCAAGGCGGGTACGTTCCTCCAGTTCGGCGTCGCCGACTACGCGACCCGCGTGACGATCGACCCGTACCGCATTTACAACCAGGAGATCACGATCACTGGCTCCATGGCGGTCCTCCACAGCTTCGAGCGGGCGGCGGAGCTGTTCGCGACGGGGGTCCTGGATCCGGACGTGTTCATCAGCGACCGCATCGCCCTGGACCGCTACCCCGAGGCGCTGGAGCAGTTCGCGTCGGGGGTGGGCCGCAAGATCGTCGTAACGCCGTAATCCACTGTCGTCGGGCATGACCGGGCGCCTAGCATCCGGTCATGCCACGACCACAGGGATTCTCGTACGAGCATCAGGGCGATGGAAGCGTGACGATCACCCACAACGGCCGCCCCGCGACCACCCTCCGCGGCCCACGCGCCGACCAGTTCCTCACGGAAGTGGAATCGAGCGATCCACAGCTCGTCATGGCCCGCTGGACCGGCAACTACAAGCGCGGCAACGAACGCACGGCCCGCAACCACCCCCGCAACAGCCGCTGACCCAATTGGGCGGCAGGTAAGGGAACGGTAAAGCGGGCCCGCTCGTTACCCCACACATGACAGCTATGACCCCCGGCTCGAACATCCCTCTCCCCGTCGCGCGCGTGACGGTGGACGTCACCGCACCGGTGCGGCTCGACGTATCGGGCCTGCTGCTCACCGCCGACGGCAAGGTGCGCTCCGACGACGATTTCATCTTCTACAACCAGGCAACGGGCCCCGGCGTGACGTACCGCTCGGGCGGCGGCGCGGCCCCGGACGCGATCGTGGTCGACACGGCCGCCGTGCCCCCGGGCATCGAAAAGATCGTCGTCACGGCGAGCCCGGACGCGGAGGGTCAGACCTTCCAGGGCATCGAACCCACGGCGACGATTCGCAACGCGGACGACAATTCCGTACTGGCGACGTTCACGCCCCCGCAGTTGGGCGCGGAGACGGCACTGGTGATCGTGGAGGTCTATCTCCGCAACGGCGCCTGGAAGGCCCGAGCGGTCGGCCAGGGGTACGCGAACGGCTTGGCGGGCATCGCCACGGACTTCGGCGTCTCGGTGGAGGAACCGGCTCCGGCCCCGACCCCCGTCCAGACGCCCGTAGCCCCGCCCGCTCCTGCCATGCAGCCCCCGGTCGCCCCGCCGGCCCCGACCCTCGCGACACCTCCGGCCCCGGCCGCACCCCCGGCGGCCCCGCCCGCCCCCGCCCCGGGCGCCGGAAAGATCAACCTCGACAAGGGCCGCGTAAGCCTCCAGAAGAACCAGACCGTCTCCCTGGTCAAGGGCGGCCGCCCGTTCCTCTCCCAGGTCAAGATGGGCCTCGGCTGGGAGCCGGCGTACCGCGGCAAGGACATCGACCTGGACGCGTCGGTCATCGCGTACGGCCCGCAGCGCAACCACATCGACAGCTGCTACTTCGGCAAGCTCTCCATCGTGAACGGCGCGATCAAGCACTCCGGCGACAACCTCACGGGCGAGGGCGGCGGAGACGACGAGGTCATCACGGTCGACCTCGGCCGCCTCCCGCAGGAGGTCACCGGCCTGGTCTTCACGGTGAACTCCTTCTCCGGCCAGAAGTTCACCGAGGTCGCCAAGGCCTACTGCCGTCTCCTGGACGCCGCTACCGGCGAGGAACTGGTCCGCTTCGACCTCACCAACGCCGAGGCCCAAACAGGCGTCATGATGGCCAAGTTGATCAAGCAGTTCTCCGGCGAGTGGGACATGACGGCCATGGGCAACTTCGTCAAGTCCCGCACGGTACGGGGCATGGTGAAGCCTGCGGCGCAGTCGCTGTAAGCGTTCGCGTCCGTACGCGTTCCGGGGCGCCCTCTTCCGAGAGGGCGCCCTCCGTACGTCAGCTCTTCGCTCGCAGCCCTTCCGTCAGCAGCGACAGATACCGCCGGAGGTACGTGCCCTCCGCATCCGCCAGCTCCGCAGCCGTGGCAACTCCATGCACCAGCCGCAGCACCTCGAGCGGCGAGACGTCTGCCCGTAGAGTCCCCTCCCGCTGAGCCGCCTCGACCAGGCGCCCGGCCGCGGCCCTCACCGAGTTCCCGCAGGCGGTCGCCACGGCGGAATCCCCGTCCGTGACGGCAGACCCGAGCAACACCTTGATGCCGCACACCCGGATCATCCCCTCACCCAGCACGTTGAGCCACTCCAACAGCGCCTCACCGGGCGGCAGTTCGGCGGCGAGCTCATCGGCACGCGTCGCGATCTCCTCGATGCCGTCGACGTAGACGGCCTCCAACAGCGCCTGCCGACTGGAGAAATGCCGGTACAGCGTGCCGGACCCGACCCCCGCCCGCTTCGCGATGTCGTCGAGCGACGCGCCCTCCCCGTGCTCGGCGAACGCGACGGCGGCCTCCTTCAACAGCCGCTCATAGTTGCGCCGCGCATCGGCCCGCATCGGCCTGACCCGCGCCATCCAGCCACTCCTCGCACACCGGGACTCTCTCCGCACCCTATCGGGAGGGCACGGGGACGAGAGGGCACGGAGACAGCCTCCGGACGCTCGCCCTCGCCTGTCACATCTTCATGGCGCCCGCGGCCAGGTCACGGAGGAAGTGCCGGGCCCCGATCAGGAAGATGATGATCAACGGGATCACGCTCATCAGCGAACCGGCCATCACGAGGGCGTAGTCCGCGTTGTACAGGACGTTGAGGTTGGCCAGGGCGACCTGGAGGGTGACCCGGTCGGGGTCGATCATGACGACCAGCGGCCAGATGTAGTCGTTCCAGATGCCGATGAACGTGAAGATGCCGAGGAAGGCGAGAGCCGGCCGGAACAGCGGCAGCGCCACCGTCCAGTACAGCCGGAAGAACCCGGCGCCGTCGATCCGCCCGGCGTCCAGCAGTTCGTCGGGCAGCGAGTTCTGGGCGTACTGACGCATCCAGAAGATGCCGAAGGCGTTGGCCGCACTGGGAATGATCAGCGCCTTCAGCGAACCGGCCCAGCCGAACTCGGCCATGGTGACGAACTGCGGCACCAGGGAGAGCTGGGCGGGAATCATGTACGTGACCAGGAGCATGCCGAAGAGGAACCTCTTGGCCGGGAACTCGTACTTGGCGAAGGCGAACGCGGCCAGCGAGTCGAAGAACAGCACCAGCGCGGTCCCGACCACGGCGACGACGACGGTGTTGAACAGCGAGCCGAAGAAATCGATGCTGTCGAGCACCCTGCCCATGTTGTCCAGGAGATGCGGGCCCGGCACGAGCTTGGGCGGGTAGCGGTAGATGTCCTGGGTGGTGCCGGAGGCCATCACCACCAGCCAGTAGAAGGGGAACAGCGAGATCAGCACACCGAGCAGCAGCGTCGCCCGGACGGCGACCCGGGCGAGTCTGCTGCCGGAGCCGATGGCCAGTCCCGCGCTGCCGGTCGTCCTGTGGTCAGCGGCCATTGCGGGCCCCCTTGCGTCGCAGCAGACCGGTGATGCCGGATCGGCGGCCGTCGCGGTCGGATCCGGAGACCAGCCGCCAGTTGATGATCGTGAAGACCGCGATGATCGCAAAAAGGAGCCATCCCATCGCGGCCCCGTAACCGAACTGGTGCTCCTTGAAGGCCTTCTGCCACAGGTAGAGCACGATGGTCATCCCTTCCTGGCCCGGTCCGCCCGTGGTTCCGACGTCGGTCGACTGGAAGAGCACCTGGGACTCGGTGAAGATCTGCAGGCCGTTGATGGTGGACGTGACGGCGGCGAAGAGGACCACCGGGCGCAGCTGCGGTACCACGACCCGGAAGAGGGTCTGCCAACTGTTCGCACCGTCGACGCGGGCGGCCTCGAAGTGCTCGGTGGGGATGGCCTGGAGGCCCGCCAGGAAGATCAGGGCGTTGTAGCCGACCCACCGCCAGATGATCATGATGGAGACGGACGACTTGATGCCCCACTCCGAGGACAGCCAGCCGATGCCGTCAAGACCGACGGCCCTGAGCACCGAGTTGGCCAGGCCCGCCTGCGCGAAGACCGAGCCGAAGACGATGGTCATGGCGACCATCGAGGTGACGTTGGGGATGAAGTACGCCACCCGCAACGCACCGGTGAACCGGACCTGCGAGTGCAGCAGGAACGCGAGCACCAGGGCGAGGAACAGCATCGGCACCGTGGACAGGAACCAGATCTCGAAGGTGTTGAGCACCGAGTGCCAGAACACGGAGTCCTGGAGCAGCCAGCCGTACTGCTTGAGGCCGACGAAGCGCATGTCGCCGATGCCGTCCCAGTCCTGGAAGGACAGGTAGAGGGAGTAGACCACCGGGAAGGTGCCGAAGACGGCGAACAGCACGTAGAACGGGGAGATGGCGAGGAGCGGCGGGACATGACGTCTGCGTCCGCCCGGGGCGGTGGACCGGGTACGGCGGGCAGCCCGCCGCTCGTCCGCCTTCGGCGCGCCCGCCGGGTCGAGAACCGTGGCCATGTCAGCTCACCCCCAGCCGGGACAGCGTGGTCTCGGCGGTGTTCACCGCGTCCCGCCAGGCCTTGTCGGGGTTCTTGCCGAGCATTTCCACGTTGGTCAGCTCCTGGAAGAACGGGGTGTTGGCGGTCTCCTCGTACGGGCTGAAGTAGACGACCGGGGCCTTCTCGGCGGCCGGGCCGAAGACATCGATGGGCTGCTGACCGCCGAAGAAGGGGTCGGGCGTGTGCATCGCGGGGTCGGCGTAGGAGGCCGGGGTGGTGGGGAACAGGGCCATCTCCTGGTAGCTCTTGAGCTGGTTCGCCGGGCTGAGCAGCCACGTCAGGAAGGCGAAGGCCGCCTCGGGGTCCCGGCAGTAGCGGGTCAGCGTCATGTACGAGCCGCCGTAGTTGGCCGGGCCGTCCGGCATGGTGGTCAACCGCCAGCTCCCGGAGGTCTTCGGTGCGGAGTCCTTCAGGCCGTTGATGGCCCACACCGCCGTCGTCATCGTGGTGACCCGGCCGCCGCTCATGGCCGCGTTGAAGTCGGGCGTCCCGTCGGTGATCCCGGCGCTGAGCCGCCGGCGGAGGATCTCCACGGAGAGGTCCCAGGCTCGTCGGACGTGCTGCTGGTCGCCGATGAAGCGGTTGTCGGCGTCCACGAACTGCTTGGGGCTCTGGAGCAGGACCTGCTGGAAGACGTTGCCGATGTTGCTCACCAGGTACGGCTTGCCGGGCCCCTTCGCCCGCAGCGTCCGCCCGGCGGCGATGAACTTCTCCCAGGTGGGGGTCGCCTCGGCGACGTCTTGCGGTTCGTAGGGCAGTCCGGCCTTCTGGAAGAGGTCCCTGCGGTAGTAGAGCGCGGTGGGGCCGGCGTCGAGAGGGAAACCGATCATCCGGCCCGACGGGGTGAAGCAGCTCTTCCACTTCCAGTCGAGGTACCTGCTGCGGACCGATTCCGCACCGAGCGTCCTGAGGTCCAGGAACTCGTTCTCGTCGGGGAAGAACGTGGCGAGGTTGTCGGAGTTCGCGACCGTGATGTCCGGCACGTAGGCGCGGGCGGCGAGGCTGGTGCGCACCTTCGAGTCGATGTCGCCGTCGGGGATCTGCGAGCCCTGCACCCTCAGCCCCGGCACACCGGGGACGCCGCGCTTGGCGGTGGCGAGCAGCTTGTCGCTCAGCGCCCCTTTCCAGTACCAGAGGCTGAGGTGGTCGGTGCCCGCGGAGGCCGAGCCGCTCGGAGCACCGCATCCGGACAGGCCCAGCAGGCCGGCGCCCGCGCCGCCCAGACTGGCCCCCAGAAAGCGTCTGCGGGACATCGTTCGATGTTGCATGGGCGCGCACTCACTTTCCGGGCGTGCGGAAGACAACGATGTCGGCCACCTGCGTCCTGGCCGGCTCGACATCGTGCTGTGGGGAGATCTGGGAGTCCGTGAGCGTTCACGTGAACGTTGCCGTCGAGTATCGGTGCGGCCGAAAACCAGTGTCAAGGGACGTGCACGGCCTATGTGTTGAGGCATTCCCGGGGTGCCGACAGGCGGTCAGGCGGAGGCCCGTACCACCAGCTCGGGGACCACCCATGCGTCCGCGCCGCGCAGCGGCTCCTCACCCGCACGCAGCCGGGCCAACTGCTCGACGGCCAGCCGTCCCAGGCGCCGTTTGTCGATGTGCAGGGTGGTCAGGGCGGGTTCCACCAGCTCGCCCAGCGAGAGCCCGTCGAAGCCCAGCACGGCCAGGTCGTCCGGCACGCGTCGGCCATGGCGGCGGGCGGCGCGCATCGCACCGACCGCGATCAGGTCGTTGAAGCCGAAGACGGCCGTGATGTCGGGCCGCGCATCCAGCAGCAGGTCCATGCCCGCCTCGCCGCCCGCCACGCTGTGCTCGGAGCACAGCACGATCCAGTCCTCGTCGACGGGCAGGCCGCGCCGCCGGACCTGTTCCAGGAAGGCCTCCCGCCGAGGCCCGGGGAGGCCGCTCCGGCCGCCGTCCAGCATGCCGATCCTGCGGTGCCCCGCGCGGACCAGATGGGCCATGCCCTGCTCCACCCCGGCGGCGGCGTCGATCCCCACGGCCCCGAACCGGGTCTGCTGCGGGCCGCGTTCCAGCACCACCACCGGCAGGCCGCCGAGGTACCGGGCCAGCACCTCGTCCGGGTTCTTGAAGTAGCCCACAACAGCGTCTGTCTGGTGGGAGAGCACGTCGAGCACCTCGCGCTCCCGGGCGTCGTCGATACGGGAGTCCCACACCACGACCTGCCAGCCGCGCTGCTCGGCCGCCTCCAGCACGCCGGCGGCCACCTCGGGGAAGAACGGATTCCTCAGGTCCGGGATCACCAGGCCCGCCGTCACCGCCCCCTTCTGGACCATGCCCCGCGCGAACCGACTCGGCCGGTAGTCCAGCAGCCGCGCCGCTTCCAGCACCCGCTGCTTGGTGCCCGGGTCGATCTCGCCCTTGTCGTTGACCGCCCGGGAGACCGTCTGGCGTGACACCCCGGCCAGCCGCGCGACATCGTGGATCGTGGCCCGGCGCCGGGAACCGTCAGACTGCTCCACCCCCGGCTCCCCCTGCTGATTGTCCGCCCGCACGCGGTGCACTGTATCCGGCCACTGCGGCACGGGGCGCCGGGCGGCAACGGGGAAGGTCGGACGTCAGGCTAGAACAGCGCGCTGTACGCGTTCAGCGCGGGCTGCCCGCCAAGGTGCGCGTACAGCACCGTGGACTCCCGCCCGATCTCTCCCCGCGACACGAGATCGACGAGCCCGGCCATCGACTTCCCCTCGTACACCGGATCCGTCACCATCCCCTCGGTCCGCGCGGCGAGCCGCATCGCCTCCAGTGTGGCCTCGTCGGGGATGCCGTACGTGCCCGCGTGGTAGCGCTCGTCCAGCTCGACGTCCGACTCGTCCAACTCCCTTTTCATGCCGATGAGTTGACCTGTGCCGTGAGCGATCCGCGCGATCTGTGCACGGGTGCGGGCGGGTGCGGCCGACGCGTCGACGCCGATGACGCGCCGGGGCCGCCCGCCCGCCTCCTCCAGGTCCGCGAATCCGGCGACCATGCCCGCCTGCGTAGAGCCGGTCACGGAGCACACGATCACGGTGTCGAAGAAGACTCCCAACTCCCGCTCCTGCTCGGCGACTTCATACGCCCAGCCGGCGAACCCGAGACCGCCGAGCGGATGGTCGGAGGCACCGGCCGGAATCGCGTACGGCTTCCCGCCCCTCTCCTCGACCTCCCTGAGCGCCTGCTCCCAGCTCTCCTTGAACCCGATCCCGAACCCGGCCCGCACCAGCCGCACATCCGCGCCCGCGAGCCGACTGATGAGAATGTTGCCGACCTTGTCGTACACGGCGTCGGGCCACTCCACCCAACTCTCCTGCACGAGCACGCACTTGAGCCCGGCGCGGGCGGCGACGGCCGCGACCTGCCGGGTGTGGTTGGACTGCACACCACCGATGGACACGAGCGTGTCGCACCCCTGGGCGAGCGCGTCCGCGACGAGGTACTCCAGCTTGCGCGTCTTGTTGCCCCCGTACGCGATACCGGAGTTGCAGTCTTCGCGCTTGGCCCAGAGCGAGGCACCGCCGAGGTGCTTGGTCAGTCGCTCCAGCGGGTGCATGGGCGAGGGCCCGAAGAGGAGGGGGTAACGCTCGTACGAGGAAAGGGACATGGATCCTCCCAGGATCAGTCGCCGTCGGCGAGGCCTTCGAGCCCTCGCCAGATCTCCGCGGTGACGCGGACCGCCTCGTCCAGGTCACCGGCCGCGCAGGCCTCGATGAGCTGCTCGTGCAGCCCGGCCGAACGGCAGTTGCCGCCCTCACCGAAGCGCCGTCGCTCCAGCCGGCGGATGAGCGGGGTGTAGCGGGCGATGGTGGCGGCGGCCGCACGGTTGCCGCTGACGCGTACGAGCACGTCGTGCAGTTCGTCGTCGGCGCGCAGGGCGGTGTCCACGTCGCCCGCGTGAACAGCGGCCGCGAACCGCTCGTTGGCCGAGCGCATCATCTCGACGTCCGCGGCGAACAGCCGGGGCACGGCGATCCGCGCGGCCAGCTCGTGCATGGCCCCGACGACGGCCGCCGCGTCCCGCACGTCGGAGGCCACGACCGGGGTCACCCGTGTGTAGCTCTGCGGCTTGCTCTCCAGCAGCCCCTCGTCGACGAGCCGCGAGAAGGCCTCACGCACGGGCGCCCTGGACAGCCCGAGCCGCTCGGCGAGATCGGCGTCGCGCACCGCCGCGCCCGGTTCGATGTCCCCGGCCACGATGGCGTCCCTGATCGCTTCGTACGCCCGGTCCCTGAGCAGGGTGCGGGGCACGGGCCCTATGGCGTCCACAACTGAAATGTTAGATGTCAATCTCCGCCGCACACAAGGCTGTGGCCCGCACCGAAGTGCGGGCCACAGCCTTGGGGCTCGAGGCGCGGGGCTCAGGGCTCGCGGGAGGCGTACGTGACGAAGGCGGCCCAGGCGTCGGCGGGGACGGTGAAGCGGGGGCTTCGAGGGCCGAGCTTCGAGTCTCGGATGTGGATGGTGTGGGGGCAGACGGCGACTTCGAGGCATTCGCCGCCCCCGCTGCTGCTGTAGCTGGACTTCCGCCAGCTGTAGGCAACTTCGAGGCAGGCGCTGCCTTCGGAGTCGCTGTAGCTGGACTTGAACCATGACAGTTCGCCGCTCATAGCTCCTCCGCCACCTTCCTGATGAACCGGGCAGACTCCTCAACGCTAAGCGCCTGCATCCGGATCATGCCATAGCGCTGTGTGAGCGTACTGAGCTTGTCGCCGTCGGAGTACAGAGCCCCTGTCGACTGACCGTCCACAAAGGCGTAGCGCTCGTGATCGGCGGTTTCCACGAGCACCATCGGGCCACTGAGCGCCGCCGTGGGAGCAGTTGCGAAGGGCAGCACCTGGACAGACAAGTGCCGCTGCTTCCCGGCGTCCAGCAAGTGATCGCACTGCCTGCGCATCGCATCCCGGTTACTGACCACCGAACGCAGCGCGGCCTCGTGGATCACAAAGCTGAAGTACGTCGGCGGCTTGCTGGTCAGCTTTTCCTGCCGTTTGAGCCGCGCCGCGACCCGCTCATCCACCGTCTCCTCGTCCAGAGGTGGACAGTTGCTACTGATCAGCGCTCTCGCGTACTCCGGGGTCTGCAGCAGGCCGGGAATCAACATGGGCTCGTACCACTGCACCGTGATCGCCTCGGCCTCCACCAGCACGTACTGCTGGGTCCGCTGAGGAAATGGCTCCGGCTTCAGAAACTCGTGTGCGGCAACCAACTTGCCGCGTGCTCGACACAGTTGATCCGCAACCTGCAACAACCTCAGCGTCGGCCGACGCCTCCCGCACTCCATCGACTTGACGTACTCATAGTCGTACCCGGCCTCCCCCGCCAACTCCTGCCGACTGACCCCCGCCTCCTCCCGCCACAACTTGACCTGCCCACCGCAGTACCGCCAGTTCTGCTGAGCCTGCTGCGACTCCCCGGAAGCCACGCACCCACCCGCCTCCCACCACCACACCGTGTACAGACACGCTGTGTACCCACTCCGATACTCCCCGAGGCTATGCACCAACCACCAGCCTGATCACAGCGAATGACGGAGAATCACACGCAAGGAACGGCACACACATGCCCCAGGACCGCGACGACGCCGAAGCCATCGAGGACACCCAAGACGTCGAATGGCAACTGCCCCGCCACGCCCGCAGCGTCGGCCGGGCCCGCACCCTCCTCCGCGACCAGGCCACAGCCTGGAAGCTCCCGGACGAACTGACGGAAACGGCCGTACTCCTGCTCAGCGAGCTGATGACGAACGCGTACCGCCACGCAAAGGTCACCCCCGGCCGCCAGATCCGAACCCGCTGCGTCCTGGACGCCGGCCACCTCTGCGTATCCGTAACAGACGCGAACGACACGCTCCCGACGCTCCGCGAGGCGGCCCCGGACGACGAGTCCGGCCGGGGCCTGCCCCTGGTGGCAACACTGGCGGACGACTGGGGCGCGGAACCTCGTAACGGCGGCATCGGCAAGACGGTCTGGTTCACACTCCACAGCGATGTACAGCCATGAACTCTTGGTGCCACGTGGGCTGTTGGGCTCGTTCTAGGCTCGGCGCATGAAGATCACCGTGCGGTTGGCATCCGAGGGCGACCTCTCAGCACTGCTGGCCCTCTACAGCCAGTTGAACCCGGACGATGCTCCGCTGCCCCGGGCGTCGGCAGATGCCAACGGGACCTCCTGTTGGTTGTGGACGTGAATTGCCGCACAGCCGACGTTGCCAGTGGAAACCCACTTTCGGCACCGGTATGTCGACGGTGCGGGACGTGTTGCTGCCATGCGGGTGGCGGTCCGGTGTCAGCGGGCCTGCCCGATCTTCCCGGTCGCCGGTCAGGGCTGGAGGTTCTCCAGGTCCTCCAGAAGGCGCGGGTGCTTCGGCTCCCAGCCGAGCGCCTGCCGGGTGCGGGTGCTGGACGAGGGCTGGTCGGTCGCGAAGATCGGGCCGAGAGGGCCGTAGGTCTCCGATGGCACCGACTCGACCGGCAGGCCCAGCCGTCGGCCGATGACCGCGGCGATGTCCCGCACCTTGTCTCCCTCGTCGGCCACGGCGTGCCAGGAGCTACCGGCCGGCGCCTGCTCCAGGGCGAGCCGGAAGAGGACTGCCGCGTCGAGCGCGTGCACGGCCGGCCAACGCTGTACGCCGTCGCCCGGGTAGCCGGATACTCCGGTCTGGCGTGCGATGCCGGTCAGCACTCCGGCGAACCCGCCCGCGCCCTGGTTGTGGACCGTGCGCGGCATGCGAACGGCCGTGCTCCGGACTCCGCGCGAGGCCAAGCCCAGCACCGCCGTGACCGCGCGGCCACGACCACCGACCGGCCCGTCGGTCGGCACCGGGTCGGCCTCGGTTGAGACGCGTCCCGGCACCCACGGCGTACCCGAGACGGTGACGAAGGGGCGGTCGCTGCCGACGAGTTCCTCGCCGAGGGTCGCGAGGGCGGCACTTTCCTCGGCGACCGACTTTGCGAGGGCGTCGGGGCTGCTGAAGTCGTTGCTGAATGCCAGGTGGATCACCCCGTCGGTCTGAGCAGCGCCGGCGCGAAGGATGTCCAGATCGGCGAGACCTCCCCGGAGCGGCTCGGCGCCGGCCGCCTTGGTGGCCAGTGCGGACGCGTCGGAGCGGGCGAGCGCGAGGACGGTGTGGCCGTTGCCGAGCAGTTCGGCGACGACGGCGGAACCGATCAGACCGGTGCCACCGGTGACAAAGACTCGCATGAGACTCTCCCGCAAGTGATGGGACTCTTGTCCCATCACCGTAGCAGGGTGATGGGACAAGAGTCCCATCACGTACGATGGACCCATGGGTCGATGGGAACCAGGCGCACGCGAACGCCTCGTCGTGGCTGCCTGCGACCTGTTCACCGAGCAGGGGTACGACGACACGACGGTCGCGCAGATCGCCGAGCGCGCCGGAGTCACCAAAAGCACCTTCTTCCGGCACTTCCCCGATAAGCGCGAGCTGCTGGTGGCCGGACAGGAGACGCTGAGCCGACTGCTGGCCGAGGGGATCGCCGAGGCGCCCGGTAACGCCAGCCCGCTCGAGGCGGTCGCCGCCGGTCTTGAGCGCGCCTCGAGCGCGATGGGCCCCATGACTCGCGAGCTCGCCCCTCGCCTGAAGGCGGCCGTCGCCGCCAGCGCCGAACTTCAAGAGCGTGACGCCCTCAAGAGCGTCAGCCTCGCGGCCGCGATGACTACCGCTCTGGTCGCCCGCGGCGTACCCGATCCGACCGCGGCTCTCGCGGGCGAGCTGGGCGTCCTCGCGTTCAAACGGGGGTTCGCCGAATGGTCCGAGGGCGACCGCGACGCCAAGGACGAGCTCGCCGAGTACATCCTGGCGGCTCTGGACGAGCTGCGTGCGGCGAGCGCATCGCTGGGCTGACCGGACAACCCCACCCGTCGTTCACGGAACTGCGGCCAGAGCCATTCAAGGTTCTGAGCATGTACGGCCGCGCATCCTTCGCACTCCTCCGAGCGCGGAATCACCCCACCGTGATGCCGACCCTCGTGCCGAAACTCAGATTGGGTTGCGAGGAGATTCGTTGCGCAGCCTCCAGATTTCCTTCCACTGCCGGGCGTGATCGGCCGCCAACAGCGGGTCGGGCGCGTCAGCCCGCTGCACCGCGAGGCTGACCCCGCATTCCCTGCACAGCTGATGGATCTGGTAGAAGCCGTCGTGCCAGGCGCTGGTGTTGTCCCGGTTTCCGCATACACGGCACGTCAGCGCAGGAGCTTCACCGGGCGGGACCGACGAACGGAGCACCCGCTCGACGACCACTGGCAGCGGCTCGTCGGGATGGATCGTCGGCTCAGGACAGTAGGCAATGTTCCCCCAGCCACCGTGCCAGTCTCGCCAGGACTCGTCTGCTTTCACCTGCCGAAAGCCACGTGCTTTGTCCGCTCGGCGACTGTTGGCATAGGCACGTTCGTCAGCGAGCCAGAGCTGTCGGGCGTGGTGCAGTTCCTCTACGGCGCGTATGAGCGAGTTCGGATCCTTCTCCAGATTCTTGGGAATCCCCGCGCTGAGGCAGAGGTGATGATAGGTGGCTCGGAAGCCGTAGGGCGCGAAGTGGAGGAGGCAGGACCGCAGATTTGTATGCCGGACACGCGCGGGCAAGCCCTCGTCGTAGACCCGTCTCTGGTGCGTGTTGAAGCTGCTCATCCTAGGACGCTACGGCCTGCCGAGCACGGATCGCACTTCACTTCGGCGGCCCAAGGTCTCGCCCCGGCCGTGCCTTTCACGAAACTGCTGCCAGAACCGAATTCAAAGAGTCTCAACATCTGGCGGCACACCGATAACAACCTCAATCAAGCTGAGGTTGAGCACCAGCCCTCGCCAACCGATCGCTCACCAAGGCTCCACCCAGGCGCTACGCCCCCTGGTCGACGGCGACCTTCGCGAAGGTCTCCAGGGTGGCGGACCAACCGCCTCCGCCGGTGATCCCGTCGCGCAGGGCCTGGCCCTCGACGAGCCGGTCCAGGTGCCGGTGTTCCAGTTCGACGGTGGTCTGCTCGGGGCCGTCGGCAGTGAAGCAGATCTCGATTTCGCTGGCGTGCTGGGGATCGGCGTCGTACTGCCAGTAGCCGTTGATCTGCCAGGTCACGACCAGCCGATGCGGCGGCTCCCAGGCCAGCACCCGGCCCCAGTCGCACTCACTGCCGTCGACGCCGCGCTCGTACCACCGGCCGCCCTCACGTGGCTCCAAGATGGCCTCGGCCATCTCTACTTGGCCGATGTGATAGTCGCTCGGCCACCAGCTGTTGAACGACTCGGTGAAGACGCGAAACGCCCTTTCTACGGGCACGTTGACGGTGATCTTTCCTTGCAGCGGTGCAACGGTCATCACGGAACTTCCTCTTCGGGGTCGTCCGGGGCCGCCTCGGCGGCCTTCTGAAAAGCGGTGAGCGCGTCGTTCCATACGCCGTCCAGCCAGGCCCGCAGCCCGGCCACGCCCTCGGGGTTGAGCCGATACACGCGGCGCGTTCCTTCGGCGTGGGAGACGACCAGGCCGCCGTCTTTGAGCACACGCAGGTGCTGGGACACCGCTGGACGGCTGACCGGCAACCACTCGGCGAGCTCACCCACCGATGAGGGGCGACGAGCCAGGATTTCGAAGATCGCACGCCGGGTTGGATCCCCGAGAAGTCCCAGTGCGTCATCTCCGTAAGTCTCCACGAACGGTAAGCGTAGACTTACGGATGCTTTGTGGCAACCACTTCGAGGTTGGGCTGGGCTGCACCATGCGGACCCGGACAAGCGTGTGGCCCGCACCGAAGTGCGGGCCACACCCTTCCGTACCGTCCCTCAGGCCACCCAAGGCCAATCGGCATCCCGCGCCGCCTCCAGCAGCGGAACCATCCGAAAAGCCGCGTCCGAGAGCCCGCCGAACACGTGACGGTTCCCCTTCCCGGACGGGCCGTGGCCCGCCCGGTACCCCGCGAGGTTCCAGGTGTACACCGGGACCTGCGCCGGTACCTGCTCGGTCGGGTCCCCGTAGTGGCTGTACATGGCCTGCTCGTCCGTGACGATCAGTACACGGTCGTGCTTCTTGTAGTGCTTGCGCACCGCCTCGGTGGTGTTGGTGCCGCCGAGGTCGCCGAAGCGGTCGAGCACCTTCAGTACGGACTCGCCCTTGCGGAACCGCAGCCGATTGCTGCTCGTACCGAACTCGACGAGATCCGCGTCCGCCGCCCGCAGCGCGAGCGCCGTGCCGAAGATCGCCGCGGCGTCCGCACGGTTCAGCTCCGAGCGGTCGGACAGCCGCGAGTAGAACATCGAGCCCGAGCGGTCGACGAGCACCAGCGTGCGGCCCGGCAGCGCGGGCACGTTGGCCAGCGAGTGACCGAGTGCCTGCTCCAGCGGGTACGACCAGCGCAGCGACGGCGCGTGCTGGTACGCGGCGAGGTAGCGGAACGGGAACTGCCGCGAGCGCGCCACCTCTGCCGGGTCGCTGATCTTGGCGGCGACCTGGGCCGCCACCTCGTCCGAGACGCCCGCCTCGTCGAAGTTCCGCAGGTTGCGGACCAGCGCCATGGCGCCCATGGACGGGATCACGGCCTCCCAGGCCGCCTTGTCCATCGGGCCTTGGAGCCAGCCGGCCAGCGCCTCCCAGGTGATGCCCGCGTCCGCGAGGCGCTGCGCGCCGCCGGAACCGGTCACGACCCTGCGCCGCTTGGCGGGCCGCAGTGCCATCAGGTCACGGTGGGCCGCCAGAACGGGCAGCGACTTGGGCACCACTGCCGTGTCCGGGTGGTGCCGGCGGTCGAGGGCGTACTGGAACAGGTCGCCCTGCCACGGCTTCTGAGGGTCCGGCGCGGCGTGCACCAGGTTGAGGATGTCGCCGAAGCGGTAGCCCTTGGACGCCGTGTCGTACTTCAGGAGCGACTTGGCGCTGTAGAGGCGGCGTACGGCGTCGGCGACGCCACGCTTCACGGGCTTCGGGATGGCTCGGCCGTACCGCGAAGTCCAGTACGCGAGCAGCTCGCCGGGCTCGTCGGGGCGGCGCAGCACGGAGTCGATGACCTGCCGGTTGGACGGGCCGTCCGTCTCGCCGGCGTCCAGGCGCGCCTTCACGTACTCGGCGGCGCCCACGATTGAGGCCGTACGGAGGTTGCCCTCGCCGCGCAGCCAGCCGAGCAGGCCCGCGGTCCACTCCGGGTCCTCGACGGCGAGCCGGCGTACGAGCTCGGCGAACCGGTCGTCGCGGGCCTCGCCGCTCTCGTAAAAGGTCTGCTGCGCAACGAAGTTGGCGATCGAGAGGAGAAAGAGCTCGGAGCGTGCGTCACGCTCCTGGCCCCGGCCGCCCTGGTGGGTACGCAGAACGCGGCCGGTCGACGTCACGCGAGAAGTGGGCTGCGCCTTGGTGGACTTGGTGTTGAAACGCGCCATGGTGAATTCCCCCGAATTCATTGATTTTCCAAGGGGGAGGCGCAGCAAATGGAATGTGCCCGAGGTCGAGGTCGGCGGCGGTGCTTATCACCAGGCGCGTCTGCCAGTTCCGCCACATCGACCGAAGTCAATGACGGTCGATGACGGGATTTGAACCCGCACGGTTTCCCACCAGGTCCCGAAGTATCCGCAGCCTGCGCACCGGGCACACACCATCTGCTGCGCCTCCCGAGATCAAGTCGGCGGCGGCGTGGATTCTTTGAGAGAGAAGTAGCCGCAGCCTACGCACCGGGAGGTGCATGAAATTGTGGTGTCCAGAGTTCAAGGCCGGCGGAACCGACGTAGGCGCTCTAACCCCTGAGCTACACCGGCGCGTTGTACCGGTGGCGGGACTCGAACCCGCGGCCGCCCCATTATCAGTGGAAGTAGGTCCTGCCTTCGCACCTGGACATGCATCACTTTAGGAGGCGTACCGCGGGCCGGGCCAATGAATTAATCAGCCGCGCTTCTGACGCTTCCAGGGCCCGGTGATCGCGAGCAGAATCCCCGGGTCCTGGATGTTGGCGTACAGGGTCTTGCCGTCGGGGGAGAAGGTGACGCCGGCGAACTCGCTGTATTCCGGCTCCTCTTCGGTGCCTACGTTCAGGTCGTTGCGGGCGATCGGGTACGTACGGCCGCTGTCCGTGGCGCCGAAGAGGTGTGAGACGCCCTCGCCGTCCTCGGCGAGGATGATGCCGCCGTAGGGGGAGACGGTGATGTTGTCGGGGCCGTCGAAGGCTCCGTCCTTGGACGGGTCGGGGTTCACGCCGAGGAGGACCTTGAGGGTGAGCGTGCGGCGCCGGGGGTCGTAGAACCAGACCTGGCCGTCGTGCGCGGCGCCGGGGCTCTCCTCGCGGGCGTACGAGGCGACGATGTACGCGCCGCCGTCGCCCCACCACATGCCCTCGAGCTTGCGGGCGCGGGTGACCTCGCCCTCGTCGAACTGCTCGCGCACCGCGACCTTCTTGGCGTCGCGGTCGGGTACGTCGACCCAGTCGACGCCGTACACGGTGCCGATCTTCGTGGCGCGGGACAGGTCGTCGACGTAACGGCCGCCGGAGTCATAGCACTTGGGGGCCTGGAGTACGCCGGCGTCGTCGGCGAGGGTGCGGAACCTGCCAGGGCCGTAGTGGAAGCCCTTGGGCGGACTCCAGCGGAAGAAGAGGCCGTTGGGCTCGTCGGCGTCCTCGGTGAGGTAGGCGTGGCCTCGCTTGGGGTCGATGACGACGGCCTCGTGGTCGTAACGGCCGAAGAACTTCAGGGGCTTGGGGTTCCGGTTGGCGCGGCGGTCGCGCGGGTCGACCTCGAAGACGTAGCCATGGTCCTTGGTCATGCCGTTCTCGCCGGCCCGGTCGGAGTTCTCCTCACAGGTGAGCCAGGTGTTCCAAGGGGTGCTGCCGCCCGCACAGTTGTTGGCGGTGCCCGCGATGCCGACCCACTCGGCGACCTGGCCGTCGGGGCGCACCTCGACGACCGTGCAGCCGCCGGGTGCGGCCGGGTCGTAGACGAGACCCTCGGCGAGCGGCACCGGGTACTCCACCTCGGAGCGGGGGCCGTCCAGTTCGTGGTTGTTGACGAGGAGGGTCGTGCCGCGAGGGCCGGGGAAGGCGGCCGTGCCGTCGTGGTTGGAGGGGGTGGTCTCGCCGGACTCCAGCTTCGTCTTGCCGCTGTAGGTGAGGACGCGGTACGAGAATCCGGCGGGCAGCGCGAGGATGCCCTTGGGGTCGGGGAGGAGCGGGCCGTAGCCGACGCCGCCGCCTTGGCGTTCCGCGGCGTTCTCCAGTTCCGCGTCGTCCCCCATGGTCTCGGTGTCCTGGGTCGCGAGGGCGCCGGGTGCGGTGGCGAAGGCGCCGACGCTGCCGACCAGGGCGACACCGGCACCGGTCATCGCGGATCGTCTGGCGAAGTCCCTACGGGTGAGCGACATGCTGTCTGTTCTCCTGTGACGGTGGAGTGGGACCGTGGAGGGTGGCCGGTTATCGACCTCGGCCATACCGTTCCGCTCGTGACTGAACGCTGGTTGAACGTGGACCGACAATCGCGGGCCAAGGGCCCACCCATACGGCCCAGGAATCCTGGTTTGCGAACGAACGATCGGAAGAATCTACGTAAAATAGACAGCAACCATCCGCACGACCCATGGGAGGCGAGCCGGAGTGGATGCCCGTAAGGCGCGCCGCCTCCATGAGGACCGGCTGATGCGGCTGGCCCGTGTGACCGGGGTCGGCATCGGACAGGACGAGAGCTCGGGCGAGGACGTGATCGTCGTCTTCGTCACCCACGAGGTGCCCCGCGACAGCCTCCGGCCCGAGGACGTGATTCCGGACGAGCTCGAGGGCGTACCCGTACGCGTGCTTCCGATGGGCGACGGCGAGGCGCAGGACGAGACCCAGGCCGGGGCGGTCGAGACCCCGGCCGGGGCACAGAGCGAGACTCAGGCCGGGGCGCAGGACGAGACGGAGCAGGGGCAGCCGCAGAGGGGCTCATGAGTCCCCGAAGCTCACCCCCTGACAGCCGCTCAATCCCCTTGCTGCGACCGCGCCTTGAATGCCGCCTTACGCGCCTCCTTGGCGACCTTCTTGTCCGGGTGGAGCCGTCCCATGGCCTCCAGGACGTCCGGCGTGGCCGGGTGGTCGACGCGCCAGGCGGCGTCGAAGAAGTTGCTGTGCTGGGCCGCGAGCCCCTGCACCAGGGCCTGGAGTTCCTCGGAGTTGCCCTCCGCCGCCAGCTGCGCGGCGATCGTGTCGACGGTCAGCCAGAAGACCAGGTCCTCGGAGGGTGCGGGCACGTCCGGGGCGCCGCGCTCGGTGAGCCACACCCGGGCGAGCCCGCCCAGCTCGGGGTCGTCGAGCACTTCGCGCAGGGCCCCCGAGGCCTCCGTACCGACGAGCGACAGGGCCTGCTGGCAGAGCAGCCGCCGCAGCGGTGCGCCCGGGTCGGAGCCGCGGGCCGCGGCGAGCAACTCCCGTGCGGCGGCGAGGGGTTCGCGCCGGGCGAGCCACTGCTCGGTCTCGGCCTGTGCTGCCGCGGGCGGGAACGTGGAGGTGCCGTCGAGCAGGACGTCCGCGCCCTTGTCCGCGAGGTCACCGACCGCCGGAGCGGAGAGCCCGCCCTCCTGGAGCCGGGTCCGGATGCCGTAGAGGCCGAGCGGGGTGAGCCGCACCATTCCGTACCGCGAGATGTCCGTCTCGTCGGACGGCGTGGCGGGCTCCTCCTCGGGGTCGGCCATCAGCGTCTCGTCGACGGGCTGGAAGTCGACGAGACCGGCCGGCTCCAGGAGCCGGAACTGGTCGTCGAGCCGCATCATCGCGTCCGACACCTGCTCCAGGACGTCGTTCGTGGGCTCCCCCATGTCGTCCGGCACGACCATCGAGGCGGCGAGCGCGGGCAGCGGCACCGGGCTGTCGCCGGGTCCGTCCTCGCTGACGGTCAGCAGGTAGAGGTTGCCGAGCACGCCGTCGAGGAAGTCGGCCTCCGCGTCCGGGTCCCAGTCCAGGGCGGAGAAGTCGATCTCGCCGTCCTCGTCCATGGCGGTCATGAGGTCGTCGAGGTCGGGCACGCTCGCGTCGGCGAGCACCGTGTCCAGGGCGCCGAGCCACAGGCCCAGCACGTCGGCCGGCGCACCCGAGGTGACGAGTGCCAGTTCGGCGCCCTTGGCGACCGTCCCCTCCTCCTCGTCCACGATCTCGACGAGCCCGGTGTCCACGGCCACCCGCCAGGCCTCGCTCGCGTAAGCGGCGGCGTCCTCCCCTTCGAGGCCGAGTTCCGCCGCGGCGCCCGGCAGTTGCTCCTCGACGAGTTCGCCACCGGCTCCGACCCGGGTGTCCGGACCGGCCCAGCGGGCGAGGCGCACGGCACGGGAGAGCAGCGGCGTGGCGAGCGCGTCCCGCGCGAGCTCCGCTTCGGACGTCAGCCGCACCGGCGGCAGGGTGGAGCTGTCTGACATCGGCTGGTTCTCTCCTCGGACGTACAACCGTGCACACGTGCATGGGGTCGGGCGGCTGTCCCGGACGCCGTGCTCCGGCCGCCCCTGACCGCAGCCTCAGCCTAGACGGATTTCAACCCATGCGGCCTAGTTCATGAACCTGTCAGAACCCGTACATGGCTGAAACCTTGACAAGTCACCTGGCCACACACGAGATTGACGCGCGTAGAGCCCCATGGCTCCATCAGATTCACCAGCCCCTTGCACCACCCTCGTCCCGGCGCTCACGTACGTCCCCGGAGGGATTCCGTTGCCCAGCAAGTCTTCCGCGCGCATAGCCGCGCTCACCGTCGCCGCCGTCTGTTCCACCGTCACCGCCGTGGTGTTCACCGGCTCCGCCCAGGCGGAAGCCGTGGCCGTCCACGACATCCAGGGCAGCACCCGGACATCCCCGCTCGCGGGCCAGCAGGTCACGGATGTGACCGGCATCGTGACCGGCATACGGACCTACGGTTCGTCCCGTGGTTTCTGGATCCAGGACCCGGCCGCGGACGACAACCCGGCCACCAGCGAAGGAATCTTCGTCTTCACCAGCTCCACGCCGAAGGTCGCCGTCGGGGACTCGGTGCAGGTCTCGGGCACCGTCACGGAGTTCGTGCCGGGCGGTACGTCCTCGGGCAACCAGTCGGTCACGGAGATCACCAGGCCGACGGTGACCGTGGTGTCGAGCGGCAACGCACTCCCGGCGGCCACGACCATCAGCAGCCGTTCCGTACCGGACACGTACGCGCCCGCGGGCGACAAGGGCGCGAACGGCTCGGTCAACGGGCTCGTCCTGCAGCCGAGAAAGTACGCCCTCGACCTGTACGAGTCCCTGGAGGGCATGAACGTCAAGATCGGCTCGTCGCGCGTGGTCACCGCCACCGACCCGTTCTCCGAGCTGTGGGTGACGGTGAAGCCGTACGAGAACCCCAGCCGCCGCGGCGGCACCGTCTACGGCTCGTACGACGCGCAGAACACCGGCCGACTGCAGATCCAGTCGCTGACCCCGACCGCCACGCAGCCGTTCCCGACCGCGAACGTCGGCGACACCCTGAAGGGCACCACCGAGGGCCCGCTCGACTACACCCAGTTCGGCGGCTACACGCTGACCGCCCGCACCCTGGGCACGGTCGCCGACGGCGGGCTGGAACGCGAGACGACCCGTAAGCAGTCGCGGAGCGAGCTGGCGGTGGCTACGTACAACGTCGAGAACCTCGACCCGACCGACGACTCCTTCGCCGACCACGCCGCCGCGATCGTGAAGAACCTGCAGTCGCCCGACATCGTGTCCCTGGAGGAGATCCAGGACAACAACGGCGCGAAGAACGACGGCACGGTCGCCGCCGACGAGACGATGCGCAAGCTGACCGACGCGATCACCGCGGCGGGCGGCCCGGCGTACGAGTGGCGGGGCATCGACCCGGTCGACCTCGCGGACGGCGGCCAGCCGGGCGGCAACATACGCAATGTGTTCCTCTTCAACCCGGAGCGCGTCTCCTTCACCGACCGCGCGGGCGGCGACGCGACGACCGCCGTGGGCGTCACGAAGGCGTACGGCAAGGCGGCTCTCACGGCATCCCCGGGCCGTATCGACCCAGCGGGCGAGGCGTGGGAGGACAGCCGCAAGCCGCTCGCGGGCGAGTTCGTCTTCCGCGGCAAGACCGTGTTCGTGATCGCCAACCACTTCGCGTCGAAGGGCGGCGACCAGGCGCTGCACTCCCAGTACCAGCCGCCGGTCCGCTCTTCGGAGACCCAGCGCCACCTCCAGGCGAAGTCGGTGAACGCCTTCGTCAAGGACATCCTCGCGGCGCAGAAGAACGCGTCCGTCGTCACGCTCGGCGACATCAACGACTTCGAGTTCTCGGAGACGACGAAGCTCCTGGAGGACGACGGCGTCCTCTACTCGGCCATCAAGTCCCTGCCGAAGAGCGAGCGTTACAGCTACGACTTCCAGGGCAACAGCCAGGTCCTCGACCAGATCCTGATCAGCCCGTCGATCCGTAAGTACTGCGACTTCAGCTACGACAGCGTGCACATCAACGCGGAGTTCGCCGACCAGATCAGCGACCACGACCCGCAGGTGCTCCGGTTCAAACCGTAGTCCCTGTGCGCGGACGAGCCCGGCCCCGTCGTCCGGGGGGCCGGGCTCGTTCCCTTTCCGCGCCGGAATTCCGGCTCGCGTGTACGGGTCACTCCGGGACGAGTCCGAGGGCGTATTCGTAGCGGCTCACGCCGCCGCTCTGCGTCAGCCCTGGCCAGGTCTGTACGCGCTTCCACAGTTCGGTGGCCGAGCCGATGCCCTCTCCGGGGGCGGCCAGGGCGTCGATGTGGGCCTGCGCGCTCTCCCACTCCGCGTAGTTGAGGACCCTCGTGCCGTCCGTGCTCAGGTGGAAGTGGGCGGAGATCCCGCCGGGGTGCTGGTTCGGCTCGCTCTCCAGGGCCTCGAACACCGCGTCCACCCAGGCGCGCTGCCGGTCGGGGTCGGGGCCCTCGAACTCGATGTCGACGATCACGATGCAGCCCGGCACCCGCGGCTCGGCATCGGGGCGGGTGAGGCTGCGGTAGTGCCGGTACCGTCCGAGGGCCACCCGCTCGATCCCGGGCACAGCGGTGTCGATCTCGTCGACGCGCTCTTGCCGGTGCACCTTCGTGAACGCCTCGTACGCCTGCTCGTCGGCCCACTGCGAGTGGTGCAACAGGGTCGTGCCGTCGTGTCCGGTGTAGACGTAATAGCCGAGCAGGCCCTCGATCGGCCAGGGCCTGCTCTCCCAGGTCGAGGCGATCGCCTCGACGGTCTCCTTCTGCCGTTCGGGCGTCCCCACCCGCCAGGTGCTGAAGAACGGGGCTTTCACCTCGGGGCGGGTCAGGTCGGGGTGCGCGTCGGTACGGCGCGTCATCACAGCCTCCAGTGATTCGGTACTCGGAACTCGGTGCGAGCACCACCCACCCTCTGACCTCAACCAAAGTTCAGGTCAAGCGCGGAGGCTGTGATCTCTGTTCAGCGGTAACCGCGATGACTGGTTCGGCCGCGGTAGCCGCGGTTACCGGGACGGCTGCGATAGCCGCGGTGACTGGGCCCGCCGGTGGACCGCCGCCGCAGGATCCCCACCGCGATCACGGCAGCGGCTCCGGCGATCAGTACCGGCTTGGGATGCCGTCGGCCGGTCTGAACGACGGTGGTCGCGGCGTTACGGACGGGCTGCGGCACGTTCTCCTGCACGGCGTGCCCGGCGTGGGTCGCCTTGTCCTGCACGGTGTGCCCGACCTTCTCCTGCGCCCGGTGTCCGGCGTGGGCGGCCTTCTCCTGGGCCGCATGCCGGGCGTGGGCCGCCTTCTCCTGCGCCAGGTGCCGGGCGTGCGCGGCCTTCTCCTGCGCCGCGTGCCCGGCCTGTGCCGCCTTGCCCTGTACGGCATGCCCGGCCTCGGACGCCTTGCCCCTGAGCTCGGCGCGCCGCGCCCGGGCACGAGCCCGCACATCGGCCTTGGCGGCCAACTCCTCGACGGTTTCGCCGAGTTGCTCGCGGGTCTGCGCGATCTGTTCTCGCAGTTCCTCCGGTCCCTTGGCGCCACGGGCCGCCTTGGCGGCTCCCTCGGCGTCCTCTCCCTTCCGCTGGTTCATCGATGCGCCCTTTCCTTGATTGCGTCGACGTCGGCCCGGACGCTTTCGAGGGTCTCCGCAGGCATGGGCGGCGTGGCACGGCGCAGTTGCGCGCGGCCGGCGATGCCCAGGACGGCCGCGATCGTGAAGAGCACGGCCGTGACGATGAGCGCCGCCGCCCACACGGACAGCACCAGGGACAGCGCGGCGGTGCCCGTGCCGGCCAGCGCCATCACGCCGACGTATCCGACGGCGCCCGCCGCGCCGAGCAGCCCGCCGCCCCGTCCCGCGCGCTTGCCCTTCTGCGCCAGCTCCTCTTTCGCGAGCCGTACTTCCTGCCGTACGAGTTCGGAGAGCTGTTCGGTGGCCTGTCCGACGAGGTCACCCACCGAGTGGTGTTCCTCCGACCGCCGCTGCATGGTCTCGGTCACGGCGCCCCGCCTCCTCTCGTCTCGGGACGCCCGAGTACCCCGCCGAGCCGCCGCTACCCCTGGTCGGGCCCGCGCTCGCCGAGCTGTGCCAGCTGGGTCTGGAACCAGTCGAGCCGGGCCTGCAGCAGCGCGGCCTCGGCGACCAGGTCGGACACGCCGAGCCCTTCGGGCAGGTCGGCGCCGGCCGGTGTGGCACCTCCCCCGGCCCGGACCCGCAGCCCCTCTCCGCCGAGCCGCGCGAAGGTCGCCAGGGATACGGACGGACGGCCGCGTACGCATCCGGCGCAGCTCGCCGCCAGCGCCCGCCAGCCGGGCCTGCCCCATCCGGCGTCGGCCAGCGCCACGGCCACGGAGCCGCAGCTACAGGGGCCGACCGTGGCGGTACGGACCCGCTGCCGGGCGTAACGGAACCCGAGCTCGAAGCGGATGTACGCGCCGAGTACCGCCACCTCGAGGAGCACGGCGGTCCGGTGCTCGGCGGTGCACAGCATCGCCTCTGCCGCCGTACGGTCGTGCACGCAGTGGAAGCCGCAGTCGCAGCGGCGGTGGGGTGCCCGGTGCCGCAGCCCGTACACGCAGTGGGCCTCGTCGAGCACCCCGTACGGCAGCGCGCCGCCCAGCGACACACCGGTGAACCCGGCCCGGCTGCCGTCCTGCGACAGCATCGGGTGGGCGATCTTGAATCCGGTGGGCGGCTCCGCCGGACGTTCCTCGGGGAGCCGCCACCTCATCGCGCGACCGGAACCTCTTCGGCAGCGGGCTCCAACTCCTCGATTTCCTCAGCGAGTTGAAGCTCGTCCTCGTCCTCGCGCGGCTGTTCCTCCGCGACTCCGGTGGCGAGCGCCTTACCCAGCCTCATAACGCCTCCCGTGACCGATCACCAACTACCGTCCCCGCCATGGTGACTCAAACGACGCCGAGTTCCTAGAGCGCCCGTTCGGTAACCGTACAGCGTTCCTTACGGATGTCTCGTAGAAGAATTAAGTGGAGCTTCAGCGTCGGGATGCCGAAACTACGGACATGACCACATCCTCCGCCCCGCCCTTCGGCCGCGCCCTCTGCGCGATGATCACCCCTTTCACCGAGGACGGGCTGCTCGATCCGGACGGGGCGCAGGGACTGGCCGAGCGGCTGGTCGCGGACGGATGCGAGGGGCTCGTGCTGTCGGGGACGACCGGGGAGTCACCGACCACGACGGACGCCGAGAAGGCCGCGCTCGTGCGGGCCGTGGTCGAGGCGGTCGGAGGGCGGGCCGCCGTGGTGGCGGGCGTCGGGACCTCCGACACACGGCACACGATCGAACTGGCCCAGGAGGCCGAAAAGGCGGGCGCGGACGGCCTGTTGGTGGTCTCGCCCTACTACAGCAAGCCGCCCCAGGAAGCCCTCGAGGCCCACTTCCGGGAGATCGCGGACGCCTCCGGGCTGCCGCTCGCGTTGTACGACATCCCGGGCCGCACCGGCACGCGGATCGAGCCGGAGACGATACTGCGGCTCGCCGGGCATCCGCGGATCGTGGCGGTCAAGGACTGCGCGTACGACCTTCTCGGCACCCAGAAGGTACTGGCCCGCACGGATCTCGCGTACTACACCGGCTGCGAGGAGTTCACGCTCCCCCTGTACGCGGTCGGCGGCACCGGATACATCAGCACCGTCGCCAACGCCGCACCCCGCCAACTCCGGGGCATCCTGGACGCGTTCGACGCCGGTGACACCACGGAGGCCGCCCGGCGGCAGCGCCGCGCCATCCCTCTCATCGAGTTGATGATGGCGTCCGGCCTGCCCGGCACGGTCACGGCGAAGGCCCTGCTCACCGCCCTCGGCCTGCCCGCTGGTCCGGTCCGCGGACCGCTGCGGCCCGCCGGCCGCGAGACGGTCGACGGGCTGCTGGCGGCGTACGAGCGGCTCGTGGCCACCTGACCGGGCCTGATCAGCGTTCGGCGAAGATCGGCGTCCATTGTCCGGGCGCGCCGTCGTTCCCCTTGAGAGCTCCACTCAGGCGTACGAGTTTGTCGCTGCCGATCGTGGTGAGGACGAGCCGGGTGTGGTGCTCGTTCTCGCCCGGTTCGCTGTACCGGACGATGAGCCGCTCGTCGTCAACCCAGGCGAGCGGCTGGTATCCCGGCACTTTGGAGATCCGCTCGCCGGTGTAGGCGTCAAGGACGGCGCCGCCGTCGTTCGCGACGAGTTTGCCGTTCGGGGACACTCCCGCGTCGATGTACGACTGCATATACCGCTCGTTCGCGGGCCGGTCGACCTTGTTGCCCTTGAAGTCGTAGTACTGCATCCGGGGTTCCATGGCGAGCGGGGAGTAGACCAGTTTACCGTCGTGGCTGAAGGCGAAGTCCTGACGGGCGTTCATGTCGTCGCCCTCCGGGACCTCGCTCCACGATCCCTTGCCTGAGGCCACGTCGATGACATAGAAGCCGTTCCGCGGCTGGTCGTGCGACTGGTCGTAGTCGTTGTTCTTGCCGTCGCCGTCGCTGTCGTAGTCCACCTTGTACCGCAGGTCAGGGTTCGTCTTGTACGTCGTCGCGACGAGCTTGTCGCCGTCAGGCGAGAAGCTGACACCCGCGACGCCGCGGTCCACCGGGATCCAGCGCTCGACCTTACCGGTGAGCAGGTTGAGCAGGCCGATCCGCTGGGTGGGCAGGTCCTTCTCCAGGACGGCGGCGGTTCGCATGCCGGGAGCGATGTCGATGAAGGACCACTGGGTGGCCTTCTCGTACTTGCCGGTCTTCTGGTCGAGCAGCCGGTACTCGCGGACGGCGACGGCACGGTCGTCCGTCTGCTTGACGTTCTTCCGGGTGTAGTACGCGGCCAGCGCGACGTCTCCTGCCGCGATCATGTCGCGCGGGGGCGACTGGTCGGGGTGGGCGATGACGTCGCTCTCGTTCATCTCGGTCGCGGGCCGAACGCCGTCCTTGCCGGAATCCAGCATCGGCATCGCCACGGCGAAGGCGACCGCGGCGGTGGTGGCCGCGGCGACGGCCGCGAGCCTACGGGTCCGGCGGCGTCGCCTGACCATCAGCACCCGGTCGGCGAACCCGCGCGGGACGGGCACGGTCTCGGTGGCCTGCTCCCGCAGGGAGTCACGCACCAGTTCGTCGACGTTCACGGGCGTACCTCCACGGGTGAGAAGTCACGGGACGGGTTCTGTTCGGCGTCGGCGAGTCCGAGTGCGGCCAATTCGGGTGCGAGGGCGCGCAGGCGGGCGAGAGAGCGGTGCGTGGTGGAGCGCACGGTTCCGACGGAACAGCCGAGGATGCGGGCCACGTCGGCCTCCGGCAGATCCTCGAAGTACCGCAGCACGAGCACGGTCCGCTGTCGCGGGGTCAGCCGTGCCAGCGCCCCGCGCATGACGATGCGCAGCTCGGCCGCGGAGGCGGCGTCACCGCCGCCCGTCCCCTCGGGCGGCTCGGCGACCGTCAGCTCCCGTCTTCGCCACTTCAGCCGCCACCGGCTCACCTGCTGCCGGTACAGGATCCGCCGTACGTACGCCTCCGGCTCGTCGATCCGCTGCCACCGGCCCGCGGCCTTGATCAGCGCGTTCTGCAGCAGATCCTCGGCGGCGTGCCGGTCTCCGCCGCTGAGCAGGACGGCGGTCTTCAGCAACGCCGACGACCGGTTCTCCACGAACTCCCGGAAGCGCTCCTGCCCTTGGGCATCCATCGTCACCTTCTCTTTCCCGGCGGGCCTCCCCCGCTTTGCATTCCTTGTGACGCGCCGGGCCTTCCCCCGCTATGCCTGTACGGACAAGGAAAGTTCTCGTCTCCGCACAGACGAGCGCCCTCCCGCGGTCGGCGGGAGGGCGCTCGGCGCGCATCGCGTACGTCAGTTGTGGCTGTGCAGGATTTCGTTCAGGCCGCCCCAGACCGCGTTGTTCGGCCGTGCCTCCACCGTGCCGCTGACCGAGTTGCGGCGGAAGAGGATGTTCGAGGCGCCGGAGAGTTCGCGGGCCTTGACGATCTGGCCGTCGGGCATCGTGACGCGGGTGCCGGCGGTGACGTACAGGCCCGCCTCGACCACGCACTCGTCGCCGAGCGCGATCCCGACGCCCGCCTCGGCGCCGACGAGGCAGCGCTCTCCGATCGTGATGCGGACGTTGCCTCCGCCGGAGAGGGTGCCCATGGTGGAGGCGCCGCCGCCGATGTCCGAACCGTTGCCGACCACGACCCCGGCGGAGATACGGCCCTCGACCATCGACGTGCCGAGCGTGCCGGCGTTGAAGTTCACGAAGCCCTCGTGCATGACCGTGGTGCCCTCGGCGAGGTGGGCGCCGAGCCGGACCCGGTCGGCGTCGGCGATGCGTACGCCCTTGGGGGCCACGTAGTCCGTCATGCGCGGGAACTTGTCGACGGACGTCACGGCCAGGTGGAGGCCCTCGGCGCGGGCGTTCAGCCGGACCTTCTCGAGGTCGTCGACGGCGACCGGGCCGAGCGAGGTCCAGGCGACGTTGGCGAGGTGCGCGAACATGCCGTCCAGGCTCTGGCCGTGCGGCTGCACCAGGCGGTGCGAGAGCAGGTGGAGGCGCAGGTACACGTCATGCGCGTCGATCGGCTTCTCGTCGAGCGAGGCGATGACCGTACGCACCGCGACCACCTCGACGCCCCGGCGGGCGTCCGGACCGATGGCCTTCACAGCGCCCTCCCCGAGCAGTTCCACGGCCCGCTCGGCGGACAGCCGCTCCGTACCGGACGGGCCGGGCCCGTCACTGAGCTCGGGCGCGGGGAACCAGGTGTCGAGAACGGTGCCGTCGGCGGCGACCGTGGCGAGGCCGGCGGCGACAGCGCCGGTGGTGCGAGAAGCAGTCGTGTCGGTCATGGGGGAAACCTAACCGGCGGGGGGCCGCGCAGGCCAACCGGTGGGAGGGCTGTCTCAGGGTACGGGCCCATCCCGGCCATGGAAGGTTACGGGCGGCCCGCGTCCCCCATGGCGCGGGCCGCCCGTTTCGGGGAGTGGTCAGTCGGTCCGGCTTTCCTCCTCGGGCACGATGACCCTGGTCACGATCGTGATGCTGCTCTGCAGCTCGCCGTTCACGAGCGTGCGGCGGCCGACGGGCCGGTACGTCTCCGGGTCGAGCAGCCACTCGGTGGCGGAGGCCGGGGCGTCGTTCGCTGAGGCCGGCACGTCGTTGGCGGAGGAGGACATGCGGGCGGGATACCTCAGGGCGATGGCCCGTTTCCCGTACCCGTACTCGACCAGGTCCTCGGCGACGGTGCCGCCTGGCACGGTGCCCAGGGCCCGGTAGAGGCTCGCAAGCCCGTCGAGCGGCTGTATGTCGGCGTCGAGCAGGGCGGCGATCTCGGCGAAGTCCCGCTCGGACTGCTCGGCGCCCTTGGCGTCGGGGACGGCGTTCTGCTCGCGCAGAGCTTTCAGCGTCCCCTCGCCGTCGGCCGGCAGGGCGGACAGGAAGTCGTACACCTGCTTGGGCGAGCGGCTGAGGGGCAGCCAGTCCTCCGTGCTCTCGTGCACGATCCGGCGCTCGGCGTTCCAGTCCGCCGGGCCCGCGGGGCTGATGTGGACGGCAGCCTCGGCGAACCTGACCCACCTCTCCCTGACGGCGTCCTCGAAACCCGGGTACTCCAGGTACTGCTCGGTGACGATCGCCTCGTTGCCCTTGGGCTCGCGGATCAGTTCCTGCCGTTCCACGGCAGCCGCCGCCCGATCCAGCAGCTCTCGGGCGCTCATCCCCTTCAGATGGGGGCCAGCGGTCGACGACACCGCGGGCGTGACCTCCCGCCCCGCGCCGCCGCCTCCGTCCACCAGCACCGACGCGGCGACAGTGATCGCGGACACGGCCACGAAGACCAGGGCCACCACGGCCTTCCGGTGACCCCACACCGTACGGTGCGGTTCGCCGACCTGCGCGGCCGCCAGCAGCCGCGCCCTTCCCGGTGCCAGTCGGGCCCGGTCAGGGACGGGGGCGTCCGCCCGCAGTTCGCGCACCCGGGTCAGCTCGTCCATGGTCACATCGCCTCCGCCGCGTCGTTCACGAATGCCGGATCGGCGCCGAGCGCCGTACGCACCTTGCGCCGGGCTCTGTTGAGCCGGGAGCGGACCGTCCCGACCGGGATGTCCAGGGCCTCGGCGACCTCCTGGTAGGTGAGGTCGGCCCAGGCGACGAGCAGCAGCACATGTCGGTCCCCCGCCGGAAGCGCCGCCAGGGCACCGGCGAGCGGTCCCTGCGCCGCGACCCGGCTCTCCGTCTCCTCGACCCAGGACGCCGCGACCGGGTCGTGCCCGGTCCGCGCCAGCGCCTTGAGCGCCCGCACCTCGGTACGCCGCTGCTTGCCGATGAGGTTGCCCGCGATGCCGTACAGCCAGGGGCGCGCGTTGGTGCGCGTCAGGTCGTAGCGGCCGCGGATGCGGAACGCCGTGAGGAAGGTGTCCGCGGTGATGTCGTCGGCCATGCCGTCACCGAGACGCCGGGTCACGTACCGGTGAATGTCGGCCGAGTACCGGTCGTAGAGCTGGGCGAACAGCTCCGGTTGCGCCAGCGACTGGGCGACGACCTCGGCATCGTCCGGCGCCTTCGCCTCCGGTGCCTGCGTCTCCGTTGGCGGTGGACCCGTCACAAGGCCTCCCCCTGCTTCGTTGTCCCGAGCCGATCTTGTCACCCCTCTGTTCCCCGATGGGCGGCAGAAGGTTCACGGCTCATGGGCACCGCACAGAAAGAGCTCAGGGAATCACGCGGGCCAGCACTTCCCGGGCGTACTCCTCGTCGTACTCCGCTCCCGTCAGCAGCACCTGGAGACAGATGCCGTCCAGCAGTGCGACCAGGGTGCGGGCGGTGACCGGGTCGGTGCGGTGGGCGACGCGCTCGGCGAGGTCCTGGCACCATTCGGCGGCTACGGGGCGTAGGGCAGGGCGGCGGAGGGCGGCGAGGTAGAGCTCGTACTCGAGCTCCACTCCCGTACGGTCGCCTGCGAGCCACTCGCCCGTCAGGCCGGCGAGTTCGGCGGCCAGGTCGCTCTCGGGGTCATCCAGGGCGCCGCGTGCGACGACCAGCTTGGCAAAGCCCTCGTTCGCCTGCCGCAGCGCGGCGACCATCAGCTCGTCGAGGGTCTTGAAGTGGTACGTGGTGGAGCCCAGCGGCACATCGGCCTCGGCCGCGACGGAGCGATGGCTCAGCCCGCCGATGCCCTTGGCGCCCACGACCCGGATGGCCGCGTCGATGATCCGCTGACGCCTGTCTGGGTCGTAGCGCCGGACCATCAGCGGACCCCTGTGACCGCACGGCGGCCCATCAGTGCGCCCCGCCCAGGTTCAGCACCACGACCCCGACGATGATCAGCATGATCCCGGTCAGTTTCGCCACGCTCAGCCCCTCCCCCAGGAACACCATCCCGATCGCCGCGACGGCCGCCGTACCGACTCCGGCCCAGATCGCGTAGGCCGTGCCGACCGACACGGTCTTCAGCGTCTGCGCGAGCAGCACGAAGGCGACGACGTATCCGAGCAGGGTCAGCAGGGAGGGCCACAGCTTGCTGAAGCCCTCGCTGTACTTCATGGCGGTCGTGGCGGCCACCTCCGCCGCGATGGCTGCGCCGAGCAGTGCGTATCCCATGCGGACGAGCGTACACATCGATGCGTACGCCCGTACACAGTGAGGGGTGAGAAAGATTGAGGTCCGGACAGGCCGCGCTCAATCGAGGAGCGTCCTTGTGTGAATCCGCGCAGGGGCCGCCCCCGTTTGCTCGTATTCCGTTGTAGAGCAGGTGAGTTACCGCTGGTTACGGTGCGGCCATGAGCAAAGGAGCCGCACCTCGCAACAGGCCCTGGACACGTGCACTGGCCGCCGGAGCGCTCGCCGCGGCGGCGCTGACCGTGGCACCGGCGGCGGACGGAACACCGGCCCGTACGGAGACCGCCGTCAAGTCCACGTCCCCGGTCGCCGACGTCACCGAGACCGAGGTCTCCGTACGGATCCCGCTGCCGGCCTCGGTCGGCAGTCACCCGGCGCGCTGCGACTGGCTGTCGTATCTGCGCTACCGGTCCTCGGACGGGCCGTCGAAGTCCGCCGACGCGGACCGGATTCTGATCGCCCAGCCGGGCATTCTGGAGGGCGCGGGCGCCTTCGACAGCGTGGCCCGGAACACGGTGAAGGCGGCGGCCGAGAAGGGCGAGCACATCGAGTTCTGGGCGCTGGACCGGCGTTCCAACTGCCTTGAGGACAACGCCGGTATCGCAACGGGCAGTAGCACCAAGGCCGTTGACTACTACTACGGTGGCAAGCCGGTCGACGGGCGTACCTTCGACGGGTTTCTGACGAGCGGTCAGGCAGGCTGGCTCGCCGACATCGGTCTGGAGCAGACCGTACGCGACCAGTACGACCTGCTGTCCGCCGAGTTGCCCGACCAGAAGCTGCGCAAGGAGAAGGTGCTGTGCGGCGGGCATTCGCTGGGCGGCGTCCTCACCGGTGTCTTCGCCACCTGGGACTTCGACGGGAATCCCGTGACGAAGGCGGACGCGGGCTTCAACCAGTGCGCGGGCTACTTCGCCCTGGACACCACGATCTCCACCTCGCTGGACGACCTGAACGGCACGTCGTCCGGCCCCGGCGGGTCCCTGTTGCCGGGGCTGATCCCGGACACGAGCATTGGTTACGCCGCCGTACAGGCCGGGCTGCGTACCGGAGTTCTGCCCCGTTTCCTCGCGCTGCCCGCGGTGCTCAACCCCGAGACGATGAACCTGCTCGCGCTCGCTGGTCTGGCCACCGAAAACGCGCCCGACGCCGAGTCCGCGCTGCTCGACACGGTGCCGTCGAACGCCAACATCGAGACGACGGGCCGCATGCTGTTCTCCAAGAACTCGGAGGTCTTCCTCAAGGGCAGCCCCACCATCCGCGACTTCCGGCTCACCAACGAGGCGGTGCTGGGCGCCTTCATGGACGACCACTCGGCACCGCTCGCCTTCATCCAGACGAGCGTGGGCTTCTTCGACAGCGCCGACGGCGGCAGGGTCGTAGACAAGAACTTCCCGGCCTCGAACGACGCCGCTACCCAACCAGCCCTGTTCGGTACGGAGTTGAAGGCGATCCCGGACGAGCCGGGCGGTCCCCTCTACACCTGGCGCAACTACGACCGGGTGGGCGCGGCGGACGACCCGGTGTACCGCTCGGCCAATGGCGCCCCGTTCACAGGCGCCGCCAAGGAGGTCACGGATATCGGGGAGTTGGCCCGCAGCCTCTCCGAACAGCCGCTGGACTTCACGGAGGACTACTTCCCGACCAGGCTGGTCACGGACATCCAGCTGATCGACGATCCGCAGCTCGCGGGCAAGTTGGTGCACAAGGAGGGCCTCACCGCGAACCCCAGGATCACGTTCATCGCGGGCGACGGCATCCTGGCGGACCACATTCCCCAGGACGAGAACCCCGTGGTCCTGCCCGGCTACCAGCACCTGGACGTGCTCACGGCGGCGCCGGTGCAGAACGGCGGAAGCCGGGAGCGGATCGCGGCCGACCTGGCCAAGTTCGCTCGCTGACGCCACGTCACACCCCGTGCGCTCCCCGCGTTTTCCTTGCGGGGAGCGCACGAGACGGTGCAGGTCGGGCCAAAGTGAGCGCAATTTGCTTCAGGTTATGAAATTGTTCCCTCCGGTCTTGAAACCGCTCTCTGAAACGTCTGCTCAGAAGGCGCCGGGTCCACTACTGTTTCAGCGTCGCGCACCGGAGCCACCCGGCCACAGCCGTACCTTCCGTGTCGCGACCTCCGCTTCCTCTCGTGCTTCCTCTCATGGCGAGGGCACATGACCAATCCGCGTCCGCCTCGGGGCGACGACGCTGGAGGAACAGCGCATGCCAGACAGCAAGCCCGGACCCGGTCCGGACCAGCCCACGCCTGCGCCGAAGGGCGCACTGGGCCGTCCCCCACGTGCCGCTGCCAACACAGCGGACCCGCAACTCCCCGCCGAACAGCCCCCGAAGGTATGGGAGACCGGCGAAGACCTCGACGGAGGCCGCATACCCGGGACGCGCCGCCTCTATCTGGCCGGCGTACTGGCCGTGGCGGTGCTCGCCTCCACGGTGACCGCGATCGCCATACTCGACCAGACCGAGGACAAGGGGTCGCAAGACCCGCAGACCACCTCCGCCGCGCAACCGGTCATCCCCGGCTTCACCCCTGCGGCCCCCACCACGGAGCCCAGCGGGAAGAGCGGCCTTTCCTCACCGCAGCAGGACTCCGAGGACGCCGCCTCGAAGGACAAGGACGGCTCCGACTCCCCCGAGGCCCAGCAGCGGGGCTCCGAGCCCATCCCCGAGCCGTCAAAGCCTCCCGCCTCCAGCAAGGCGCCCGCCAAGCCGCCGGCCTCCTCGCGGAAGTCGGTCCAGGCGGTCAACTACCCGGACCGCTACTGGCATCTGAGCAGCGGTGTGATCCGGCTGGACCAGGTGAGCTCCCGCAGCGGAAGCGAGACCAGGGAGGACTCCTCCTTCAAGGTCGTCTCCGGCCTCGCCAAGCCCTCCTGCTACTCCTTCCAGATGTCGGACGGCCGCTACGTCCGGCACCAGAACTTCCGCCTCCGCGTCAGCGGCAACGACGGCTCGGCGCTCTTCCGGCAGGACGCCACCTTCTGCCCCATACAGTCCCCGTACTCGGACGACGCCGTGATGCTCCAGGCGGTGAACTATCCCGACCGCTTTCTGCGCCACAAGAACTTCGAGCTGGTCCTGGACCCGTACGGCTACAACACGACTGGCCGCCAGGACTTCTTCTTCCGCCTCGTGAAGGGTCTCGGCTGAGCGGCGTGACACCCGCACGCGAGTGTGGCCCCCAGCGATTCGCCGGGGGCCACACCCATGTCCATGGATCTCAGACGTTGAACCCGAGCGCCCGAAGCTGCTCACGCCCATCGTCCGTGATCTTGTCCGGCCCCCACGGCGGCATCCAGACCCAGTTGATCCGGAGCTCGTTGACGAGGCCGTCCGTGGCGGACTTGGCCTGGTCCTCGATGACGTCCGTCAGCGGACAGGCCGCCGAGGTCAGGGTCATGTCGAGCGTCGCGATGTTCGCGTCGTCGATGTGGATGCCGTAGATCAGGCCGAGGTTGACGACGTCGATGCCCAGCTCGGGGTCGACCACGTCGTACAGCGCCTCGCGGACCTCTTCCTCCGAGGCCGGCTTCATCTCAATGGTCTCGCTCATGCCGTCTTCCTTTCGGCGTCGGCCTCGCCCAGGGCCTGGGCCGTCGCATCCTTCCAGGCCATCCAGCTCAGCAGCGCGCACTTCACACGGGCGGGGTACTTGGAGACCCCGGCGAACGCCACCGCGTCCTCCAGAACCTCCTCCATCGCGTCGTCCGGCTCGATGCGGCCCTTGGACTGCATCAGCTCCAGGAAGGTCTCCTGGATCTTCTGCGCCTCGGCGAGCTGCTTGCCGACGAGCAGTTCGTTCAGTACGGAGGCGGAGGCCTGGCTGATCGAGCAGCCCTGGCCTTCGTAGCTCACATCCACGATCTGCGAGCCCTCGTACTTCACGCGCAGCGTGATCTCGTCACCGCACGTCGGGTTGACGTGGTGCACCTCGGCGTCGCCATCCCGCAGACCGCGCCCGTGCGGGTGCTTGTAGTGGTCCAGGATGACTTCCTGGTACATCGAATCCAGCTTCACGTCAGCGCCAGCTCCCTCAGCCGAAGAAGTTCCGTACGTAGTCCAGGCCTTCCACGAGTGCGTCGATCTCACTCGGCGTGGAGTACAGATAGAACGACGCTCGCGTGGTCGCAGGAATTCCGTACCGGAGGCAGACGGGCCGGGCGCAGTGGTGGCCGACCCGGACCGCGATGCCCTGTTCGTCGAGGACCTGGCCCACGTCGTGGGGGTGGATGTCGCCGAGCGTGAAGGAGATCGCCGCGCCGCGCTCCTCGGCCGTGGTGGGGCCGATGATCCGCAGGTCGGGGACCTCCGACAGGCGCTTGACCGCGTACTCGGTCAGTGCGTGCTCGTGGGCCGCGATCTTCTCCATGCCGATGGAGGTCAGATAGTCGATCGCCGCGCCGAGGCCGACCGCCTGCGCGATCGGCGGCGTACCGGCCTCGAATTTGTGCGGCGCGGGCGCGTATGTCGATGAGTGCATCGACACCGTTTCGATCATCTCGCCGCCGCCGAGGAACGGAGGCAGGTCCTCGAGGAGTTCCTGGCGGCCCCACAGGACGCCGATGCCGGTCGGGCCGCACATCTTGTGGCCGGTGAAAGCCACGAAGTCGGCCTGGAGCGCCTGCACGTCCAGCGGCATATGGGGTGCCGCCTGCGAGGCGTCGATCAGGACCAGGGCGCCGACCTCCTGGGCGCGGCGGACTATCGCCTCGACCGGGTTGAAGGTGCCGAGGATGTTGGAGACCAGCACGAAGGAGACGATCTTCGTCTTCTCGGTGATGATCTCGTCGATGTTGGAGAGGTCGAGGCGGCCGTCGTCGGTCAGGCCGAACCACTTCAGCTTCGCGCCCGTGCGCTGCGACAGCAGTTGCCACGGGACGATGTTGGAGTGGTGCTCCATCTCCGTGATGACGATCTCGGTCTCGTGGTCGACGCGGTAGGGCTCGTCGGCCCAACCGAGCATGTTGGCCACGAGGTTGAGCGACTCGGAGGCGTTCTTGGTGAAGATCACCTCGTCGCGGCTGGGCGCGTTGATGAACGTGGCGACCTTGTCCCGCGCGCCCTCGTACAGCGCCGTGGCCTCCTCGGCGAGCACATGCACACCGCGATGGACGTTGGCGTTGTGGCGCTCGTAGTACTCGTTCAGGGCGTCCAGTACCTGGCGCGGTTTCTGCGAGGTCGCCGCGTTGTCCAGGTACACCAGCTTCTTGCCGTCGTGGACCAGTCGGTCCAGGACGGGGAAGTCCTTGCGGATCGCCTCTGTGTCGAGGAGGCCCGGCAGCTGCGTCACGCTGATACGCCACCCTTCGTGTATGCCTCGTATCCCTCGGCCTCCAGCTTGTCGGCCAGCTCGGGACCGCCGGACTCGGCGATGCGGCCGCCCGCGAAGACGTGGACGTGGTCGGGCTTGATGTAGCGCAGGATGCGCGTGTAGTGCGTGATGAGCAGCGTGCCCACCTCGCCGGTCTCGCGGACGCGGTTGACGCCCTCGGAGACGACCCGGAGCGCGTCGACGTCGAGGCCGGAGTCGGTCTCGTCGAGGATCGCGATCTTCGGCTTGAGCAGCTCCAGCTGGAGGATCTCGTGGCGCTTCTTCTCGCCGCCGGAGAAGCCTTCGTTCACGTTGCGCTCGGCGAAGGAGGGGTCCATGTTCAGGTTCTGCATGGCCTCCTTCACCTCCTTGATCCACGTACGCAGCTTGGGGGCCTCGCCGCGGATGGCGGTGGCGGACGTACGGAGGAAGTTGGAGACCGAGACGCCGGGGACCTCGACCGGGTACTGCATCGCGAGGAAGAGGCCGGCGCGGGCGCGCTCGTCGACGGACATCTCCAGGACGTTCTCGCCGTCGAGGGTGACGGTGCCCTCGGTGATCGTGTACTTGGGGTGACCCGCGAGCGAGTAGGCGAGAGTCGACTTGCCGGAGCCGTTCGGGCCCATGATGGCGTGCGTCTCGCCCTGCTTCACGGTGAGGTCGACGCCCTTGAGGATCTCCTTCGTGGCGTTGTCGGCCTCGACGGTGACGTGCAGGTCTCGGATTTCAAGCGTTGCCATGGGTGCCTCAGGACTCCTGGGTGAGGGAGACGAGCACGTCGTCCCCTTCGATCTTTACGGGGTATACGGGAATGGGGCGCGTCGCGGGAAGGGCGTCGGGCTTCCCGGAACGCAGATCGAAACGCGAGCCGTGCAGCCAGCACTCGATGTGGCAGTCGTCCACCTCGCCCTCCGACAGCGAGACGTTCGCGTGCGAGCAGATGTCGTACACCGCGAACACCTCGCCCTCTGTCTGCACGACGGAGACCGGCGTGCCGTCGAGTTCCACCCGCTTCGGGGTGTCCTCCTCCAGCTCGCTCAGCCCGCAGGCGCGTACGAACGCGATGGCCATCAGACCGACGCCTCCAGCTCCTCGTCGATCTTCACGAGCAGCCGCTCCTCGATGTCGTCGACGCCGATCTGCTGGACCAGCTCGGCGAAGAAGCCGCGCACGACGAGGCGACGGGCCTCGTCGGCGGGGATGCCGCGAGCCATCAGGTAGAAGAGCTGCTCGTCGTCGAAGCGGCCGGTGGCGCTCGCGTGGCCCGCGCCGACGATTTCGCCGGTCTCGATTTCGAGGTTCGGTACGGAGTCGACCCGGGCGCCGTCGGTCAGCACGAGGTTCCGGTTCATCTCGTACGTGTCCGTGCCCTCGGCCTTGGCTTCGATCAGGACGTCGCCGATCCACACGGCGTGCGCGTCGTCGCCCTGGAGCGCGCCCTTGTAGGCGACGTTCGACTTGCAGTGCGGGGTGTTGTGGTCGACGAGGAGGCGGTGCTCCTGGTGCTGGCCCGCGTCGGTGAAGTACAGGCCGAAGAGCTCGGCCTCGCCGCCGGTGCCGGCGTAGGCGACGCGCGGGTGAAGACGTACGAGGTCGCCGCCGAAGGTGACCACGAACGACTTGAAGGTGGCGTCGCGGCCGACCAGCGCGTTGTGCTGGCCGACGTGCACGGCCTTGTCGTCCCAGTCCTGGACGGAGATGACGGTCAGCTTGGCGCCGTCGCCGAGGATGTAGTCGACGTTGGCCGCGAGTACGGCGTCACCGGTGTGGTCGATGACGACGACGGCCTCGGCGAAGGCGCCGAGCTCGACGACCTGGTGGCCGTAGGCGATGCCGCCCTCGCCGTGCACGGCGACGCGGATCGGCTCGGTGAGCACCGTCTCCTTGGGGACGGTGATCACGCCGGCCTGCTCGAACGCGGAGTACGCCTGGGCGGCGACGCGGTCCACCGGAGTGCCCGCCTTACCGATCCGGGCGTCGTCACGGCCGACGGTCTCGACGGTGACGCCCTCGGGGGCCTGCACATCGACCTTCACACCGGTGCCGGTGGCGACGGCGGTGCCGTCGTGCAGCCCGCGCAGCCGCTCCAGCGGGGTGAACCGCCACTCCTCCTCGCGGCCGTGCGGGACCGGGAAGTCCGCCACGTCGAAGGACGGGGGCGCGCTCATGCGCGTGGCGACGGTCGACTCGGCGGCGACCGCGATCTGGCCGGCCGTGGTGGACCCCACGGGGATGTTCTGAGCCTCAGCCATGGCTGTCGGTCTGCTCTCTTCCTACGTAATGAGTCTTCGGGCTGCTGTTGGGGGGCGGATCGGCCGCCCCCCTAGACGTCGTTCCTGGAGGTCGGTCAGCCGACCGCGCCCTCCATCTGCAGCTCGATCAGCCGGTTGAGCTCAAGCGCGTACTCCATGGGCAACTCCTTGGCGATCGGCTCGACGAAGCCGCGCACGATCATCGCCATCGCCTCGAACTCGCTCAGACCACGGCTCATCAGGTAGAAGAGCTGGTCCTCGGAGACCTTGGAGACGGTCGCCTCGTGGCCCATGGAGACGTCGTCCTCACGGACGTCCACATACGGGTACGTGTCGGACCGCGAGATCGTGTCGACGAGCAGCGCGTCACACAGCACGTTGGACTTCGAGCCGTGGGCGCCCTCGCCGATCTCGACCAGGCCGCGGTACGAGGTGCGGCCGCCGGCGCGCGCCACCGACTTGGAGACGATGTTGGAGGACGTGTTCGGCGCCATGTGGACCATCTTGGAGCCGGCGTCCTGGTGCTGCCCCTCGCCCGCGAAGGCGATGGACAGGGTCTCGCCCTTGGCGTGCTCGCCCATCAGGTAGACGGCGGGGTACTTCATCGTCACCTTGGAACCGATGTTGCCGTCGATCCACTCCATGGTCGCGCCCTCGTAGGCGACGGCGCGCTTGGTGACCAGGTTGTAGACGTTGTTCGACCAGTTCTGGATGGTCGTGTAGCGGCAGCGGGCGTTCTTCTTGACGATGATCTCGACGACCGCGGAGTGCAGCGAGTCCGACTTGTAGATCGGCGCCGTGCAGCCCTCGACGTAGTGCACATAGGCGCCCTCGTCGACGATGATCAGCGTCCGCTCGAACTGGCCCATGTTCTCCGTGTTGATGCGGAAGTAGGCCTGGAGCGGAATCTCGACGTGCACGCCCTTCGGCACGTAGATGAAGGAGCCGCCGGACCACACGGCGGTGTTCAGCGAGGCGAACTTGTTGTCACCGACCGGGATGACCGTCCCGAAGTACTCCTTGAAGAGCTCGGGGTGCTCCTTCAGGGCCGTGTCGGTGTCCAGGAAGATGACGCCCTGCTCCTCCAGGTCCTCGCGGATCTGGTGGTAGACGACCTCGGACTCGTACTGGGCGGCGACACCGGCGACGAGGCGCTGCTTCTCCGCCTCCGGGATGCCGAGCTTGTCGTACGTGTTCTTGATGTCCTCGGGCAGGTCCTCCCAGGACTCCGCCTGCTTCTCCGTGGAGCGTACGAAGTACTTGATGTTGTCGAAGTCGATGCCCGACAGGTCCGAGCCCCAGTTCGGCATGGGCTTCTTGTCGAACAGGCGCAGGCCCTTGAGGCGGAGCTTGGTCATCCACTCCGGCTCGTTCTTCTTCGCGGAGATGTCCCGGACGACGTCCTGACTGAGGCCGCGCTTGGCAGAGGCACCGGCTTCGTCGGAGTCGGCCCAGCCGTATTCGTACGTACCCAGACCCTCGAGTTCGGGGTGGGCAGTCTCCGTGGGGAGAGTCATGCGGGGTTCCTCCCGGCCGTGCTTGCAGATGCGTTATCGGTGGTCTGGTGTGTTGCCTTGGGGATGAACGTCGTGCAGACGCCGTCGCCGTGGGCGATGGTGGCCAGCCGCTGGACATGCGTCCCGAGCAGCTGGGAAAAGATCTCGGTCTCCGCCTCGCACAGCTGGGGGAACTGCTCGGCGACATGGGCGACCGGGCAGTGGTGCTGGCAGAGCTGCTCGCCCTTCTGCGGAAGGGGAGCGCTGCGCGCCGTAGCAGCGTACCCGTCCGCGCTCAGGGCCTTGGCCAGGGCTTCGGTGCGCTTGTCGGGGGCGGCGGCCTCGATGGCTTTGCGGTACGCCTCGGCCTGGGCGGCCATACGGGCGCGAGCGAAGGCGACGACCGCCTCGGCCCCGCCCTCGCGCTCGGCGATCCAGCGCAGGGCGTCGGCGGCGAGCTTGTCGTAGGACTGGTCGAAGGCGTCCCGGCCGCAGTCCGTCAGCGCGAACACCTTGGCGGGCCGCCCGCGCGTACGAGCGCCGTAGACCCGCTTCTCGCGCGCCTCCACGACATCGTCGGCGACCAGGGCGTCCAGGTGCCGGCGTACGGCCGCCTGGGTGAGGCCGAGGCGGCCGGCCAGGTCGGCCACGGTCGACGGGCCGTGGTCCAGGATGGAGCGCGCGACCCGGTTGCGCGTAGAGCGCTCCCCGGTTGCGAGTTCCTCCTGCGGGACCTGGCCGACGTTTTTCACAACACCATTGTTGCGTAATTCCTCAGAGACTGACAAGTCGCGTCCGAGCGGTGGATGGTGCCGTGCATCACTTAGGTAAACCTAAGCTGACCTGCGGGAACGATCTTTGATCGATCGATTGCCGGAGTAGCCCGACTGCCCCGCCCTCCGGAGCCCGCCCCGCCGTCCCTAGACTCTGGAGCCATGCGAAGCGACCCCGTCGTCCAGGTCCAGGCCCTGGTGAAGCGGTACCGCACCAAGACCGCGGTGGATGGCCTCGACCTGGTGGCCGGGGCGGGGATCACCGCCGTACTCGGTCCCAACGGGGCGGGCAAGACGACCACGGTCGAGACCTGCGAGGGGTACCGGAAGCCGGACTCGGGGACGGTACGCGTACTGGGGCTCGACCCGGTGCGCGAGGCCGCGGCCCTGCGTCCCCGGATCGGCGTGATGCTCCAGTCCGGCGGCGTCTACTCCGGCGCCCGGGCCGACGAGATGCTCCACCACATGGCCAAGCTGCACGCGCACCCGCTGGACGTGGACGCGCTCATCGAGCGCCTGGGCCTGGGCAGTTGCGGCCGTACGACGTACCGGCGGCTGTCCGGCGGCCAGCAGCAGCGGCTCGCGCTCGCGTTGGCCGTCGTCGGCCGGCCCGAACTGGTCTTCCTGGACGAGCCGACCGCCGGCCTCGATCCGCAGGCGCGCCGGGCCACCTGGGATCTCGTACGCGATCTCCGTACGGACGGCGTCTCGGTGATCCTGACCACGCACTACATGGACGAGGCCGAGCAGCTCGCCGACGACGTGGCGATCATCGACGCGGGCCGGGTCATCGCCCAGGGCTCCCCCGAGGAGCTGTGCCGCGGCGGCGCCGAGAACACGCTCCGCTTCAGCGGCCGTCCCGGCCTCGACATAGGTTCCCTGCTCAAGGCCCTTCCGGCGGACTGCACGGCGGCCGAGCTGACGCCGGGCGCGTACCGGGTGGGCGGCAAGATCGACCCGCAACTGCTCGCGACCGTCACGTCCTGGTGCGCCCAGCACGGGGTGATGCCGGAGAAGATCTCGGTGGAACGGCACACCCTGGAGGACGTGTTCTTGGAAATGACCGGCAAGGAGCTGCGTTCGTGACCACCGCCGGTACATACACCCCGAAGCCGGGGGCGGCCCCGCTGACCCGCATGATCGCGGCGCAGGCGGTGCTCGAGACGAAGATGCTGCTGCGCAACGGCGAGCAGTTGCTGCTGACGGTCGTCATCCCGACGTTGCTGCTCGTGCTGTTCAGCTCGGTCGACGTCGTCGACACGGGCGAGGGCGAAGCGATCGACTTCCTGGCCCCCGGCATCCTCGCGCTCGCGGTGATGTCGACGGCGTTCACGGGGCAGGCCATCGCGACGGGCTTCGAGCGGCGGTACGGCGTACTGAAGCGGCTCGCCACCTCACCGCTCCCCCGCTGGGGGCTGATGGCGGCGAAGACACTCTCCGTGCTGGTCACCGAGGTCCTCCAGGTGATCCTGGTGACGGTGATCGCGTTCGCCCTCGGCTGGTCGCCGCACGGCAACCCCCTCGCCGTCCTGCTCCTGCTCGTCCTCGGCACGGCCGCCTTCTCGGGCCTCGGCCTGCTGATGGCGGGCACATTGAAGGCGGAGGCGACGCTGGCCGCCGCGAACCTGGTCTTCCTGCTGCTGCTCGTGGGCGGCGGGGTCGTCGTCCCGCTCGACAAGTTCCCGGACACGGCCCAGTCCCTGCTCGGTCTGCTGCCCATCTCGGCCCTGTCGGACGGGCTGAGGGATGTGCTCCAGCACGGCGCCGGGATGCCGTGGGGGGACCTCGGGATCCTGGCCGCCTGGGGAGTCGTGGGCCTCACTGCCGCCGCCCGTTTCTTCCGCTGGGAGTAGGCCGGGAGGCAGACGCCTCCCCCTCGTGAAGGCGTGCACAAGCGGCCGCCTACCATGGTGCGCGTGCCGAATCTGACCCGCGCCGACGCCGTCGAGGCCGTGCGCAACCCCCTCGCCTTCATCGCCGAACGCTGGACCCCGACACCCCGGACGGTTCAGCGAGCGGCCCTCGCCGCGCTCGTCATGGCGGTGGTCATCGTGGTCACCGGCGGTGCCGTACGGCTGACCGGCTCGGGGCTCGGCTGCCCGACCTGGCCCAAGTGCACCGACGACTCGATCACGAACACGAGCGAGATGGGCATCCACGGCGTCATCGAGTTCGGCAACCGGATGCTTACGTACGTCCTGAGCGCAGCGGTCGGCTGGGCGATCATCGCGGCACGCTCGCAGAAGCCGCGGCGGCGCAGCCTCACGCGGCTCGGCTGGGCACAGTTCTGGATCGTCATGAGCAACGCCGTCCTCGGCGGCATCGTCGTGCTTGTGGGCCTCAACCCGTACACAGTCGCCGCCCACTTCCTCCTCTCCACCGCCTTGATCGCCGCCGCCACGGTCATGTGGCAGCGCACGCGGGAGAGTGACTCGGAGCCGCGTCCGCTGGTCGGCAAGTCCGTGCAGCAGCTCGTGTGGGCCCTGGTCGCCGTCACCGTCCTGCTGATCGCGGTCGGCACGGTGGTCACCGGTGCGGGCCCGCACGCCGGCGACTCAAGTGAGGTCAAGCGCATCCCGTTGAACTGGGAGAACATCACCAGGCTGCATGCCGTCCTGGCCTGGATCGTGGTGACACTGGTCTTCGCCCTCTGGTTCGTACTGAAGGCCGTCGCCGCCCCCAAGGACCCTCTGCACCGCACCCGCGATCTCTTCCTGGTCCTGCTCGCACAGGGCGTCATCGGCTACGTCCAGTACTTCACGGACCTCCCCGAGATCCTGGTCGGCGCCCACATGCTCGGCTCCTGCCTGGTCTGGATCGCGACCCTCCGGGTGCTGCTGTCGCTGCGCGAGCGGCATGAGGCCGTGGAGGTTCCAGGGCCGGGGCAGTCGACGGAACGGGTCGCCACGCGCGCGTAGGCACGAAAACGTGCTCCACGCGCGCGTGCGTCACGCGTAGGCCCGTACGAGGCTGTCGATCGCCGGCCCGAGATAGGCCCTGGTCAGCTCGGCCCTGCGCACGGTCCACTCCTCACTCGGTGCCGCACCGGGGCCCTCGTACCGCCGCCGTCTGATGTCCTCGACCACCTCGACGGGCGCGCCGAGTGCGGGCAGCAGCTCCAGTGCCTCTCGCTTGGTGATCAGCCGCCCGTCCTTCAGGGTGACTGCGGCACGGGCGTGCGTGACCAGTCCGAGGTCGACCCAGACGTCCCGTGTCCACAGGTGTGCCTTGTCCACGGAGGGGCGCCAGAAGTCCCGCTGATCCCGTACGACGAAGGCGCTCAACTCGTCGTCCGGCACGGGCGGAAGCAGGTCCGCGGACGGCTTCCCCTGCAGGACGACACCGAAGTCGTGCAGCTCACGCCGGGTCACCGGAGTGACCGGCCGCTTGAACAGCTCCTCGTGCGCCCAGGTGAGGTGTCGCCGCCCGGCGCCGTCCGCCGTGCCGGGCGTCAGATAGCTGCAGTGCAGCTTGGCGACGAGCGCCTCGTTGCGCAGACGGGCGTGCAGCCGCGCCACCTGCCAGACCGTTCTCACCGTGATCGGGTCGTCCAGGACCGCGATCAGGTCCAGGTCGCTGCGGCCCTCCTGGTAGTCGCCCCCGCCGAGTGAGCCGTGCGCCCATACGGCGACGGGTGCCAGGTCGCGCAGTTCGGTGAGGAAGCGGTCGAGGAGCCGGTCGGTCGCGTCGCTGCGTGTCATGCCCACAGTCTGCGCACGATGTGGGCGGCTCACTCCAGTCCGTACACCCGCCGCGCGTTCCCCGCCGCGATCAGCCCCGCCACCCGCTGCGCGTCGGCCAACGACCAGGCGCCTTCGGCGACCCACGTGCCGAGCACCCGGGCCAGCGACTCACGGAAGAGGCGGGCCCCGACCACATGGAGTTCGGGCAGGCCGTGGGCGCCGGAGGAGAAAAGGAGCTTGCCGAAGGGGGCGAGTTCGAGGATCTCGGAGAGTACGGCGGAGGCGCGGGCGCCCGTACGGACGAGGGCGGTGCCCAGGTCGGCGTACACATGCGGGAAGACCCCGGAGAGATGCGCCGCGTGCCGGTGGTACGGGTAGCCGTGCAGCAGGACCAGGTCGGTGCCGAGGCCGGCCGTGGCGCGGGCGAAGTCGATGAGCAGGGCGGGGTCGGCGCGGTCGATGCGCAGGCCCCCTTCACCGAGTCCCACGTGCAGTTGGAGCGGGCGGCCCGAGGCGACGGCGATCCAGAGGAGGTGCCGCAGCAGCACCGGGTCGGACAGGGTGCCGCCGACCCGGCGTCCGGTCAGCCAGCGGCCCGCGGCGCCCCGGACCTCGCCCGGGCCCGGCGGTTCGGGCGCGAGCGCCAGACCGTGCCGTGCGCCCGCCACCGACGTGAACGCCACGGCGTTCGCCGCCGCCGCGTGCACCGACTCGGCGAGGTTGGCGAGGAACGACTCGACGGTTCCAGAGGTGTCGGCGACCTGCTCGGCGAGCGGTTCCAGGCGGACGATCTCGTGGGCGTCGGCGCCCCCGGCCGAGGCCATCTCACCGGGTCCTGTCAGGTCGCCCGGCAACCCGGTGTCGACCAGATAGGTCGTGATTCCGCTGCCCCGCAGCAGCCTGCGCCCCGCCTCCAGTACGCCCAGCTCACGGCGTCGCGCGAGATAGCGGGCGGGCGGACAGTGCGGTTCCAGACCGAGGAGGGGCGGGCACCAGCGGCGTACGGCGAAACCGGTCTGGGTGTCGAAGAAGGTCGTGCCCGCCGCGGGCCAACCCTCACCCCGGGCGAGGTGCGCCTCGAAGGTGCCCAGGCCCAACTCCGTGCGCACCACGCCATGGCAGTACTGGTCCACCAGCGACGGCGTTTCGATCATCGGGACTCCCCAGCCAGTGGGCCCTGCCTTTACAGGTCCTAACGGAGGAGCCGGGTGTCGGGTGCTGGTTAAGGACGCGGGAAGTACGAAAACTGCCGGTTGGTTGCCGTCAGGCGTTACTGGGACCGCCCAGCTGGATCCCTGCCATCCGCGTCCACTCGTACGGCCCCGTCTTCACCTTCGCCGCGAAGTCGCCGTCGAAGGACTCGTGGACGGTGATGCCGGACTTCTGGACCGCCTGCTCGGCCATCGCGTGGCTCGGCGCCACGAGGTCGCCCCATTCGCCGTCCTCGCCGACGAGGACGATGCGGGCGCCGCGCTGCCCCAGGTACGCGATCTGGCCCTCGGCGCCGCCGTGCGCCTTGGCGAAGGAGGCGATCTGCTTGGCGAGGCGCGCCACACGACGCTCCGCCTTGGCGGCCTGCTTACGGTCCGCGGCCTCGGCCTCGTCGACCTGCTGGGTGTCTGCGGTGTCTGCCATGGTCAGGATGCTACCGACGGGTAGATCAAACGGCGACGGGCGGGGTGCGTGGCCTTGACCACGCACCCCGCCCGTCGGAGGGACGAAAAGCGATTACCGCAGGAAGGGATCCACAGCCACCGCCACGAACAGCAGCGAGACGTACGTGATCGACCAGTGGAAGAGGCGCATCTCCTTGAGCTTCGCGCCCACGGCCCCGTCCTTGGCGCGGGCCTGCAGCCCGTGCGCCTCCCAGAGCCAGAAGCCCCCGGTCACCAGGGCGACGGCCGTGTAGAACCAGCCGGTGTAGCCGAGCGGCGTCAGCAGCAGGGAGACGCCGACCATCGCCCAGCTGTAGAGGACGATCTGCCGTGCGACGACCCTGTTGGAGGCGATGACCGGCAGCATCGGCACGCCCACGCGCGCGTAGTCGTCACGCACCCTCATCGACAGCGGCCAGTAGTGCGGCGGCGTCCAGAAGAACATGACGAGGAAGAGGATGACCGGGGCCCACGACAGGGAGTTGGTGACGGAGGACCAGCCGATGAGAACGGGCAGGCAGCCGGCGATGCCGCCCCAGACGATGTTCTGCGACGTACGCCTCTTGAGGATCATCGTGTAGACGACGACATAGAAGAGGAGTGCTCCCAGCGAAAGCCAGGCGGACAGCCAGTTGACGGTCAGGCCGAACAGCAGGGTCGAGACGACGGCGAGCGTGATGCCGAAGACCAGGCACTCGCCGGGGCTGACCATGCCGGTGACCAGTGGACGCTGCGAGGTGCGCGCCATGAGCGCGTCGATGTCACGGTCGATGTACATGTTCAGCGCGTTGGCGCCGCCCGCGGAGAGGTAGCCGCCGACGCAGGTTAGGAGGACCAGCTTGAGGTCGGGCACGCCCTGCTGGGCGAGGAACATCACCGGCACGGTGGTGATCAGCAGCAGCTCGATGATCCGTGGCTTGGTGAGAGCGATGAACGCCTTGACCCGGGCCCCGAACGGCCGGTGTTTCGTGCTCTGACTCGTCCCGAGCACACCCGCAGGACGGGATTCAACGGCCGTCACGTACACCCCTACAGAGACATTCCAGCGAGCCCCGAGTGTGAACTCCGGGTAAAGGCTCGCGCGTACCACGCCACTGTAGACGTTGCCCAGACCTCGCTCTTCGCGGGGGTCGGATCGTGTTGGACAGGGCCCCGCGAGGGGTTCAGCACCGCTCGATTGAGCAGTCGGATCGCCGGTTGCGTATTCACGTTCATTCACCGCCCGAATGCGGAACGCGCCGGTCAGGAGGGCAGTGACGGGACACTCCCGGAACTGTGGAATGACTCGAAAAAATACGCGTTCTTACGGGGGTAGGCTCGACAACGGCCGGTGGGCGCGCGTGTGCACCGGCATTCGACATGTGGAACATGTGGAGAGGAGCCCTGACTCAGGGTGAGCACCAAGCCGACCACCACAGACCTCGAGTGGACCGAACTGGACCAGCGAGCCGTCGACACGGCCCGCGTCCTGGCCGCCGATGCCGTACAGAAGGTCGGCAACGGCCATCCGGGTACGGCGATGAGCCTGGCGCCTGCCGCGTACACCCTCTTCCAGAAGGTGATGCGGCATGACCCGGCGGACCCGGACTGGACGGGACGGGACCGTTTCGTCCTCTCCGCCGGCCATTCCTCCCTGACCCTCTACACCCAGCTGTACCTCGCCGGCTTCGGCCTGGAGCTGGACGATCTGAAGGCCTTCAGGACGTGGGGGTCGAAGACCCCGGGCCACCCCGAGTACGGGCACACGGCGGGCGTCGAGACGACGACGGGCCCGCTCGGCCAGGGCGTCGCCAACGCGGTGGGCATGGCGATGGCCGCCCGCTACGAGCGCGGTCTGTTCGACCCGGAGGCCGCCCCCGGCACCTCCCCCTTCGACCACTACATCTACGCGATCGCCGGTGACGGCTGCCTCCAGGAGGGCATCTCCGCCGAAGCGTCGTCGCTGGCAGGCCACCAGAAGCTGGGCAACCTGGTCCTGCTGTGGGACGACAACCACATCTCGATCGAGGGCGACACCGAGACGGCCGTCTCCGAGGACACCGCCAAGAGGTACGAGGCGTACGGCTGGCATGTGCAGCGCGTCGCCCCGAAGCCGGACGGCGACCTGGACCCGCACGCCCTCTACGACGCGATCGAGGCCGCCAAGCAGGTCACCGACCGGCCGTCCTTCATCGCGATGCGCTCGATCATCGCCTGGCCGGCTCCGAACGCGCAGAACACCGAGGCCGCGCACGGCTCGGCGCTCGGTGACGACGAGGTCGCGGCCACCAAGCGCGTCCTCGGCTTCGACCCGGAGCAGTCCTTCGAGGTCGCCGACGAGGTCATCACGCACACCCGCGCGCTGGGCGACCGCGGCCGTGAAGCCCGCGCCGAGTGGGAGAAGTCACTCGCCGCCTGGCGTACCGCCAATCCGCAGCGGGCCGCAGAGTTCGATCGCGTCAACGCGGGCGAGCTGCCCGAGGGCTGGGAGTCGCACCTCCCCGTCTTCGAGCCGGGCAAGGGCGTCGCCACGCGTGCCGCCTCCGGCAAGGTGCTCCAGGCGCTGGGCGCGGTCATCCCCGAACTGTGGGGCGGCTCCGCCGACTTGGCGGGCTCCAACAACACCACGATCGACAAGACGAGTTCGTTCCTGCCGACGGGCAACCCGCTGCCGGAGGCCGACCCGTACGGCCGCACGATCCACTTCGGCATCCGCGAGCACGCCATGGCCGCGGAGATGAACGGCATCGCGCTGCACGGCAACACCCGTATCTACGGCGGTACGTTCCTGGTGTTCTCCGACTACATGCGCAACGCCGTGCGCCTGTCGGCCCTGATGCACCTGCCGGTGACGTACGTATGGACGCACGACTCCATCGGTCTCGGCGAGGACGGCCCCACCCACCAGCCCATCGAGCACCTGGCCTCGCTGCGCGCGATCCCGGGTCTGAACGTCGTCCGTCCCGCGGACGCGAACGAGACCGCGATCGCCTGGCGCGAGATCCTCAAGCGCTACACCAAGGAGTTCGGCAAGGGCGCCCCGCACGGCCTCGCGCTGACCCGTCAGGGTGTGCCGACGTACGAGCCCAACGAGGATGCGGCGAAGGGCGGTTACGTGCTCTTCGACGCTGAGGGTGGCGAGCCGCAGGTCGTTCTCATCGCGACCGGTTCCGAGGTGCACGTCGCCGTCGAGGCGCGCGAGCAGTTGCAGGCCGCCGGGGTGCCGACGCGGGTGGTGTCCATGCCGTCCGTGGAGTGGTTCGAGGAGCAGGACCAGGGGTACCGGGACAGCGTCCTGCCGCCGTCCGTCAAGGCGCGTGTCGCGGTCGAGGCCGGGATCGGTCTGACCTGGCACAAGTACGTGGGGGACGCCGGACGCATCGTTTCCCTGGAGCACTTCGGTGCTTCGGCCGACGGCAAGGTCCTCTTCCGCGAGTTCGGCTTCACTGCCGAGAACGTCGCATCCGCCGCCCGGGAATCGATCGCCGCAGCCCAGCGCTGACGCTGACATACGACACGTAGGAGTTGCATTTTCCATGACAGACGCACTGAAGCGCCTCTCCGAAGAAGGCGTCGCGATCTGGCTGGACGACCTGTCGCGCAAGCGGATCACGTCCGGCAACCTCGCTGAACTGATCGACCAGCAGCACGTAGTGGGCGTCACGACCAATCCGTCGATCTTCCAGAAGGCGATCTCGAGCGGTGACGGTTACGAGCAGCAGGTCGCCGACCTCGCCGCCCGTGAGGTCACCGTCGAAGAGGCCATTCGCATGATCACGACGGCGGACGTCCGGGACGCCGCCGACATCCTGCGCCCGGTCTTCGATGCCACCGGCGGCCAGGACGGCCGGGTCTCGATCGAGGTCGACCCGCGCCTCGCGCACAACACGCGGGCGACGGTCGCCGAGGCCAAGCAGCTCGCCTGGCTGGTGGACCGCCCGAACACGCTCATCAAGATCCCTGCCACCCGGGCGGGCCTTCCGGCGATCACCGAGACGATCGGCAACGGCATCAGCGTGAACGTCACGCTGATCTTCTCGCTGGAGCGCTACCGCGAGGTCATGGACGCGTACCTGAGCGGCCTGGAGAAGGCCAAGGCCAAGGGCCTGGATCTGTCCAAGATCCACTCCGTGGCGTCCTTCTTCGTGTCCCGCGTGGACACCGAGATCGACAAGCGGATCGACGCCCTGGGCACCGACGAGGCCAAGGCCGCCCGCGGCAAGGCGGGCGTCGCCAACGCCCGGCTCGCCTACCAGGCGTACGAGGAGGTCTTCTCCTCGGACCGTTGGGCCGCCCTCGACAAGGCGCAGGCCAACAAGCAGCGTCCGCTGTGGGCCTCGACCGGCGTCAAGGACCCGGCCTACAAGGACACCCTGTACGTCGACGACCTGGTCGCGCCGAACACGGTGAACACCATGCCGGAGGCGACCCTCTTCGCCGCCGAGGACCACGGACAGATCACCGGCAACACCATCGCCGGTACGTACGAGCAGGCCCGTGCCGAGCTCGACGCGGTCGAGAAGCTCGGGATCTCGTACGACGACGTGGTCCAGCTCCTGGAGGACGAGGGCGTCGAGAAGTTCGAGGCGTCCTGGAACGACCTGCTCAAGTCGACCGAGGCGGAGCTCAAGCGCCTCGCCCCCTCGGAGGGCTGACACCTTGACACCGTTTCCCGGCACCGGAGCGAATCCGCTTCGTGACGCCGCAGACCGACGGCTCCCGCGTATCGCGGGGCCGTCGGGCCTCGTCATCTTCGGCGTCACGGGCGACTTGTCACGTAAGAAGCTGATGCCCGCTGTCTACGACCTCGCCAACCGCGGCCTGCTGCCGCCGGGTTTCTCACTCGTCGGCTTCGCCCGCCGCGAGTGGGCGAACGAGGACTTCGCTCAGGAGGTCCACGACGCCGTCAAGGAGCACGCCCGTACCCCCTTCCGTGAGGAGGTCTGGCAGCAGCTCATCCAGGGGATGCGCTTCGTCCAGGGCACCTTCGACGACGACGACGCGTTCGAGCGGCTGCGCGAGACGATCGGGGAACTGGACAAGGCGCAGGGCACGGGCGGCAACTTCGCCTTCTACCTCTCCGTACCGCCGTCCGCCTTCCCTGTGGTCATCCAGCAGCTGAAGAAGCACGGTCTGGCCGACCAGTCGAGCGGTTCCTGGCGGCGCGCGGTCATCGAGAAGCCCTTCGGCCACGACCTCAAGTCCGCCGAGGAGCTCAACGCGACCGTCGAGGAGGTCTTCGCCCCGGACCAGGTCTTCCGTATCGACCACTACCTGGGCAAGGAGACCGTCCAGAACATCCTGGCGCTGCGCTTCGCGAACCAGATGTTCGAGCCGATCTGGACCCGTTCGTTCGTCGACCACGTCCAGATCACGATGGCCGAGGACATCGGCATCGGTGGCCGCGCCGGCTACTACGACGGCATCGGCGCCGCCCGCGACGTCATCCAGAACCATCTGCTCCAGCTGCTCGCGCTGACCGCGATGGAGGAGCCCGCCTCCTTCGACGCGGACGCGCTGGCTGCCGAGAAGACCAAGGTGCTGGGCGCGGTGAAGCTGCCCAAGGACCTCGGCCGCGACACGGTGTTCGCGCAGTACGCGGCAGGCTGGCAGGGCGGCGAGAAGGTCATCGGCTACCTCGAAGAGGACGGCATCGACCCCAAGTCGAAGACCGACACGTACGCGGCCGTCAAGCTGGAGGTGGACAACCGGCGTTGGGCGGGCGTCCCCTTCTATCTGCGCACCGGCAAGCGCCTGGGCCGCCGCGTCACGGAGATCGCGGTCGTCTTCCAGCGCGCCCCGCACTCCCCCTTCGACCACACGGCGACGGAGGAACTGGGCCAGAACGCGCTGGTCATCCGCGTCCAGCCGGACGAGGGCATCACGGTCCGCTTCGGCTCCAAGGTGCCCGGCACCTCCATGGAGGTCCGGGACGTGTCGATGGACTTCGCGTACGGCGAGTCCTTCACGGAGTCCAGTCCGGAGGCGTACGAGCGGTTGATCCTCGACGTCCTGCTCGGCGACGCCAACCTCTTCCCGCGCACCGAGGAGGTCGAGCTGTCCTGGAAGATCCTCGACCCGATCGAGGAGTACTGGGACAAGCACGGCAAGCCCGCGCAGTACCCGTCGGGCACCTGGGGCCCGGCCGAGGCGGACCACATGCTCGAACGAGATGGACGGAGCTGGCGCCGGCCATGAAAATCGACCTTACGGACACCACGGCCAGCAAGATCAACAAGGCGCTGGTGCAGGGCCGCCGGGCCATCGGCACCCCCGCCGTCGGCATGGTCCTCACCCTCGTCATCGTCACCGACGAGGAGAACGCCTACGACGCGCTGAAGGCCGCCTCCGACGCGTCCCGCGAGCATCCCTCGCGCACCCTCGTGGTCATCAAGCGCATCTCCCGCTCACCCCGCGACCGCACCACCTCGCGGCTCGACGCCGAGGTACGGGTCGGCGCGGACGCGGGCACCGGCGAGACGGTGGTTCTGCGGCTGTACGGCGAGGTGGTCGACCACGCCCAGTCGGTGGTCCTCCCCCTGCTGCTGCCGGACGCGCCGGTCGTCGTCTGGTGGCCGGTGAACGCGCCGCTCGACCCGGCCCAGGACCCGCTGGGCGCCCTGGCGCAGCGCCGCGTCACCGACACATACGCCGCCGAGCAGCCCGTACGGGAACTCGGCGCCCGCGCCGACGCCTACACCCCCGGCGACACGGACCTGTCGTGGACCCGCATCACGCCCTGGCGTTCGATGCTGGCCGCGGCCCTGGACCAGGTCACCTGCGAGGTCACCTCGGTCGAGGTGGAGGGCGAGGAGTTCAACCCGAGCTGCGAGCTGCTCGCCATGTGGCTCGCGGACCGGCTCGACGTCCCGGTCAAGCGCTCGCTGTCCTCCGGGCCGGGTCTCACCTCCGTCCGGATGGCCACGAGCTCCGGACCGATCGTCCTGGACCGCGCCGACGGTTCCCTGGCGACGCTGTCCATCCAGGGCCAGCCCGACCGGGCGGTGGCGCTGAACCGCCGCGACACGGCCGAGCTGATAGCAGAAGAACTGCGGCGACTGGACCCGGACGACACGTACGCGTCGGCACTGCGGTTCGGCGTGGAACGGCTGGGCAGCGGGGGCTTCAAGTCCGCTTCGCCCGCGGGGGGTTCCGCGGGCGGATGGGCCGAGGGCTCCGGGGGCGCGGCCTCTACGGCGGCGGGTTCCCGAGCCGCGGCCTTCAGGGCCGGGGTCTCCGGAGTCGGCGCTTCCGAGGCCTACGCTTCCGGGACCGCGGATTCTGCGAGTTCTGCGGCGAGGGCTTCCGAAGCCGGAGGTTCCGAGGCTGGGGCTTCCGCCGCCGAGGCACCGGCCGAGGCGTCCGCCAAGGAGCCGGCGAAGGAGACCGACAAGGCTCCGGCCACCCCTGCCGACCTGGCCAAGAGGGTGGCGTCCAAGTGAGCACGGCGCCGCAGCTCGTCGTCCACCGCGACAAGGAACTGATGGCCCAGGCCGCCGCTGCCCGGCTCATCACGAAGATCGTGGACGCGCAGGCTTCCCGGGGCTACGCCTCGGTGGTGCTCACGGGCGGGCGCAACGGCAACGGCCTCCTCGCGGCGCTGAGTTCGGCCCCCGCGCGGGATGCCATCGACTGGGGCCGCCTGGACCTGTGGTGGGGTGACGAGCGGTTCCTGCCCGAGGACGACCCGGACCGCAATGTCACCCAGGCCCGCGAGGCGCTCCTGGACTCGGTACCGCTGGATCCGCACCGCGTGCACGCCATGCCCGCGTCGGACGGCCCGTACGGCAAGGACGCCGACGCGGCGGCGGAAGCGTACGCCGCCGAGCTGGCCAAGGCCTCGGGCCCCGAGAACCATGGCCCCGTCCCCACCTTCGACGTCCTGATGCTGGGCGTCGGCCCGGACACGCACGTGGCGTCGCTCTTCCCTGAGCTGCCCGCCGTACGGGAAACCGAGCGCATGGTGGTCGGCGTACACGGCGCGCCCAAGCCCCCGCCAACCCGTATCTCGCTGACCCTGCCCGCGATCCGGGCGGCTCGCGAGGTGTGGCTCCTGGCCGCGGGCGAGGACAAAGCGAAGGCCGCGGCCATCGCCCTCTCGGGCGCGGGCGAGATCCAGGCCCCGGCGGCGGGCGCATACGGCCGCTCACGCACACTGTGGCTCCTGGACGCACCGGCGGCATCCCAACTGCCCCGCTCGCTGTACCCACCGGCGTCGCCCTGAGCACCCGTTCCGCGCACGTCGTAGGCCCCACCGGATGACATCCGGCGGGGCCTACAACTGTCCACGGCTTAGAGAAGCCCGCACCCCCACACGTCGGCATCCTCCCACCGGCGGGAGGGGCCGTGGGCCGGTGCGTCGTATGCCCGTCGCTTAGGTTCTGTCTCAGGAAACCCGCACCCTGTACCAGCAAAGGGCCGTACGCCCGGCCTGCGACGGGCTGACGCACCGGCCCACGGCCCCGCACCCACCACCCACCCAGGGGCGCGGGGAACGGCGCGACCAGCCACAAACCAACCCGTACCCGCCAAACCGCCGGAGGCACCCCGCGGGGAACGGCGCGACCAGCCACAACGAACCGGCAGTCGCCAACAAACCGAACCCACCCGGTAGGCGCCCTGCTCAACCGCCGGAGGCACCCCGCGGGGAACGGCGCGACCAACCACAACGCACCCGCAGCTACGAACCGCGCCCCCAGCGGAGCGCTCAGGCGGCCGCCACACGCCGGTAACTGCTGCCGTCGCGCTCACGCACGAGCAGCCCGTTCTCCACGCAGTAGCGGCGCAGCGCCGACGTGTCGTCGTGCACGGTGCGGAACGCCTCGTTGACCTCGCGCTCGGAGTAGCTGCGCTCGGTCTCGAAGAGGGTGCCGGTGAGATGGGTGAGCAGCTCACGGCGTACGGCAGGGCGCACCGGAATCGTGGTCAGCCGCCCTTGCGCGAAGAACCCCACGAGACGGCGAGGAACACCGGGATGCGCCTCCTCTGCGGGTAGAGCGCGCCGGAACACGGCGGGATCGGCCCGCAGGGAGCCGTCCGCCATCCGTTCGACGAACCTCGCGGCGATCAGGCGCCCGAGGTGCCCCCGCACCGGAGCGGAGTCCTGCTCACGCGGGGGCATCTGGGCCAGCACGATGCGGGCGTACAGCGTCTCTGATTGGCCTAGGGATCCTGAGCGTTGCTCGCGGCGCAAGCCAATCGCCTTCGTGCCCTGGTACTGAGCGACAGAAGCCGTCAGCCCGCGTGGCACGTCCCTCCGGACGCTGGTCGGCCAAGCCGCACGGCTCGACCGAGGAGGGTGCCCGACGTCGCCTGGGCGCCGGGCATGCGCGTGACACTCTGCCATATGATCGCTACGTAACGCTAATCAACGCCCGCGCAGCTCCCGGTACTTGGCGACCAGCGCCTTCGTGGACTCGTCAAGACCCGACACCTCGGCGCCTTCGGTGAGCGCCGGCTCGACGCGCTTGGCGAGCACCTTGCCGAGCTCGACGCCCCACTGGTCGAAGGAGTCGATGTTCCAGACGGCGCCCTGTACGAACACCTTGTGCTCGTAGAGCGCGATCAACTGGCCGAGCACCGACGGAGTGAGCTCACGGGCGAGGATCGTGGTCGTCGGATGGTTGCCCTGGAACGTCTTGTGCGGCACCAGTTCCTCGGCCACCCCCTCCGCGCGCACCTCGTCCGGCGTCTTCCCGAAGGCCAGCGCCTGTGTCTGCGCGAAGAAGTTGGCCATCAGCAGATCGTGCTGGCCCACAAGACCCGGCAGCAGATCCGCGACCGGCTCGGCGAACCCGATGAAGTCGGCCGGGATCAACTTCGTGCCCTGGTGGATGAGTTGGTAGTACGCGTGCTGCCCGTTGGTCCCCGGCGTGCCCCACACGACGGGCCCGGTCTGCCACTGAACGGGCTCGCCGTCCCGCCCCACGGACTTGCCGTTGGACTCCATGTCCAGCTGCTGCAGGTACGCCGTGAACTTGGAGAGGTAGTGCGAGTACGGCAGCACGGCGTGCGACTGCGCATCATGGAAGTTGCCGTACCAGATGCCCAACAGGCCGAGCAGCAGCGGCACATTGGATTCGGCGGGCGCGGTACGGAAATGCTCGTCGACCAGCCGGAAGCCGTCCAGCATCTCGCGGAACCGGTCCGGACCGATCGCGATCATCAGCGAAAGGCCGATCGCCGAGTCGTACGAGTACCGGCCGCCGACCCAGTCCCAGAACTCGAACATGTTGGCCGTGTCGATGCCGAAGTCCGACACCTTCTCGGCGTTCGTCGACAAAGCCACAAAGTGCTTGGCGACCGCCTCCTGGTCCGCCTTCAGCTCGGTCAGCAGCCAGTTGCGCGCCGAGGTCGCGTTGGTGATCGTCTCGATGGTGGTGAAGGTCTTCGAGGCGATGATGAACAGTGTCTCGGCCGGGTCCAGGTCCCGTACCGCCTCGTGCAGATCGGCCCCGTCCACGTTCGACACGAAGCGGACGGTCAGCTCTCGGTCGGTGAAGGACCGCAGCGCTTCGTACGCCATCGCCGGGCCCAGGTCCGAGCCGCCGATGCCGATGTTGACCACATTGCGGATGCGCTTGCCGGTGTGCCCCGTCCACTCGCCCGAGCGGACGCGGTCGGCGAAGCCGGCCATCTTGTCGAGCACTGCGTGCACACCCGGTACGGCGTTCTCGCCGTCGACCTCGATGACCGCGTCGCGCGGAGCGCGCAGCGCGGTGTGCAGCACGGCGCGGTCCTCGGTCGTGTTGATCTTCTCGCCGCGGAACATGGCGTCCCGCAGGCCGAACACATCGGCCGCGGCGGCCAGTTCACGCAGCAGCCGCAGTGTCTCGTCGGTGACCAGATGCTTGGAGTAGTCGACGTGCAGATCGCCGACCTGAAGTGTGTATCCGGCGCCGCGCCCCGGGTCCGCGGCGAACAGCTCACGCAGCCGCACCTCGCCGAGTTCCTCGCGGTGCTTGGCCAGAGCGGTCCACTCGGGCTTCTGGTTGAGCCGCGTACTGCTATCTGCATTCATCTCGGACTTCAGCCTTCTTTCGTACCTGTCCTGCTGCGTACGTTGCCCCGCTGCCGGTCCCAACTTAATTGATCAGGGCTCGACGTGAGCTGTCGTCCCACCGTCATCCGGCTCAACAACAGATACGTCCGACTTGCGCGCAGGTATCAGGTCCCGCAGCTCGAAAGGCCACGAAGCATACGAAACAGCTCCGGCCGCGCACCTGTGGGTGCCCGGCCGGTTCTCAAGTCCTAGATTTCGCCTCGCAGTTTGGCGAGCGCCTCGGCGAGGATCGCCTCGCCGTCCTCGTCGCTGCGCCGCTCCCGTACGTACGCGAGGTGCGTTTTGTACGGTTCGGTGCGCGGCGGGTCCGGCGGGTTGTCCCGGTTCTGTCCGGCCGGAAAGCCGCAGCGCGGGCAGTCCCAGGTTTCGGGAACCTGCGCGTCGCTGGCGAAGCTCGGCTGCGTCTCGTGCCCGTTGGAGCACCAGAAGGAGACGCGCAGCCGCGGCGCGGACTCGCCGCGCTCGGCCTCACCCATCGGCCCCGCCCCGACCCGGCTTCCACGGATCGCGTTGCCACTTGCCACGGTCGTAACTCCCTGCGTAATGGTGCCGCGAAGCGAGTCTGCGTGACGCTTCGCTGCGAGCGCCTCAGTCTACGTAAGGCCCAACGCGCGTCCAGTGATTGGAGTTACACCCCACCCAAAGACGCAAGCCCCATGATAGGCCGCGCCCGCGGGCGTGTACCGGACATGGGGCTTTATGCGTGAGATGCGCTGTCGTACCGATGTCAGCCGCTGATCAGTTGGTGACCTTCATCAGGATGCCGAGCACGACAATGCACGCGAACCACAGCAGACCGACCACGACGGTGATGCGGTCGAGGTTGCGCTCGGCGACCGAGGAGCCGCCGACGGACGACTGCATGCCGCCACCGAACATGTCGGAGAGGCCGCCGCCCTTGCCCTTGTGCATCAGCACCAGCAGCATCATCAGCAGGCTGAAGACGATCAGGGCGATCGAGAACCCCATAACCACGGCTGGACCAACTTCCTCGGATCTGGATGACGACGGGGGTTCAGCGGGTATCCGCTAAACCCCCGCAAGGGTACGACGTATTGCTGCTACCGCATACTTGCAGCATCTTCGGTTCGCCTCCGGGGCGCTCTAAGCCGGTGTCGAGAGGCCGACCGTGCTCACCCCTTCGGGCCTCCGCGCGCTCGTCCTCTCGACACCGGCAGCGCCCCTACGGCTCACTGGTCGCGGAACCGGACGATCTTGACGAACTCGTCGGCGTCCAGCGAGGCACCGCCGACCAGGGCGCCGTCGATGTCGGGCTTCGCCATGATCTCGGCGACGTTCCCGGCCTTCACGGAGCCGCCGTACTGGATGCGGATCTTGTCGGCCACGTCCTGCGAGTACAGCTCGGCGAGCTTGCCGCGGATCGCCGCGCAGACCTCCTGGGCGTCGTCGGCGCCGCAGACCTTGCCGGTGCCGATGGCCCAGACCGGCTCGTACGCGATCACGATGGACTCGACCTGCTCGGCCGGAACGTCCTTGAGGCCACCCTCGACCTGGGCGAGCGTGTGCGTGACGTGGTTGCCCGCCTCGCGGACCTCCAGTTCCTCACCGACGCACAGGATCGGCGTGAGGCCGTGCTTGAAGGCGGCCTTGACCTTGGCGTTGCAGAGCTCGTCGCTCTCCTTGTGGTACTGCCGGCGCTCGGAGTGGCCCACCGCCACGTAGGTGCACTTCAGCTTGGCCAGCATCGGGGCGGAGATCTCGCCGGTGTAGGCACCGGAGTCGTGCGCCGAGACGTCCTGGGCGCCGTACTTGATCTTGAGCTTGTCGCCGTCGACCAGGGTCTGTACGGAGCGCAGGTCGGTGAAGGGCGCCAGGACGGCGACCTCGACGGCCTCGTAGTCCTTGTCGGCCAGGGCGAAGGCGAGCTTCTGGACGTGGGCGATGGCCTCGAGGTGGTTGAGGTTCATCTTCCAGTTGCCCGCCATCAGCGGCGTACGCGTGCTCATAAGGGGTCAGTCCTCCAGTGCGGCGAGGCCGGGGAGCGTCTTGCCCTCGAGGTATTCGAGGGAGGCGCCGCCACCGGTCGAAATGTGGCCGAATGCCGTCTCGTCGAAGCCCAGGATGCGAACGGCCGCGGCGGAGTCGCCACCGCCGACGACCGTGAAGGCCGGGGAGTCGAGAAGGGCCTGGGCGACCGCCTTGGTGCCCTCGGCGTAGTCGGGGTGCTCGAAGACGCCCATGGGACCGTTCCAGAAGACGGTGGCCGCGTCGGCGAGCTTCGAGGCGTACAGCTTGCGGGACTCCGGACCGATGTCCAGGCCCATCTGGTCGGCCGGGATGGCGTCCGCGGCGACGGTGGTGGGATTGGCCGGGGCCTTGGTCTTCAGGTCCGGGAACTCGGACCCGACCAGTGCGTCGACGGGCAGGACCAGCTCGACGCCGGACTTCTCCGCGCGCTCGATGTACTCGATGACGGCCGGGATCTGGTCCTCCTGGAGGAGGGAACTGCCGATCTCGTACCCCTTGGCCTTGAGGAAGGTGTACGCCATGCCACCGCCGATCAGCAGTCGATCGGCTTTCCCCAGGAGCTGGTCGATGACAGCCAGCTTGTCGGAGACCTTGGCGCCGCCGAGCGCGACGACATAGGGGCGCTGTACGTCCTCGGTGAGCTTCTTCAGGACACCGACTTCGGTGGCGATGAGGTGGCCCGCGTAGTGCGGAAGGCGTGCCGGAAGGTCGTACACGGAGGCGTGCTTACGGTGCACCGCGCCGAAACCGTCGCCTACGTAGACATCGGCCAGGGCCGCGAGCTGGTCCGCGAACTCGCCGCGCTCGGTGTCGTCCTTCGACGTCTCACCGGCGTTGAAGCGCAGGTTCTCGATGACCGCGACCTGGCCGGGCTGCAGGCCGTTCACGGCGTCGTGGGCGGCGGGGCCGACGGTGTCCTGGGCGAACGCGACAGGCGCGCCGAGGAGTTCACCGAGCCGCTCGGCGGCGGGCAGCAGCGAGAACGCCGGGTCCGGGGCACCCTTGGGGCGGCCCAGATGCGAGGCGACGACCACCTTGGCGCCCGCCTCCGCGAGGGCCTTGACGGTGGGCAGGACGGCGCGGATGCGACCGTCGTCGGTGATACGGCCGTCGGCCAGCGGCACATTCAGGTCGGCGCGCACGAAGACCCGCTTGCCGTCCACTCCTTCGGAGAGGAGTTCGTCGATCGTTTTCATTGAGTGACTCCTGAGTGGGACTCTGAAGTATTTCCCCGCGAATAGATCAGCCATCAATTGAGGAACCACGATGGCGAGCAACCAGGTCCGCGAGAGCGGCGCCGGTTTAGGCGCAAAAGAGGGGGCCCGGGCAGCGCGGCGGTGCGCTGCCCGGGCCCTGTGCTCACATCAACGTGCTTGCTCTGGGACTTAGAGCTGGCCGCCGACGAAGACCGTGAGGTCCACGAGGCGGTTGGAGTAGCCCCACTCGTTGTCGTACCAGCCGAGGATCTTCACCGACTTGCCTTCCTGGACCATGGTCAGGGAGGCGTCGAAGGTGCAGGAGGCGGGGTCGCCGACGATGTCCGAGGACACGATCTGGTCCTCGGTGTAGAACAGGTAGCCCTTGAGCTCGCCGTCGTCGGCGGCCTTCTTGAACGCGGCGTTGACCTCGTCCTTGGTGACCTCGCGCTGGAGTTCCACGACCAGGTCGGTGGCCGAGCCCGTCGGGACCGGGACGCGCATCGCGATGCCGTCGAGCTTGCCCTTGAGCTGCGGGAGGACCAGCGCGGTGGCCTTCGCGGCACCGGTGGTCGTCGGAATGATGTTTTCGGCGGCGGCACGGGCGCGACGCAGGTCCTTGTGCGGGAAGTCCAGGATGCGCTGGTCGTTCGTGTACGCGTGCACCGTCGTCATCAGGCCCTTGACGATGCCGAAGTTCTCGTCGAGAACCTTGGCCATCGGGGCGACACAGTTGGTGGTGCAGGAGGCGTTCGAGATGACGTGGTGGTTGGCCGCGTCGTACTTGTCCTGGTTGACGCCCATCACGATGGTGATGTCCTCGTCCTTGGCCGGAGCCGAGATGAGGACCTTCTTGGCGCCGCCGGCGATGTGCTTCTCGGCGTCGGCCTTCTTCGTGAAGATGCCGGTCGACTCGATGACGATGTCGACGCCCAGCTCGCCCCAGGGGATGTCGGCGGGGTTGCGCTCGGACAGCACCTTGATGGTGCGGCCGTCCACGGTGATGGTGTTCTCCGTGTGGGACACCTCGGCCTTGAGGCGGCCCAGGATGGTGTCGTATTTCAGCAGGTGAGCGGTGGTCGCGGTGTCACCCAGGTCGTTGACAGCCACGATCTCGATGTCTGCACCCTGCTCCAGCAGCGCGCGGAAGTAGTTACGACCGATGCGGCCAAAGCCGTTGATGCCTACGCGGATCGTCACGAACCGATCTCCTCGTTGGTACGCCGGCTTTGGACGCCGGCGAGTTGTATGGGATGTCCCCGACCGCCTACGACCCTACCTCCCTGAGGCCCCCAGAGTGACATCCGAGGGCCCATACACGGCACCGCGGTCCGTACCCACCGGTAGGGGTACGGACCGCCCGGGCACCGAGGTCCGGAGGGGTGTGGTGGGCGGCGCGGTCAGCCGACGAGGTTGTCGGCCAGTTCCTCGGAGAGGCTGGACTCCGTTCCCGGGATGCCCAGGTCCTGGGCCCGCTTGTCGGCCATGGCGAGCAGCCGGCGGATACGGCCCGCGACGGCGTCCTTGGTCAGCGGCGGGTCGGCGAGCGCGCCCAACTCCTCCAGGGAGGCCTGCTTGTGCTCCATGCGCAGCCGTCCGGCGGCGGCGAGGTGCTCGGGGACCTCGCCGCCGAGGATCTCCAGGGCGCGCTGCACGCGGGCCCCGGCGGCGACGGCGGCGCGGGCGGAGCGGCGCAGGTTGGCATCGTCGAAGTTGGCGAGACGGTTGGCGGTGGCGCGCACCTCGCGCCGCATCCGGCGTTCCTCCCAGGCCAGCACGGCCTCGTGGGCGCCGAGGCGGGTCAACAGGGCGCTGATCGCGTCACCGTCACGGACGACCACCTTGTCCACGCCCCGCGCCTCACGGGCCTTGCTGGCGATCTGGAGCCGCCGGGCCGCGCCGACCAGCGCGAGCGCCGCCTCGGGTCCCGGGCAGGTCACCTCCAGCGAGGACGAGCGGCCCGGCTCGGTCAGCGAGCCGTGCGCCAGGAACGCCCCGCGCCAGGCCGCCTCGGCGTCACAGGTGGCGCCCGAGACCACTTGCGGGGGCAGCCCGCGAATCGGTCGGCCCCGGCCGTCGACGAGCCCCGTCTGACGGGCCAGCTGGTCGCCGCCCGCGACCACACGGACGACATAGCGGGAGCCGCGGCGCAAGCCCCCGGGAGCCATCACGATCAGCTCGGAGCTGTGGCCGAAGATCTCCAGGATGTCCCGCTTGAGGCGGCGCGCCGCCATCGCCGTGTCCAGCTCCGCCTCGATCACGATGCGGCCGCTCACCAGGTGGAGGCCGCCGGCGAACCGCAGAAGGGAGGAGACCTCCGCCTTTCTGCAGCAGGTCCGGGTGACGGGGAGCCGGGAGATCTCATCCTTCACCGCTGCCGTCATCGCCATGGGCCGATCCTTCCATGCATCCGAAAAATACGGTCGTACGCGGCAGCCAACAGCTCCGGATCGTGCCTCGGAGTTCCGTCGGTGCGGGCCACCGGCGCCAGCTCGACCGCGGCCCCGAACCGCTGGGCGGCTTCGGTGAGCAAATCACGGTCGGGCACGGCGGCCTCGTCGGCCAGTACCACGTCCAGGGCGAGTTTAGGGGCGTGTCGCCCCAAAACCTCCAAATGACGCTGCGGGGAGAAGCCCTCGGTTTCTCCCGGCTGCGGGGCGAGGTTCAGGGAGAGCACCCGGCGCGCCTTCGTCTCCGTGAGGGCGTCGAGCAGCTCGGGTACGAGGAGATGCGGGATCACCGAGGAGAACCAGGAGCCGGGACCGAGGACCACCCAGTCCGCGTCGAGGACCGCTGCCACGGCCTCGGGGACGGCGGGCGGATCGTGCGGCACGAGGTGCACCGACTGCACCTCGCCGCGCGTGAGGGCGACGGTGGCCTGGCCACGCACCGTTTCGATGCCCTCGGGCCGCTCCGGATCGTGGCCCTTGACGAGGGCCTGGAGCTCCAGGGGTACGGCGGACATGGGCAGCACGCGTCCGTGCGCGCCCAGGAGCTTGCCGACCAGGTCAAGGGCCTGGACATGGTCGCCGAGCTGCTCCCAGAGGGCGACGATCAGCAGATTGCCGACCGCGTGCTCGTGCAGTTCGCCCTGGGACTGGAAGCGGTGCTGGATGACGCGGGCCCAGGTCTGGCCCCAGTCGTCGTCGCCGCACAGCGCGGCGAGGGCCTTGCGCAGGTCGCCGGGCGGGAGCACGCCCAGCTCGTCCCGGAGACGGCCACTGGAGCCGCCGTCGTCGGCGACCGTGACGACCGCGGTGAGGTCACCGGTGATACGGCGCAGAGCGGCGAGCGAGGCGGACAGACCCATGCCGCCGCCGAGCGCGACGACCTTGGGCTGCGTGCCGCGGCGGCGCGGCTTGCCGCCGCGCGCCTCGGCGGGCCTGCCGCCCTGGCCTTCGGTACCGACCCGGCGCAGCCTGCTCAGTCGCAGCGTACGACCCGTCATTCGCGGCCCATGTCCCGGTGGACGACGACCGTCTCCACTCCCTCGGACACCAGACGGGCGGCGAGCTTCTCCGACATCGCGACGGAGCGGTGCTTGCCTCCGGTGCAGCCGACGGCGATGGTCACATAGCGCTTGCCCTCGCGGCGGTAGCCGGCCTGGACGAGGCGGAGCAGCTCGGCGTACCGGTCGAGGAACTCCTTGGCGCCGGGCTGGTTGAAGACGTACGCCGCGACCTCCTCGTTGAGGCCGGTGTACTGGCGCAGCTCCGGGACCCAGTGCGGATTGGGCAGGAACCGCATGTCCACGACCAGGTCGGCGTCGACCGGCAGGCCGTACTTGAAGCCGAAGGACATCACGGTGGCCCGCAGCTCGGGCTCCTCCTCGCCGGCGAACTGGGCGTCCATCTTGGCGCGCAGCTCGTGCACGTTCAGGCTGGAGGTGTCTATCACCAGGTCGGCGTCGCCGCGCAGTTCACGCAGCAGCTCGCGCTCGGCGGCGATGCCGTCGACGATGCGGCCGTCGCCCTGGAGGGGGTGCGGGCGTCGTACGGACTCGAAGCGGCGCACCAGGGCGTCGTCGGAGGACTCCAGGAAGACGATCCGCCGGGTGACGTGCCTGGCCTCCAGGTCGGCGAGGGACTCGCGGAGGTTGTCGAAGAAGCGGCGGCCCCGTACGTCGACGACGACCGCGATCCTGGCGACGTTGCCCTGGGAGCGGGCGCCGAGCTCCACCATGGTGGGGATCAGGGCGGGCGGGAGGTTGTCGACGACGAACCAGCCGAGATCCTCCAGGCACTTGGCGGCGGTCGACCGGCCCGCGCCGGACATACCGGAGATGATCACCAGCTCGGGGATGGCCGCCTCGGAGACCCCGGCTGTTTCGATGCCCGTACTCACTTCTGCTCCGTCTTGCCGGCCCGCTTCGGGCACTTGCTCGCCCGCTGCGGGCGGCGACTGATCTTCGCTCGCCGTCTTCGGCTGTTTCTCGTGTTCCGCCGTGCGCCCGGCTTCCTGTTCGGCTGTGCGCTCGGTGTCTTGCCCGTCCTGCTCGTTCATGGTTCCTGCCCCCGTCGCTCGTTCGAGGCGCCCGCGGATACGGGCTCCTCCGTGGAACCCGCCGTCGTCTCGGGCGCCGCTTCTTCCTCGTCTTCCATGATCTCTCCAGTCGCCGTGTTCACGGCGGGTGCGGCCGGGGTCGCCTGGGCGAGGGCCACAGCGATCACCTCGGCCGTCTTGCGGCCTATGCCGGGGACCTCACAGATCTGCTCGATGGTCGCGGACCGCAGTTTCTTCACCGAACCGAAGTGCTTGATCAGCGCCTGCTTGCGCGTCTCGCCCAGGCCCGGCACATCGTCCAGCGGGCTCGACCTGAAACGCCTGGCCCGCTTGGTGCGCTGGTAGGTGATCGCGAAGCGGTGCGCCTCGTCGCGTACACGCTGAAGAAGATAGAGCCCTTCGCTCGTGCGCGGGAGCACCACCGGGTCGTCCTCGCCGGGCAGCCAGACCTCTTCGAGGCGCTTGGCGAGGCCGCAGACGGCGATGTCGTCGATACCGAGCTCGTCCAGAGCCCTCTGCGCGGCCGCGACCTGAGGCTGTCCGCCGTCGACGACGACCAGCTGCGGCGGGTACGCGAACCGCTTGGGCCGCCCGTCGTCCTCGGTGAACGTGTTCTCCCCGTCCGCCCACTCGCCGGTCTTCTCCTTCTCGGCGAGGTAGCGCTTGAAGCGGCGGGTGATCACCTCGTGCATGGAGCGGACGTCGTCCTGGCCGGCGAAGCCCTTGATCTGGAAGCGGCGGTACTCGCTCTTGCGCTGAAGGCCGTCCTCGAAGACCACCATGGAGGCCACGACGTCGTCCCCCTGGAGGTGCGAGATGTCGTAGCACTCGATCCGCAGGGGCGCGCTGTCCAGGTCGAGGGCCTCGACGATCTCCTCCAGGGCGCGCGAGCGCGTGGTCAGGTCGGAGGCGCGCTTGGTCTTGTGCAGCACGAGCGCCTGCTGGGCGTTGCGCTCCACGGTCTCCATGAGGGCCTTCTTGTCGCCGCGCTGCGGGATGCGCAACGAGACATTGGAGCCCCGGCGCGTGGTGAGCCACTCCTGGACGGGCTCGACGAGTTCGGGCAGCGCCGGGACGAGCACCTCCTTGGGCACGGAGTCGCCGGTCTCCTCGCCGTACAGCTGCTGGAGGGCGTGCTCGACGAGGTCCCCGGTGGTGACGGCCTCCACCTTGTCCGTCACCCAGCCGCGCTGGCCGCGCACCCGTCCGCCCCGTACGTGGAAGATCTGCACGGCCGCTTCCAGCTCGTCCTCGGCGACCGCCATCAGATCGGCGTCCGTCGCGTCGGCGAGCACGACCGCGTTCTTCTCCATGGCCTTCTTGAGGGCCTCGATGTCGTCGCGGAGGCGGGCCGCCCGCTCGTACTCCATCTCCTCGGCCGCGTCCGTCATCTGCCGCTCCAGACGACGGATGTACGTCCCTGTGCGGCCGGCCATGAAGTCGCAGAAATCCTCGGCGAGTTGACGATGGTCCTCGGCGGAGATCCGCTCGACGCAGGGGGCCGAGCACTTGCCGATGTAGCCGAGGAGGCAGGGGCGGCCGGTGCGCTCGGCGTTCTTGAAGACGCCGGCGGAGCAGGTGCGGACGGGGAAGACGCGCAGCAGGAGGTCCACGGTGTCGCGGATCGCCCACGCGTGCCCGTACGGGCCGAAGTAGCGCACGCCCTTGCGCTTCTGGCCGCGCATCACCTGCACGCGCGGGAACTGCTCGTTCATCGTCACCGCGAGGTACGGGTAGCTCTTGTCGTCGCGGTACTTGACGTTGAACCGGGGGTCGTACTCCTTGATCCAGGAGTACTCCAGCTGCAGCGCCTCGACCTCCGTGGACACCACCGTCCACTCCACCGAAGCGGCCGTCGTCACCATGGTGCGCGTACGCGGATGGAGGCCCGCCAGGTCCTGGAAGTAGTTGGCCAGGCGCTGGCGCAGGCTCTTCGCCTTTCCGACGTAGATCACCCGGCGGTGCTCGTCGCGGAACCTGTAGACCCCCGGCGAGTCGGGGATCTGCCCCGGCTTGGGGCGGTAGCTGGAGGGATCGGCCATGTCTCACACCCTACTGGCGCGGTGTGACACCGCGGCTGCCCTGTGGACAGGGCCTCTACGACCCTGTGGACAGGACCGCTGGAGTTTTGATCGCTGGGCGCCAAGTGTTGTCGGGCCGTGATCAACACGCTTCAATGCGGGGTGACTTGGGGCCGTAAACCTCGGCATTCACAGAAAGGCTCCTGCATGCGGCACGGCATACAGCACGCGGACGTCGCCACGGCCGAACTGGAGACTGCCCTGCGGGACGGCCCCTTCCATGTCGCCCTCCGCGCCGCGATCACCGCCCGGGGACTGCCACTGCAGCGCGTCCAGCACCACCTGTCGCGGTACGGGGTCAAAGTCGGCGTGACGAGCCTGAGCTACTGGCAGCAGGGCGCCCGCCGCCCACAGCGCCCCGAGTCGCTGCGGGCCGTACGCGCCCTGGAGGAGATCCTCCAGCTGCCCGACGAATCGCTGATACGCCTGCTCGCCCAGGCCGAGGAGCGCTCTGATCCGGCACGCCCCGCGGCCCGTTCGTACCGCTCCCTGGTGGAGGCTTCCGGCGTTCTGGAGAAGCTGCTCGCCGAGCTGGGAGCGTCGCTCGACAGCGGACTGCACACGCTCGGCCACCACGAGCGGGTGCGGATCGGCTCGCGCCGGGAGCTGTCGGGTCGCGACTCGCAGCACATCGTGCGCGCCCACAAGGACGGCATCGACCGTTATGTGGCCGTCCACCATGGCGACCCGGGGTGCGCACCGGAGCGCATGACGGTGCTCGCCCTGGAGAACTGCCGTACGGGGCGCGTGCGTTGGCACCACGACACCGGGGTGCTCGTGGCGGAGCTGCTCTTCGACACACGGCTGCGGATCGGCGACACCTACCTGTTCCGCTACAGCATCGAGGACGGCACGGCCGGCGTGTCCAGGGAGTACGTCCGCGACTTCGGCTCCCCGGGTGGGCAGTACGCCCTCGAGGTGCGGTTCGCCGAGGACGCGCTGCCCGTGCGCTGCCACCGGTTCACCCAGCACTCGGCGGCGGCGCCGCGCAGCGGCCGTCAGGAACTGACGCTGAGCGGGCGCCATCGGTCGGTGCACATGGTCGAGCCGCGGGTGCGGTCGGGGATCGTGGGGATCGGCTGGGACTGGGAGTGAGCGGCTGAGGCGGCGCTTGGGCGTGGGGATGACGTAAACGCTGACGTAAGCGATTGCGTAAACGCTTACGCAATCGTTTACGTCAGCCACTCCATGGGGTACGGTCCCGTCCAGACAGCGCCCGGCTGGTCGGCCGGGCGAGGTGGGAGAGGGTCGGAGAGGGGCACCGCATGGCGACGATGGCCGACGTGGCTCGCAGCGCGGGCGTCTCCGTTGCGACGGTCTCGCACGTCCTCAACGACACCCGCCCGGTGCGGCCGGCCACCCGCCAGGCCGTGCTCGACGCCATAGACGAGCTCGGCTACACACCCAACTCGCTGGCGAGATCCCTGGTCACCGCGCGTACCCGGTCCATCGGGCTCGCGGTGTCGGCGATCAGCAATCCGTACTTCACGGAGATCCTGCAGGGAGTGGAGGCCGGTGCCCTCGAGCACGGTTACAGCCTGCTGATCGCGGACCCCCATGACGATCCGGTGCACGAGCGCAAGGTGGTCCAACTGCTGCACGAGCGGCGGGTGGACGGCATGATCGTCGCGCCGTCGGTGCGTCCGGGCGAGCTCATCGGCTACCTCGGGCGGCATGACGTACCGACGGTGTTCCTGGACCGGCTGGTCGACGAGGGCGCGGCGCCCGGTTTCGCGTTCGACCAGGTCTGCGCGGAGAACGCTGAGCCCGTCAGGCGACTGGTCACCCACCTCGCCGAGCTGGGCCACAAGAGGATCGGCCTGGTCGGCGGCCTGCCGGGCCTCAGCACCACGAGCGAGCGGCTCTCGGGTTACCGGCACGGGCTCGCGTACGCGGGGCTTCCGTACGATGAACGCCTCGTGGTCTCCGGCAGCTCAGAGGCGGAGGGAGCCGAGCGCGCGACCGGCGACCTACTGTCCCTCCCGGCGCCGCCGACGGCGCTCGTCACCGCGAACAACGCCATGACCATCGGTGCGCTGCGAGCCCTGCGTGAGCGGGGTCTGTCCGTGCCCGGTGACGTGGCCCTGTGCTGTTTCGACGACTTCTTCTGGGCAGACCTCTTCTCGCCCCGGCTCACCGCGATCTCCCAGCCCAGCAAGGAGATCGGGGCCCAGGCCGTACAGCTGCTCCTGGAACGGCTGGCCTCCCCCGGCCGTCCGGCCCGTACGCTCCGGCTGCCCTCCGCCTTCGTTCACCGCACCTCGTGCGGCTGCCCCGAGAAAGGACCCGACTCGTGATCGTCGTCGCCGGTGAGGCCCTGATCGACCTGGTGCCGCAGGAGGCGGGCGCGCTCGCGGGACTCGATCCGCGCCGCGGCGGCGGCCCGTACAACACGGCGGTGGCGCTGGGCCGCCTCGGCTCCCCGGCCGCCTTCTGCTCCCGGGTGTCGTCCGACGCCTTCGGCGAGGCCCTGCTCGACGGGCTGCGCGAGGCGAATGTCGATGTGTCGTCCGTGCAGCGGGGCGCGGAGCCGACGACCCTCGCGGTCGCGTCGATCGGCACGGACGGCTCGGCCCGTTACTCGTTCTACGTCGAAGGCACGGCGGACCGGCTATTCTCGGCTCCCGACCAACTCCCGTCCGAGGCAAGGGCGGTGTCCTTCGGTACCTGTTCGCTGGTGCTGGAGCCGGGCGCGAGTGCGTACGAGGAGCTGATGCGGGTCGCGTCCGCGCGGGGCGTGTTCACCGCGCTCGACCCGAACATCCGCTCGGTGCTGATCTCCGACGCGGACGCGTACCGGGCCCGGTTCAAGAGCTGGCTACCGTCGGTGTCGCTGCTCAAGCTGTCCGAGGAAGATGCGGACTGGCTCGGCGGCACCCCGCGCGAGTGGCTGGCGTCGGGCCCGGCGGCCGTCGTGATCACGCGCGGCGGCGACGGCCTGACCGTCTTCACCCGCGACGGCGCGGAATACGCCGTGCCGGGCGAACGGGTCGACGTGGTGGACACGATCGGCGCCGGCGACACGGTGAACGCGGCGCTGCTGCACGGCCTCGCCGCCCGCGACGCCCTGTCCACGGCGGCACTGGCCGACCTGGGCGCCGACGGCTGGGGCGACCTGTTGCGCTTCGCGGCACGCGCGGCGGCGGTCACCTGCTCACGGGCGGGCGCGGAGCCGCCGTACGCCTATGAGGTGGGCGATTTCTAGAGGCGATCTCTGTGGCTGTCTGCGGGCGTCAGTTGTTGACGGCGCGCAGCCCGCCGGGCCGGCGGCCGTTGAGCCGGTCGAGCGCATCGGCCGTGGCGTCGTCGGCGGGCAGGTGCACGATCAGGCGCTGACCGTCGTTCGGCAGGGCGAGCGTCTCGTGGGCGAGGCGCAGAGGGCCGACTTCGGGATGGGCGACGAGGTCGGCCCCGGCCGGCCGGGGCATGACGGGCACGGCGGCCATGCGGTCGGCGAACGGGGCTCCGGCCGTGATGGTCAACTCGTCGATCAGCGCGGCCACATGGGGATCGCTGGACGGCGCCTCGTGCCGGAAGACGGCGACCTGCTCGTCGGCCACGCGGTCCCAGTCCGGGTAGGAGGTGCGGGCCCTCTCGTCGGTGAACACGTAGCGGAGGATGCTGGGGTGCGCGCCGTCGAGCAGCCCCAAGGGGGCCGCGAGCCGCTGATAACCGGTGGTGTATGCGAGGATTTCGCCGAGCCAGTTCAGCAGGACGGCGGGGGTGGGCTCCAGCCGGTCCAGCAGGGCCCGCGCGGTGGGGCGCACCGTGCGGGTCGGAGTCATCCCGCCGCTGCAGAGCATGGCGCCGTCGCTCGACTCCTTCGCCAGGCGGCGCAGCAGGATGCGGTCGTGCACAGGCAGCCGCAGCGCGTCCGCCAGGGCGCCGAGCACCTGGGACGACGGATTCTGGTCACGGCCCTGTTCGAGCCTGGTCAGGTACTCGACGCTGATGCCGGCGAGCGTGGCCAGCTCGCTGCGGCGCAGTCCCGGCGTGCGGCGACGGGGTCCGGTGGGCAGCCCCACCTCGGCGGGTGTGACCGCCTCACGGCGCGTGCGCAAGAAGGTGCCCAGCTCGTTGTCGCTCACCCAAAGAACGTATCAACGCACGAGCACCGGAGGGTGGCCCTGTCACTACCATCCTCAGCCCGGTCTCCCTCCCGTCCGGCACCTCCCGCAGAGTGGCCGCATGGCTAACGACAACTCCCCGACCGCTGTGACCGCTTCCGCTCTCCCGCTGCTCCCCGGCGACTGGGAGCTCGACCCCTTCCACTCCGCCGTGAACTTCACCATCCGCCACCTCGGCATCGCCAAGGTGCGGGGCCGCTTCAGCGAGGTGAAGGCCGAGCTGTACGTGGGTGAGTCGGCCGACGGCATCAAGGTGAGCGCCGAGATCGCGCTGGCCTCCATCGACACCGGCAACGCCGACCGTGACGCGCACACCCGCTCCCCCGAACTGCTCGACGTGGCGAGCCGCCCGACGATGACGTACCGATCCACTCGCGTGTCCGGAAAGGGCGAGGAGTGGTCGATGGAGGGCGAGTTGACGATCGGCGGGGTGACCCGTCCGGTGACGTTCGCCGTGGAGTTCGGGGGCGTGGTGGACTCCGTCATCGACAACCGTAGGCACGCCGGCTTCGAGGCGACCGGCGAGATCCGGCGCAGCGACTTCGGCCTGGACTTCGCCCCCGGGGTGCTCGGCGATGTGGTCAAGATTCAGTTGGACATGCAGTTCGTCGAGCCGCAGGGGTAGGGCGACTGACTGTGCAACGCGCCGCGCCCCACGGGGAGTTCCCGTGGGGCGCGGCGCGTTCGTGTGAGCCGGATGCACGCGTACGAACCAGGCTCAGGCCTTCCGGGCCCCCGCCGGCTTCTTCGCCGGAGTCGCCTTCTTGGTGGCCGCGTCCGCCTTCTTGGTGGCAGTGCTGTTGGCGGTCCTGGCCGTCGCCGCCGTCCTCGTTGTCGACTTGGCGGCCACCGTCTTCCTGGCCGCCGCCCTGCGCAGGGCCTTCACCGGTTCGGCGTCGCTGATGCGCTCGGCGCCCAGAACCTCGCGCAAGAATTTGCCGGTGTGGCTGGCCGGCACCCCCGCTACCTGCTCGGGCGTGCCCTCTGCGATGACGAGGCCGCCGCCGCTGCCGCCCTCGGGGCCCATGTCGACGACCCAGTCCGCGGTCTTGATGACGTCGAGGTTGTGCTCGATGACGATGACCGTGTTGCCCTTGTCGACCAGGTCCGAGAGGACCGAGATCAGCTTGCTGATGTCCTCGAAGTGCAGACCGGTGGTCGGCTCGTCGAGTACGTAGACCGTTCGTCCCGTCGACCGCTTCTGGAGTTCGGAGGCCAGCTTCACGCGCTGGGCCTCACCGCCGGAGAGGGTCGGCGCGGGCTGGCCGAGCCGCACATAGCCGAGACCGACGTCGTTGAGGGTCTTCAGGTGGCGGGCGATCGCGGGCACGGCCTCGAAGAAGCCGTGGGCCTCCTCGATGGGCATGTCCAGGACCTCGGAGATGGACTTGCCCTTGTAGTGGACCTCCAGGGTCTCCCGGTTGTAGCGCGCCCCGTGGCAGACCTCGCAGGGGACGTACACGTCCGGCAGGAAGTTCATCTCGATCTTGATGGTGCCGTCGCCGGAGCAGTTCTCGCAGCGGCCGCCCTTGACGTTGAAGGAGAAGCGCCCCGGCATGTAGCCGCGGACCTTCGCCTCGGTCGTCTCGGCGAACAGCTTGCGGACGTGGTCGAAGACTCCGGTGTACGTCGCCGGGTTCGACCGGGGTGTGCGGCCGATGGGCGACTGGTCGACGTGTACGACCTTGTCGACGAGGTCGTCGCCGTCCACGCGCGTGTGCCGCCCGGGAACGTTCCGGGCGCCGTTCAGCTCGCGGGCCAGGTGGGTGTAGAGGATGTCGTTGACGAGCGTCGACTTGCCGGAGCCCGAGACGCCTGTGACGGCTGTGAGGACGCCCAGGGGGAAGGACACGTCGATGTCCTGGAGGTTGTTCTCGCGGGCGCCGTGCACGGTGAGCTTGCGGATCGGGTCGGCGGGGCGGCGGATCTCCGGGAGCGCGATCTCCTTCTTGCCCGCCAGATACTGCCCGGTGATCGACTCGGGGTTGGCCAGCAGCTCCTTCAGGGGGCCGCTGTGCACGACCTTGCCGCCGTGCTCGCCCGCGCCGGGGCCGATGTCCACGATCCAGTCGGCGACCTTGATGGTGTCCTCGTCGTGCTCGACGACGATGAGCGTGTTGCCCATGTCGCGCAGCCGGACCAGGGTCTCGATGAGGCGGTGGTTGTCGCGCTGGTGCAGGCCGATGGAGGGCTCGTCCAGGACGTACAGGACGCCCACGAGGCCGGAGCCGATCTGGGTGGCCAGGCGGATGCGCTGGGCCTCACCGCCGGAGAGGGTGCCCGCCGCGCGGTTCAGCGACAGATAGTCGAGGCCGACGTCGACGAGGAACCGCAGGCGTTCGTTGACCTCCTTCAGGACGCGCTCGGCGATCTTCTTGTCGCGCGCGTTGAGCTTCATCTCGCCCAGGAACTCCGCGCAGTCGCTGATGGACATCGCGGAAACTTCGGCGATCGACTTCCCCAGGATGGTGACCGCGAGGATGAGGGGCTTCAGGCGTGTGCCCTCACAGGTGGGGCAGTGCACCTCGCGCATATAACCCTCGAAGCGCTCGCGGCTCGCGTCGCTCTCGGCCTCGCTGTGCCGCCGCTTCACGAAGGGGACGGCCCCTTCGAAGGGCGTGGTGTAGACGCGCTCGCGCCCGTAGCGGTTTCTGTACCGCACCTCGATCTGCGTCTTGTGCCCGTACAGGAGGGCCTTCCTGGCGCGCTGCGGGAGGCCCGCGAAGGGGATGTCGGTCCGGAATCCCAACGCGTCCGCGAGGGCTCCGATGAGGCGCCCGAAGTAGTCCTTGGTGTGCCCGTGCGACCAGGGGTGGATGGCGCCCTCGTCGAGGGACTTCTCCTCGTCGGGGACGATCAGCTCGGGGTCGACCTCCATGCGCGTACCGATACCCGTGCACTCCGGGCAGGCGCCGAAGGGCGAGTTGAAGGAGAAGGAGCGGGGCTCCAGCTCTTCGAAGGACAGGTCGTCGTACGGGCAGTAGAGGTGCTCCGAGTACATGCGCTCGCGCTCGGGGTCGTCCTGGGGGAGGTCGACGAAGTCAAGGACGACCATGCCGCCGGACAGGCCGAGCGCGGTCTCCACGGAGTCCGTGAGGCGGCGCTTGGCGCCCTCCTTCACCGTGAGGCGGTCGACGACCACCTCGATGGTGTGCTTCTCCTGCTTCTTCAGCTTCGGCGGGTCGGTGAGCTGGATCGTCTCCCCGTCGACCCGGGCCCGGCTGTACCCCTTGGTCTGGAGATCACCGAAGAGGTCGACGAACTCGCCCTTGCGCTCACGCACCAGCGGCGACAGGACCTGGAAGCGGCTCCCCTCGGGCAGCTCCAGGACCTTGTCGACGATCGCCTGGGGTGACTGACGCGAGATGGGGCGGCCGCACTCGGGGCAGTGCGGCTTGCCGATGCGCGCGAAGAGCAGCCGCAGGTAGTCGTAGACCTCGGTGATGGTGCCGACCGTCGAGCGCGGGTTGCGCGAGGTCGACTTCTGGTCGATGGAGACAGCCGGCGACAGGCCCTCGATGAAATCGACGTCCGGCTTGTCCATCTGCCCGAGGAACTGCCGGGCGTACGAGGACAGCGACTCGACGTACCTCCGCTGTCCCTCGGCGAAGATCGTGTCGAACGCGAGCGAGGACTTGCCCGACCCGGACAGACCCGTGAAGACGATGAGCGAGTCGCGCGGGAGGTCGAGCGAGACGTTCTTGAGGTTGTGCTCACGTGCCCCACGGACGATGAGACGGTCGGCCACGCCGGTCCGCACCTTTCTTGAGAGAAGTGACAGGGGCGGGGCCCCCGTCTTTTTCAGACTAGGGGGAGCCACTGACAGCGCCGGTTGGTTTCCCTGGTTGGTAACAATCCCGGGCCATCCAGCATGCCCGACGCCGCGCCTGAGCCTATAGCACGCGCATTCGATTTGCAGGGGTGGTCTGCCACCTTCACCCGAACGTGTCGCGGGGCTAGGGTCGTTGCCATGAACGATCATGTGCGCGACCTGGCGTCAGTACGTGACGCGACCGAACGGCTGCTCACCGCAGCGGCCAAACTCGACAACGCCTCCGTGGCCGAGCCGTCACGCCTGCCCGGCTGGAGCCGCGGCCATGTCCTGGCCCACCTAGCCCGCAACGCGGACGCTCTCGTGAACGTCCTCGAAGGGCGCCCCATGTACGCCTCCGCGGACGCCCGCGACACCGAGATCGAGCGGGACGCGCCACGACCGCTGGATATCCAGCTCGCCGACGTACGCGAGAGCGCGGCCCGCTTCCAGGCGACGGGAGCCGCGCCCGCGGACTGGTCCCGCACGGTGGAGCTGCGCAACGGGGTTACCGACGTGGCATCCCGGGTGCCGTTTCGGCGGTGGGTCGAGGTGGAGCTGCATCACGTGGATCTGGGGATCGGGTACGAGCTGGAGGACCTGCCGGAGGAGTTCACGGAGCAGGAGATCGACTTCCTCGCCGAGCGCTTCGCCGGGCACCCCGATGTGCCACCCACGCGCATCACGGACGGCACGCGCGCGTGGAGCACGGGACGAGCGGCCACCGAGCCGGAGATCACCGTCACGGGGCGCCAGGCCGACCTGCTCGGCTGGCTTGCCGGCCGCCGCGACGGATCCGCACTGAGCACCGACTGCGGACCGCTCCCCCCACTGCCCCCGCTATAGGCTGAGGAACATGACGTACAGCGGAGCAGTGAAGGTCGGCGGCCCTGCGGATGTGCATGAGTTGCAGGACCTGATGATCTCCAAGGTCGCGGTCGGTCCGATGGACAACAACGCCTATCTGCTGCGCTGCCGGGCCACGGACGAGCAGCTGCTGATCGACGCGGCCAACGACGCCGGGACGCTGCTCACGCTGATCGGCGCTGACGGCATCGCGTCCGTGGTCACCACTCATCAGCACGGCGACCACTGGCAGGCGCTCGCGGAGGTCGTGGCGGCCACGGGCGCGCGTACGTACACGGGTCGGGACGACGCCGAGGGCATTCCCGTACCGACCGACGTCCTGGTCGACGACGGCGACACGATCCGGGTGGGGCGCGTGGAGCTGACCGCACGCCATCTGGTGGGGCACACGCCCGGCTCGATCGCGCTCGTCTACGACGATCCGCACGGGCATCCTCATGTGTTCACGGGTGACTGCCTTTTCCCAGGTGGTGTCGGCAATACCCGTAAGGATCCAAAGGCGTTCGCCAGCCTGATCCACGATGTCGAGACGAAGATCTTCGATGTGCTCCCGGACGAGACGTGGGTCTACCCGGGACACGGCAACGACACGACGCTGGGCGCGGAGCGGCCGCATCTGCCGGAGTGGCACGCGCGGGGCTGGTGAACTGCTCAGCGCCAGGCGTGAGTTGGTGAACCGTCTGACGCCGGGCGCGCGTTGGTGGCTTGGTGGACAGGGACGCGTGTTTCGCGGGCGCGCGCCGTCGCGCGCCCCGTGTGAACCGAACGCACGCGCCGGTGTCACGCACGCGCTCCCGGCGCACGGGGCCGCGCGGTCCACTGGAAGCAGCCCGCGCAGGAAGACGGCTCCTGAGCGGAGGGGCCGCCGGCCAACCGATCCCCGCCCTCGGGCCGGCGGCCCACCACGGTGGTGGCCGNCCGGCCGACGTCCGGCGGCCGGCCACCACCGTGGGGTCCGCCGACTCCGATGCCTGGCAGGTCCGGAGGTCACGCGTCCGCTTGCCCCGCGCCCGCCAGCGCCGCGACCCGCTCCACCCCGAACACGTATCCCTGCACGCCGCAGCCCGCGATGACCCCGTCGGCACGGAGCGAGACGTACGAGTGGTGCCGAAACTCCTCACGCTGGTGGATGTTGGAGATGTGGACCTCCAACACGGGCATACCGTCACAGGTGTTGAGGGCGTCCAGGATCGCGACGGAGGTGTGCGAGTAGGCACCGGGGTTGATCACAATGCCGACATGGTTCCGGCGTGCCACGTGGATCCAGTCGACCAGCTCGCCCTCGTGGTTGGACTGGCGGAAGTCCACGGTGCCGCCGTACGTGGCTGCCGCCTTGGCGCACATCGCCTCGACGTCGGCGAGCGTGTCGGAGCCGTAGATCTCCGGCTGGCGCTGACCCAGGAGGTTCAGGTTGGGGCCGTTGAGGATCATGATCGGGGCGTTGGCGAGGGTGCGGGGCACTGTTCCTCCGGTCCTGTGGGCTGAGCCGTCGCCCGAGGGCGCCGTTCAGATCTGCTGCTCAGACTCGGTTTATCACGGTGCGCCGGGGCGGGGACGGCTCGTACGCTCCGGTCATGACGTCCCCTACGTATCCGCCCAAGCCGTCGCCCGGCGACCGGATCGCCGTCATCTCGCCGTCCGCGGGACTCCCGGGCCTCTTCCCACTCCCCTACGAGCTGGGCCTGGAGCGGCTGCGCAAGGAGTACGGCCTCGAACCGGTCGAGTACCCGGCCACCCGCACGATGGGCGCGACACCTCAGGCGCGGGCCGACGACATTCATGCGGCGTTCGCCGATCCGACGATCAAGGCGGTCATCGCGTCGATCGGCGGCGACGACCAGATCACCGTGCTGCCGCTGCTGGACCGGGAGTTGATCCGCGCGAACTTGAAGCCCTTCTTCGGCTACAGCGACAACACCAACCTGCTCGCGTACCTGTGGAACACCGGCATCGTCGGCTACCACGGCGGATCCGTCATGTGCGAACTGGGCCGCCCTGGCGCCATGCACCCGCTGACCGCGGAGTCGCTGCGGGCCGCGCTCTTCACCTCCGGCGAGTACGACCTCAAGCCCGCCGAGCGTTTCCGTGACATCGACCTGCCATGGGACTCCCCGGAGACCTTCGCCTCCGAACCGCCGACCGAGCCCGGTGGCGGCTGGATCTGGCACCGCCCGGAGCGGGTGGTCGAGGCCCGCTCCTGGGGCGGCAACATCGAGATCCTGTCCTGGCTGCTGATGGCGGACCGTGAGATCGCCCGCGATCCCTCCGTGTACGACGGCTGTGTGCTGCTTCTGGAGACCTCCGAGGACATGCCGAGCGCCAACGACGTCTTCTGGATCCTGCGGAGCATGGGCGAGCGCGGACTGCTCGGCCGCTTTCCCGCACTCCTGATGGGCCGCCCCAAGACGTGGTCCTTTGAGAAGCCCAACGCCCCGGAGGCGAAGGCTCGTTACGCGCGTGAGCAGCGCGAGGCGGTGCTCCGGGCGGTGGACATGTACGCCCAGGACATGATGGTCGTCCTCGATGTGGACTTCGGTCACACCGATCCGCAACTGGTCATTCCCTATGGGGGCGTGATCCGCGTAGATGGCCCGGCTCGGCGTATCACTGTGGTCTATTGACGCTGCATGAGCCCCCGCACGCCCCCGTAACCACCTGTCACGGTGGGTAGTTGACGCGGCATGCGCGAAGTACGCTCCGTAAGGGCACCCTCCATGCTGCGGCTCGCGGCCGCCTCGCTCGCCGGGACGGCGATCGAGTTCTACGACTTCTTCATCTACGGGACGGCGGCCGCGCTCGTCCTGGGCCCTCTGTTCTTCCCGACGTTCTCGCCGGTGGCGGGCACGCTCGCGGCCTTCGCGACCTTCGGCGTCGGCTTCGTGGCGCGGCCCCTGGGATCGGTGCTGTTCGGGCACATCGGGGACCGGCACGGACGGCGGCCCGTTCTCGTCGTCTCCTTGTTGCTGACGGGCGCCGCGACCGTCGCGGTCGGCTGCGTACCGACATACGACACGATCGGTGTGACCGCTCCGGTGCTCCTTCTTGTGCTGCGCTTTTTGCAAGGGCTCGGGCTCGGTGGGGAATGGGGTGGAGCGGTGCTGCTGACTGCGGAGCACGCGCCCGCCGAGCGGCGCGGGCTGTGGTCGAGTTTCCCGCAGATCGGCCCGGCGGTGGGGTTCGTGCTGGCCAACGGGGTGGTGCTGGTGCTGTCGGCGACGCTGTCGGACGCGCAGTTCGCAGCCTGGGGGTGGCGAGTGCCGTTCTGGGCGGCGGGGATGCTGGCCGTGGCGGGGCTGTGGCTGCGCTCCTCGCTTGCCGAGAGCCCTCAGTTCCTCGGTATCGACGACCACGCGCGCGTGCCACTCGCTGAAGTGCTGCGCGGTCACTGGCGGTTGTTGCTGCTGACGGCGGGGGCGCTCGCCATCGGGTACGCCGTTTTCTACGCGGTGACGACCTGGTCCCTCGCTTACGCGACCGAACGGCTCGGGGTGAGCCGTACCGTCATGCTCGCCTGCATCATGGCCGCCGTGGTCGTGAAGGGCGCGCTGACGCCCGTGGCCGCGCTCCTCGGCGACCGTTATGGCCGACGGCCGCTGTGCCTGATCGGCTGCGCGGCCGCCGCACTCTGGATGTTCCCGATGGTCGCGCTCCTGTCGACCGGCGAACCTCTGCTGATGTTCCTCGGCTTCCTGGTGGCGATGCTCGCATTCATCACCATGTTCGCGGTGATCGCCGCGTATCTCCCGGAGTTGTACGAGCCCCGCGTGCGCTGCACGGGCGCCGCCGTGGGCTACAACCTCGGCGGGGTGCTCGGCGGCGCGCTCACGCCGATCGTGGCGACGGCGGTGGCCCAGGGCGAACGTGTTCCCTGGGGCGTGGCCGCGTATCTGACGGGGATCGCACTGCTGAGCCTGGGGTGCTTCGCACTGCTGCCGGAGACACGACCGGTGCGTGTGGTCGCGGCCGAGGCCACCGCGGGCTGAAAGCCGCGGGATGACAACACCGGGAGCGGTGGTCGGCAATTCGCCGAACGCCGCTCCCGGTGCTGGTTGTTCCTGCGTCCGCGGCTGTCAGGCCTCGATGCTGTCCTTCGGAGTGCCTTCGGTCCCCTTCTGCGCCGCCTCGGCCGCCGCCTGCTTCTTGGAGGCCATCAGGCTGGTGATCGTGGTGACGATCAGGACCGCGCAGATCACACCGAGGGAGACCGGGATGGAGATCTCCGGTACGTGGACCCCGGACTCGTGCAGCGCGTGCAGCACCAGCTTGACGCCGATGAAGCCGAGGATGACCGACAGGCCGTAGCTGAGGTGGACCAGCTTCTTGAGCAGACCGCCGATGAGGAAGTACAGCTGCCGCAGACCCATCAGCGCGAACGCGTTGGCCGTGAAGACGATGTACGGGTCCTGCGTCAGACCGAAGATCGCGGGGATCGAGTCGAGCGCGAAGAGGACGTCCGTGGTGCCGATCGCGAGCATGACGACGAGCATCGGCGTCATGACCCGCTTGCCGTTCTGCTGGATCCACAGCTTGGTGCCGTGGTAGCGGTCGGCCACACCGAAGCGCTTCTCGACGGCCTTGAGCAGCCTGTTCTCCTCGTACTCCTCCTCGGGCTCGTCGGCCCTGGCCTCCTGGATCAGCTTCCAGGCGGTGTAGATGAGGAAGGCGCCGAATATGTAGAACACCCACGAGAAGCTCGCGATGATCGCGGCGCCCGCGGCGATGAAGATCGCACGGAGCACGAGGGCTATCAGTACGCCGATGAGCAGGACCCGCTGCTGGTACTGCGAGGGCACCGAGAACTTCGCCATGATCAGGACGAAGACGAAGAGGTTGTCGACGCTCAGCGATTTCTCGGTGATGAAGCCCGCGAAGAACTCTCCGGCGGGCTGTCCGCCGGAGAAGACGAGCAGTCCGAGTCCGAACAGTGCGGCCAGGACGATCCAGACGATGGTCCAGATTCCGGCTTCCTTGATCGATACGTCGTGGGGTTTGCGGCCGATGAAGAAGTCGACCGCGATGAGGGCGGCAAGACCCACGATGGTCAGGACCCAAAGGGTCGTCGAAACATCCACTGCGCCTCCGGCAGTACGTAACGGCAAATGTCAGCGTCGTCGCTGCCGGAGGTCTCTTCCACCCGAGACCCCTGGGGCGCATGAGACGCCTGGTGCCTTCGGGCCGACGCCCCGGGATCTGGCCAGATCCGTATTGACGGGTACGCCGCAGTAGGTAGGGAGTACTCCCCTCCGCACGAACTACGGTACCCCAATCACCAAGGATTGGTAAAGAGATTGGCAAAGGAAAGGCCAAATACCCTGGTCAGATGGGTTGACGAAGTCTTGGGACGACGCGCGCGACGGGCAAGCGGCGGACTCCGCGGAGCGTCAGCGCTTCCAGGCGCGGCGGGCTGCCGCGACCTGAGTGAGGACGTGTTGGAGCACCTGGCTGCCGGGCGGTACGAGCGAGGGCTCGTACGTCCACGCGTGCCCGACCCAGGGGTCGGCGAGGTGGTCGTCGGGCACGGGGGTGAGGCGCAGGAGGGAGCGCCAGAGCGGGTCGAGCAGCGGTCCGTAGGCGGCGGCGTCCTCCCGGTCGGCGACCATCATGAGGTGGACGCCGACAGCCGGGCCTTCGTCCGCGAGGTAGCGCAGCTGGGTCACCGCGCGGTCGTCGAAACCGTGCGGGAAGTCATTGACGATCAGCAGCTGCTCGGCCGTGTCGAGGTCGGGCGGGAGCGAGTCGGCCGCGCCTCCGCGGATCGCCATCTGCACCAGGTCGACGCGCTGGGTGAGCCTGGCCAGGACGTCGTTCACGCCCGCGGCGCCGACGGCGGGCGGAGTGTGGAGCACACCGGTCTGCACGAGCGGCGCGAGCGCCGAAGCGCCGGAACCCGCCGGGTCGATGACGTGCACCGTGTACTCACCCGCCGGGTAGACGGCGAGCAGTCGGGCGGCATGCGCAACTGCTGTGTCCATGGCGAGGCGGTGCAGCTCGTCGGAGTCGGCGAGCGAGCCGTCGAGGGATCCGGCGCGGCCGCTGTCGATCCACAGGCCACGCTCCAGCGGCAGCCGTACCAGCATCGGGATGCTCAGGCCGGAGCTCTCGGGCAGCTGGAGATCGCCGAGGCGCAGGGCCATGGGGATCTCCATCGGCACGCGGTAGCCCTGCCAGACAGGGCTGTCCCAGCGCGCGAACGCCGTGGGCAGCGCGGGCTCGACGACCTCGGCCTCGGCAGTGAGCTGGGCAAGGTCGCGGTCGAGCGCGGCCCTGGCCTGGTCGACGAGCTGGGAGTGCTTGGCCCGGGCCGCCTCACGCGCGGCATCCGCCTGTCCGCCTATGCGGCTGCGCGGGTCGGACAAGACCTTGTCGAGCTCCTGTTCCATACGCGAGTCGGCGAAGTCGACGGCGCTGCGATAGGCGGCCATGGTGCGGGCCAGATCCTCGAACATGCCCCACACCTGGTTGTAGAGCCGCTCCTCCATGGACCAACCAGTCGCGTCGCCCGCGACGGGCTGCGCGGGCTGTCCGGGCTGGGCCGGTGGCGCCGTCGGCGGGGGCGACGGGGGCGCGGCGGCCTGCCGGCCGGGGTGACTGTAGTTGACCGGACCACCGGCTCCCGGCATGGAAGGCTGCGTGGTGGCGGACGGATCTGCCTGAGCGGGGCCTTCGGGATAGCCGGCCTGCGGCGGTACGTGACCGGTGGCGCCCTGAGGGGTGGGCCCACCCTGGTCGGAACCCAGTGCCGATGCCGCAGCGTGCCGGGAGCGGTCGCCGTCGGCCGTGCGCGGCGGAGGCGCGGCCACCGAACGTGCCAGGCCCTGAACCACCGCCTCGTTGATGTCGTGCGCGAGCTGGGGTGCCTGGACCAAGCCCTGGTCGGCGAGGAGTTCGGCGAGGCCGCCCGCGTACCCCTGACCGACCGCGCGTACCTTCCAGGCACCCTGCCTGCGGTACAGCTCGAGAGCGACGACGGCCGCCTCGGCGTCGAGACCCGTGATCGTGTAGCTGGCGATCTCGGAACCGTCGAGTCCGGTGACCGCCACGAAAGGAGCGGCGACGGAGCCGAACTGAACCGGGCCCCCGACTCCGGACGGCAGTGCGAGCAGCACACTGACCCTGTGCACGGCCTCTGTCAGGGCGTCCAGGTCGAAGGCGAGACGGTGGTCGGCCGCCGCCTGCTTGGAGACCTCGAGGCCGGGCAGAGTGGGCGATCCCGGGTGGGCCACCCACTCGACGCCCTGCACCTTGCCGTTCTCGTCGCTGAGCGTGGCTCCCGCCACGATCGGCTTGCCGGCCGACACCCGGATCTCGAGTCGGGCTTGGGGCAGCGGATGGTTCTGTCCCCGCACCAGCTCGGCCGTCATCGCCTTCTCCCCCTCGTTGTCGTCTGCGCCGAGCTGCCTACAGGTGCGGCAGGATCGCGGGCATCAGGTCCTGGAACGTACGGCCGTTGGCCGGCGTACCGAGAGCGGTCATCTGCCAACCCGCGCCCGCACGGTGCACCTTCGCCATGATCTGCGCCGTGTACTGGCCGCCGCCCGCAAGTGTGTAGCGGGCGAGTTCCTGGCCGTTGGTCTCGTCGACCAGGCGGCAGAACGCGTCCTGCACCTCCTGGAACGTCTGGCCCGTGAAGGAGTTCACGGTGAAGACGATCTGGTCGATGTGGACCGGGATGCGCGCGAGGTCGACGAGGATCGCCTCGTCGTCGCCGCCCTGGCCGACACCGCCGACGAGGTTGTCTCCGGTGTGCCGCACGGAGCCGTCGTCGCTGACGAGGTGACGGAAGAACACCACGTCGACCGGCTGCTTGTCCGCGAAGAGCACGGCCGAGGCGTCGAGGTCGATCTCCCGGGTGCGCGAGCCGAACAGGCCGCGGCGCGGGGCCGCCTGCCAGCCGAGCCCCATGCGCACCGCGGTCAGGGTGCCTCCGTCGTTCTTCTGCAGACTGATGGCCTGACCCTTGGTCATGTTGACCGTCACGCGCTGTTCCCCTCTCGAACGTCCCCTGTTGCCGCAGAAGCCTGCGGTTGACCAGCAACCCTACGCAGGGGCACTGACAGTGCCGAAGCCTGGCCCACACTTTGTGTCGGTCTTGCAACACAGCGCGCCATTCGCGGTGGTCAGGCGATGCCCGCCTCCTTCATCTGGCGTAGTTCCTTCTTCATCTCCGAGACCTCGTCGCGCAGCCGGGCGGCGATCTCGAACTGCAGGTCGGCGGCCGCCGCGCGCATCCGCTCCGTCATCTCCTCGATCTGTCCGGCGAGTTCGGCCGCAGGGCGGTCGGTGGGCACGATCTCCTTGGCCTTGCCCTTGGCCGGCTTGGCTCCCTTGGCGGCCTGCGAGCCGAGCGCGGGCACCGGGGCCTTGGCGCCCTTGCCGTCCTTCAGGTTGCGATAGCCCGTTCCGAGCAGTTGCTCCGTGTCGACGTCCTCGCGGGCGATCTGCGCCACGATGTCGTTGATCTTCTTCCGGAGGGGCTGCGGGTCGAGGCCCTTCTCCTTGTTGTACGCGACCTGCTTCTCCCGGCGGCGGTTGGTCTCCTCGATGGCCTTCTCCATCGCCGGGGTGATCTTGTCGGCGTACATGTGGACCTGGCCGGAGACGTTGCGCGCCGCGCGGCCGATGGTCTGGATCAGTGAGGTGCCGGAGCGCAGGAAGCCCTCCTTGTCGGCGTCGAGGATCGACACCAGGGAGACCTCGGGCAGGTCGAGCCCCTCCCTCAGGAGGTTGATGCCGACCAGGACGTCGAACTCTCCGGCACGGAGTTCCCGCAGCAGCTCGACGCGGCGCAGCGTGTCGACGTCGCTGTGCAAGTAGCGCACCTGGATGCCGAGTTCGAGGAAGTAGTCGGTGAGATCCTCGGCCATCTTCTTGGTGAGCGTGGTGACCAGGACGCGCTCGTCCTTCTCGGTGCGCTTGCGGATCTCGTGCACCAGGTCGTCGATCTGCCCCTCGGTCGGCTTGACCACGACCTCCGGGTCGACGAGGCCGGTGGGGCGGATGATCTGCTCGACGAAGCCGTCCGCGCGCGAGAGCTCGTACTTGCCAGGGGTCGCCGACAGGTAGACGGCCTGGCCGATGCGCTCCTGGAACTCCTCCCACTTCAGGGGGCGGTTGTCCAGGGCGGAGGGCAGCCGGAAGCCGTGGTCGACGAGCGTGCGCTTTCGGGAGGCGTCGCCTTCGTACATGGCCCCGATCTGCGGCACCGTGACGTGCGACTCGTCGATGACCAGCAGGAAGTCGTCCGGGAAGTAGTCGAGGAGGGTGTTGGGCGGGGAGCCGGGGTCGCGGTCGTCGAAGTGCATCGAGTAGTTCTCGACGCCGGAGCAGGAGCCGATCTGGCGGAGCATCTCCAGGTCGTACGTGGTGCGCATGCGCAGCCGCTGGGCCTCCAGGAGCTTGCCCTGTTTCTCCAGCTCGGCGAGGCGCTCCTCGAGCTCCTTCTCGATGCCGTTGACGGCCTTCTCCATGCGCTCCGGGCCCGCCACGTAGTGCGATGCCGGGAAGACGTACAACTGCTCGTCGTCGCTGATGACCTCGCCGGTGAGCGGGTGCAGCGTGGAGAGGGCCTCGATCTCGTCGCCGAACATCTCGATGCGAACGGCCAGCTCCTCGTAGACCGGGAAGATCTCGATGGTGTCGCCGCGGACCCGGAAGGTGCCCCGTGCGAAGGCCATGTCGTTACGCGTGTACTGGATGTCGACGAAGCGGCGCAGCAGGTCGTCCCGGTCGATCTCGTCGCCGACCTTGAGGGCGACCATCCGGTCCACGTACTCCTGCGGTGTGCCGAGGCCGTAGATGCAGGAGACCGAGGCGACCACGACGACGTCACGGCGGGTGAGCAGCGAGTTGGTCGCGGAGTGGCGCAGTCGCTCGACCTCCTCGTTGATCGAGGAATCCTTCTCGATGTAGGTGTCCGACTGTGGGACGTACGCCTCGGGCTGGTAGTAGTCGTAGTACGAGACGAAGTATTCGACCGCGTTGTTCGGCAGCAGCTCACGGAACTCGTTGGCCAGCTGGGCGGCCAGGGTCTTGTTCGGCGCCATCACGAGGGTGGGGCGCTGGAGCTTCTCGATCATCCACGCGGTGGTCGCGGACTTGCCGGTGCCGGTCGCGCCGAGGAGGACGACGTCCTTCTCACCTGCGCGGACGCGCCGTTCGAGCTCGGCGATGGCAGCGGGCTGGTCGCCACTGGGCGAATAGGGACTGACGACCTCGAAGGGCGCCACCGTGCGTTCGATCTTGGATACGGGCCGCATGAATCAACCGTACGACTCCCCACTGACAACGGGGCTAGGGTCTGTCCGGCGGATCAGGTCGGAGGAGAGCCAGGGTGCCTGGCGAGCAGAGGTGAGCGGGGTCTGGTGCGTGCAGCTGCAAGGCGGAGGAGGGAGTCGACGCGATGGGGGTCCCCCGCGCGAGCTCGATTCGAGCGTGGGGGAGTCGGCGACCGACGACAACGCGGCAGATGTGCGTGCCAGGGCCCGCGTCTCCGGCATGATCCGCCGGACAGACCCTAGATCACTACCTCTGCGGGGTCCGGGAGCCAGGGCGGTCGGGGCGGCGGCGCGGGCGGGACGTGGGCCGACGGCTGGTGTGGCGGACCATGTGGGCCGGGATGCCGGGCTTCTGCTGGGCCGGGCTCCAGTCGGCTTTGCCCATGACCATCAGCGGGTCGAACATCACGACGACGCCGGCCAGGAACAGGAACGCGAGGGGACCGATCAGCATGGGGGCCAGCAGGGCCGCGGGCGAGTCACCGGAGGTGACATCGGTGGTGCCGTGCAGATGGACGCTGAGCGCGGCCATGCCCGTGTAGTGCATGCCGCTGACGGCGAGGCCCATGACGAGGCTCGCGCCCACGCTCCACAGGAAGCCGCGGACCTGGCCCGCCGCCCAGAGCGCCGCCGTCGCGGCTGCGACGGCTATGACGACTGAGGCGGCAACGGTGAAGGTGTTGTACTCGAGCTTTCCGTTGAGCTGCATTCCGGCCATGCCCAGGTAGTGCATCGAGGCGATGCCCAGGCCGGTGATGGTGCCTCCGGTGAACAGGGCCGTTCCGGAAGCCCCCTTGTAGCCGACGATGAAGATCCCGATGCCGACCATGAGGATCGCGACGCCGAGGCTCGCGAACGTGATCGGTTTGTCGTAGCGGATCGGAGTCTCCTGGACGGAGAAACCCATCATCGCGATGAAGTGCATGGTCCAGATGCCGGAGCCGATCGCCGCGGAGCCCAGCGCGAGCCAGCCGGGCCTCCATGAGTGGGCGACCAGCATCGATCTGGTGGTGCAGCGCAGGCCGAGCGCGCCACCGAGGCAGGCCATGAGGTACGCCACCAGCGGTGTGACGAGTCCGTAGCTGAATCCGTCGACCGTGCCCTGCATGCGCGGTTGCCCTTCCACCCTGTTGCATCCCGGAATTTCCTGTAATGCCCCCCGTCCCAGGACCGCCATGGCGGCCAGGGTTGACGCAGAGAGTATGACTCCCACCAGAGCGCTCGAACGATTTTCCGGCAAAGAAACACGCCCTTACCTCAGTTGTGCGGCACTGGTGATCGCCGTCGGGCAACTCCGTTCAATCTGTGGCCATCCTGTACCTCCCTCCTGTTGACACCCCGCTGTCACCCTGGAGCGGTCCGTGACCACAGACGCAAGGAGTACGCATGCACGCGCGCGCTGCCGCCGGCACGACCACAGCACTCCTGGGAGCCGCCGCCCTTGTTCTGCCTCTCTCCCCCGCTCACGCCGCAGTGGGAGATGATCAGCCGCTGGTCGTCGCCCACCGCGGTGCTTCCGCCTACGCCCCCGAGAACACCCTGGCCGCCATCGACAAGGCGGCGGAGCTGGGTTTCCGCTGGGTCGAGAACGACGTCCAGCGCACCAAGGACGGCGAGCTCGTGGTGATCCACGACGACAACCTGGCGCGTACGACCAATGTCGAGGAGGTCTTCCCCAACCGGGCCCCGTGGATGGTCAAGGACTTCACCGCGGCGGAGATCGCACGCCTGGACGCGGGCAGCTGGTTCAGCCCCGAGTACGCGGGCGCGCGCGTGCCGACGCTGAAGCAGTACATGAACCGGGTCTCCCGCAACCATCAGAAGCTCGTGCTGGAGATCAAGAAGCCCGAGCTCTACCCGGGCATCGAGAAGGAGACCCTCAAGGTCCTCAGCAACGAGGGCTGGCTGGGTCCGCAAGCCGTACGGAGCAAGCTGGTCATCCAGAGTTTCAGCGCGGACAGCGTACGGACCGTGCACGAGCTGCGGCCCGACATCAAGACGGGCTTCCTGGGCACGCCGGCGGTCGCGGAGCTGCCCGCGTACGCGAAGTTCGCCGATCAGATCAACTCGACGCACACGTCCATCTCGGCCGACTACGTCGCCTCGATCCACGCGCTCGAGGGACCGCACGGCAGGCAGCTGGAGATCTTCACATGGACCGTCGACACCGCGGACGGCGCGCGACGCGTCGCGGACTTCGGGGTGGACGGCATCATCACGAACAAGCCGGACGTGGTCCGGGCGGCACTGAACGAGCTCTGAGGTTCTCGACCGGAGCGCTC